>JAPXLS010000026.1:0-16978 GCA_033809435.1 Bacillota bacterium
CAGATAGGTCTGCGGTGGGACCAGGAGCGCCTCCTGCCGCGCTTTCTCCAGGAGCTCTGCAGAAGCAGCCGCACTGTAGGCGAACTCGATCAGCTCGGGCGGTGTCCTGCCGCGCCGCAAGGACTCCAATAAAGGCGGCGCCGTGCGCAGGCGGGCTCCGCTGCCGGCCAGGATCAGCCCCTCCACACTATCACCGTAATGCAGGGCATAGTCAAGGGCCACGGCCCCGCCCATGGAATGTCCGGCCAGGATAAATTTTTTCAGGCCCAGGGCCATACTGAAGCGGTGCAGAAATTCGCGGTAGACTTTAATCTCTGCCGCCGGCTTTCCACCGGAGGCACCGTGCCCCGGCAGATCCACCGCCAGCACTGCGGCCTGGTTTTTAAGCCCCTCCACCTGGTCAAGCCAGTGGCGGTGGCTGCCCCCGGCGCCGTGGCAGAATGCAAGAGTCTTCCCCGCAGCTGCAGTGCTTCCGGCGTAGTAGCAGATATCACCCTCTATATCGATCCGGGGCATTTTCTCCCTCCCTTCTTCTTTTTACTATTTGTTTCTTCCCCCCTGCATAAAATCCTTTTTAACCGCCTGCAGGGCTTTGGTGAGCTCTTATTCATGAGGTTCCAGGGCTTTTGTTCAGGTTGACACCGGGAGGGGTTGTTGCTATCATATTTCTAATTATACGGGGAGGCAAATCCCGGGGAGGGATAAAAAATGGGGGATGAAAAGTTTTCCCGGGAAGGGTTAACCTTTGATGATGTTTTACTGATCCCGGCCAAATCGAGGGTGCTGCCCCGGGATGTAGATGTTACCACCTCGGTCACCCGCAGCATCAGGCTGAATTTGCCGCTCATGTCGGCCGGCATGGATACGGTGACCGAAACCCGGATGGCCATTGCCATGGCCCGGGAAGGCGGTATTGGTGTGATTCACCGCAATATGTCAGTTGAGAAGCAGGCCGAAGAGGTGGATCGGGTGAAACGCTCCGAGCACGGCGTGATTACCAATCCCTTTCACCTTACACCGGAGCATTTGCTGAATGATGCCGCCGACCTGATGGAGCGCTACCGGATCTCCGGTGTTCCGGTTACGGTGGGAGAACGGCTGGTGGGGATTATCACCAACCGCGATCTCCGCTTTGAAAACGATTACACCAGGCCCATAGGCGAAGTGATGACCAAGGAAGGGCTGGTCACCGCCCCTGAAGGCACCACTCTGCAGCAGGCGCAGGAAATTTTGCGCCGCCACAAGGTGGAGAAGCTGCCCATAGTCGACGATGATTTTAACCTGAAAGGGCTCATAACGATCAAGGACATAGAGAAGACAATTCAATATCCACGCTCCGCCAAGGACAGCGGGGGACGTCTTCTTGCCGCCGCGGCAGTGGGGGCGAGCAGCGGGGAGCTGCAGCGGGCGGATGCGCTTGTGGAGGCGGGCGTTGACCTGCTGGTTGTTGATTCGGCGCATGGACATGCCCAGCCGGTGTTGGATATGGTCCGGGATCTGAAAAAACGTTTTCCTGAGGTTCAGCTCGTCGCCGGAAATGTGGCTACTTCCGAAGGGGCGCGTGATCTGATCAAGGCCGGAGCCGATGCGATCAAGGTCGGTGTGGGCCCCGGCTCTATCTGTACCACCAGGGTGATTGCGGGTATCGGAGTGCCCCAGGTTACCGCCATCTACGAAGCGGCAAGGGTTTGCCGCGAGGCTGAAGTTCCCGTAATCGCTGATGGGGGTATCAAGTACTCCGGAGATATAGCCAAGGCCATCGCCGCCGGTGCGGATGTGGTCATGATTGGCAGCCTCCTGGCCGGGACCGAAGAGAGCCCGGGTGATTTCGAGATCTACCAGGGGCGCAGTTACAAGGTTTACCGGGGTATGGGGTCGCTGGGGGCGATGAAGGATGGTTCGCATGATCGCTATTTTCAGGAGCATGAGCAGAAACTGGTTCCTGAAGGGATCGAGGGGCGGGTGCCATTCCGCGGCACCGTGGGCGATATGGTCTACCAGCTCATCGGAGGGCTGCGTGCCGGTATGGGTTACTGCGGCGTAAAAAACATTGACGAGCTGCAGCGCAAAACAAAGTTTGTTCGCATCACCGGTTCGGGCCTCATCGAGAGCCACCCTCACGGTATCCAGATTACCAAGGAGGCTCCCAACTACAGTTTTTAGCGGGGGCAGACAGATATCCGGGACTTGGGGGCGAACAGTGTTCGCCCGCTTGACAGATATTATTGCAATTACTTGCAGGGAGAGAGACAGTGCGGGGAGCCGCGGCGAAAATGCCGCGGCTTTTTTATGTTATAATTGAAATGAAAGAAGAGGAGCCAAAGGAAGGAAAAATTTGAGCGGTTTCCTGATTTCCATGGAGGGAATTGACGGTTGCGGGAAAACCACCCAGGCCCGCTTGCTGAAGGAGCGGCTGGAGCGGGAAGGAATAGCTCATCTTTCAACACGGGAGCCCGGCGGCACCGCCGCCGGAGAGAAGATCCGCCGGCTGCTGCTGCAAAAAGAGCATTCTCTAACCGGTGAAACAGAGATAATGCTCTACATGGCGGCGCGAGCGGAGCTGGTTTCCACCGTCATAGAGCCTGCACTCCGCTCGGGGCAGGTGGTGATCTGCGACCGCTATACAGATTCGAGCATCGCCTACCAGGGTTTCGGCAGCGGCGGTGATAGAGATTGGATCTGCATGCTCAATGAGAAAGTGTCACGGGGGCTGCAGCCCGACCTGACTTTTTTGTTTGATCTTTCTGTTGAAGAGGCCCTTTGCCGCCGCGGCAGGGAGGGGGATCGGATTGAGGAGCGGGATCTTTCCTTTCACCGGCGTGTACGCCGGGGCTATCTGGCCATAGCCGACGCGGAGCCTGCGCGGGTGATCGTGATAGATGCCGTCGCTTCCGCCGAACAGCAGCACCTGGAGGTCTGGTCCGGGGTGCGGCCTCTTCTTGAACCTGCATTGGGAAAAGGTGGCTCTGATGAACTTTGAAGATCTGCGCGGCCAGACCGAGCTGAGGCGCGCCCTTGCTGCAAGGATATCTGCCGGGACGATTAGCCATGCCCTGCTTTTATGCGGGCCTTCCGGCAGCGGGAAAAAAAGCTGGGCAGCGGCGCTGGCAGGGGCGCTGCTCTGCCCCCATTGTAAAAATGCGTCGGCCTGCGGCAGCTGCCGCTCCTGCCGCCTGCTCGAATCCGCCTCCCATCCGGCCCTGTTTCGTATCCGGCCGCAGGGCCGCAGCCTGGGGATCGATCAAATTCGCCGAATCCGGGGCAGCTTTTATCTGGAGGGCGGCAAGCGGGTCTGCCTCATCGAAGAGGCGGATCTGATGACCCCCGAGGCCTCTGCTTCACTTTTAAAAATACTGGAAGAGCCGCCGCCGGGCCTTTACTTTATCCTGCTTTCCGGAAAGCCGCAGCGGTTGCCCGGCACCATAATTTCACGCTGTCAATGGTTTACGCTGCATCCCCTGAGCAGGAACGATATTCTTGAAATTCTGGAGCAGCGGCGGAAGTTGCCTCCGGAGAAGGCTCTTCTGCTGTCGCGTTTGAGCAAAGGCCTGCCCGGGCTGGCCTTGAGGCTGGCTGACGATGTCTCTTTCGAGGAGCGGCTTCGGGAGGTGGCGGAGCTGGCCCGCAGCCTGGCGGCGGGGAGGTGCTCCTCGCGGCAGCTTCTTTCTCTGGCCGGTTCGTTGGCCGGTAAAGAAGATCTCTCTTTTTTTCTGGAGATGCTCTATCTTTACTACCGCGATGGTTTGGTCTATCTGCTTTGCGGGAGCGAGTCGCTGCTGCTTGTCCCGGCAGAGGTTTCATTTTGGGCAAAGGGGACAGTCAGCCCCGCCGCCCTGGAGGGGGCGTTGGCTCTGCTTCAAAAATTGGTTCAGGAACTGGGTTCGACCAATGTTAACCGCAGACTTGCTCTTGAGGGGACACTGCTGCAATTGAAAAGGAGGTTTGCTGCATGCCCAGGGTAATTGGAGTTCGTTTTCGCCGGGCAGGAAAGATATATCATTTTGATCCCGGTGAGATAAAAATAGAGCCTGGAATCAATGTAATCGTGGAGACGGCGCGGGGTATGGAGATGGGTGAGGTCGTGTACGGTGAGATAGAGTTGCCTGAAAGTGAACTGGTAACGCCCCTGAAAAAAGTGCTTCGCCTGGCCGGTGAAGGCGACGAGCGCCGGGCGGGAGAAAACAGGAGAAGGGAGGAGGAGGCCCTCCCCAAATGCCAGGCTCAGATTGAACGTCACGGTTTGAACATGAAGCTCGTGGACGCCGAGTATACCTTTGATCGCAGTAAAATAGTTTTCTATTTTACTGCGGAGGACAGAGTTGATTTTCGCGAACTCGTCAAAGATCTTGCCGCCATCTTCAGAACGCGGATCGAGCTGCGTCAGATTGGCGTCCGCGATGAAGCCAAGCTCAAAGGGGGCATCGGCCCCTGCGGCCGCAATTTTTGCTGCACCAGTTTTTTGGAGGAATTTTCTCCAGTGTCCATACGCATGGCCAAGGGGCAGAATCTCTCCCTGAATCCCACCAAAATATCCGGCGTATGCGGCCGCCTCATGTGCTGCCTTCGTTTCGAGATGAGCGCTTACGAGGATGCGCGCGAAGAGCTGCCCCGGACGGGTGAAGAGGTGCTGACGCCCGATGGAGAGGGGGAGGTTACGGCGACAGACAGAGTAAAAAAGACAGTCAGGGTAAAACTCCGCGAGTCGGGGCGGACCAGGGAATATCCGGTGGAAGAGGTTGATAGGGCTTAAGAAAAGCCGGATCTTGAACAGATCCGGCTTTAAAGGGTTTATCCATGATCTTCCTAATCAGCAGCCAGCTGTTTGATGCATTCGTGGCAAACGATGCGATTGTTGAAATGCTTGACATTGTCTGCATTGCCGCAGAAGATGCAGGCAGGCTCGTATTTTTTCAAGATAATTTTTTCGCCGTCAACATAAATCTCCAGGGCGTCTTTCACATCAATTCCCAGCGTCCGCCGCAATTCAATGGGTATAACCACTCTACCCAACTCGTCTACCTTGCGTACAATACCCGTTGATTTCAAAATCCAGCTCCTCCTTTTTCTACAATATGCGACATTTTGCGCGTGAAAACAGTATACCATTAATTTACATGGTAAGTCAACAGCCTTTTTCCGATATTTTGCCGTCTTTACAAATATTTATCTGATAGAAGTGTCTTTTCTTGACTTGAAGGGCGGTTTTGGTATAATAGCGTCATCGTACAGCTCCCCGAGGAGGTTTGCTTATGGCGGGCAAAAACACCTACTATATTACCACACCCATCTATTACCCCAGCAACAAGCTGCATATAGGTAACGCTTACACTACCGTGGTGGCAGATGCCATGGCCCGCTTCAAAAGACTTACCGGCCGTGAAGTCTGGTTTCTTACCGGCACCGACGAGCACGGCCAGAAAATAGAGCGAGAAGCGGCGGCGGCCGGGAAGAAAACAGAGATATTTGTCGGTGAAATTGTAGATTGGATCAAGACTCTCTGGGAGAGGCTGGATATCTCCTATGATGACTTTATCCGCACAACGGAGCCGCGCCATTATGAAAAGGTCCAGCAGATCTTCACCCGTTTTTACGAGCAGGGTGATATCTACAAGGGTAAGTATGAGGGGTGGTATTGCACCCCTTGCGAAGCCTACTGGCAGGAGCGGGAGCTGCTGGGGGGGAAATGCCCTGATTGCGAACGTCCTGTTGAGCTGATTTCCGAAGAGGCCTATTTTTTCCGCATGTCGCGTTACGCCGGGCGGCTGCAGGAACATATTGAAACTCATCCGGAATTCATACTGCCCCCTTCGCGGAAAAATGAGATGATCAACAATTTTTTGCGCCCGGGGCTGGAGGATCTTTGTGTCTCCAGAACTTCTTTCAGCTGGGGCATTCCCGTTCCCTTTGATCCCGGTCACGTCATCTATGTATGGCTTGATGCGCTGAGCAATTATATCACCGCCCTGGATTACGGCGAAGGGGGCGGCGAGAAGATGGCCCGTTTCTGGCCGGCGGATCTGCAGCTTATCGGCAAAGATATCCTGCGCTTTCACACGATCTACTGGCCCATATTTCTCATGGCGCTGGAGCTGCCGCTGCCTCGCACCATATTCGGACACGGGTGGCTTCTGATGCAGGAAGGGAAAATGTCAAAGTCGAAGGGAAACGTCATTGATCCCCTGGTTCTCTCTGACCGTTACGGCCCCGACGCAGTGCGCTACTTCCTGCTGCGGGAGATTCCCATGGGTCAGGACGGGGTTTACAGCCTGGAGGCGCTGATCAAGCGGATCAATACCGATCTGGCCAATGATCTGGGCAACCTGGTCAGCCGGACCCTGACGATGGTGGAACGTTACTTTGAAGGGGTTCTGCCGGGACCGGGTTCTGCTTCAGCGGAAAGCGACAGGGCGCTGCAGCAGCTGGCCCTGCAGACGCCTGCAGCGATGGAAAAACATATGGAGGTTTTGAAGATTCACGAGGCGCTGGCGGAGCTCTGGAAACTGATCCGGCGCAGCAACAAATATATCGATGAGAACAGCCCCTGGGAGCTGGCCAGGGAGCCGGCAGGACGTGAAAGGCTGGGGACAGTTCTCTACAATCTGGTGGAGAGCATCAGGTTTATCGGAACGCTGCTGGGGCCATTCATGCCGCGCACACCTGATAAAATCTGGAGCCAGATCGGGCTGCAGAAAGAGGTTGAATCCCGGGACTGGGCCGCCCTGCAGCACTGGGGCTGCATCAAACCGGGAACAGTGATCCGCCGGGAGGAAGACCTTTTCCCGCGCCTGAACCTGGGCCGGGAGCTGCACCGCCGGCTCCCCGGTGAAATAGTGAAAAAGAAGGGCGGGGAGCGCAGCTCCGGGAAAGAGAAGGTTCCGCAGGAAAGGGCCGGATCCGGGGATGAGCAATCCGGATTGATTACCATGGATCAATTTTCCAGAATTGACCTGCGGGCTGTTACCATTTCGCAGGCAGCCGCCGTGGCCGGCAGCGACAGGCTGCTTCGGCTCACGGTGGATCTGGGAGCCGGGGAGCGGCGGCAGGTTGTGGCCGGGATTGCCGGGTTTTACAGGCCTGAAGAGCTGATCGGCCGCCAGGTTCTCTTTGTGGCCAATCTTAAGCCTGTCAAGCTGCGGGGTCATCTCTCCGAAGGGATGCTCCTTGCGGCGGAAGACGACAGGGGTGATCTGGCCCTGACCACGCTGGACCGGCTGCTGGCTCCCGGGAGCAGGGTGCGCTGAAATTGGCCCGGTTTATAGACACCCATGCCCACCTGAACCTGCCCCAGTATCGATCCGATTTGCATAATGTACTCAACAGGGCGCAAGCGGCGGGAGTGGGCATGATCATAAATGTGGGCAGCGATGAAACCGACTCCGAAGCTGCAGTGGCGCTCAGCGAAGCCTACCCGCAATTGTGGGCCGCTGTGGGGGTCCACCCGCATTCAGCTGCCGGGGTATCGCCGCAGTACCTTTCCAGGCTGGCCGGCCTGGCAGCAAATAGGCGGGTGCTTGCCCTTGGGGAGATGGGCCTAGATTTTTATCGCGATCTCTCGCCGCGTCCCAGACAGGAGCAGATATTTCGCGAGCAGCTCGAGCTTGCCGTGGAGTTGAACAAACCGGTGGTTATTCACAGCCGGGAAGCCCATAACAGAACGCTGCAAATACTTCGCGAGACGATGCCGCCGCGTGCCGGCATAGCCCACTGTTTTTCCGGCTCCCCGCAGGATCTGGGAGCCTTCCTGGAGCTGGGTTTCTACATCTCTATTGCGGGGCCCGTGACCTATCCCCGCTCCCGCGAGCTGCGGGCGCTGATCAGGGAAATCCCGGCTGACCGGCTGCTTTTGGAAACCGATGCTCCCTATCTTTCGCCGCTCCCCCATCGCGGGAAACGCAATGAACCTGCTTTTGTCAGGGCAACATATGAACGGGTGGCCCTTATCCTGGAGCTGGAGCTTGACGAGCTCTGCCGCCGGGTGCAAACCAATGTTGCCCGCCTCTTCTGGCCATAAAAACAGTCATGCAACGGGATATAGAAGAATACATATAATAAGATGAAGCTGCAGATAGAGATCTGGAACAGGAGAGGGGGAAGAAAGATGATCGGCCCCGGTTTTTCAAGCAGCAAGGCGGGGAAAGCAGGGCTCTATTTGCTTGCCCTGGCGACAGCTTCAGGCGGGCTGTTCATGCAGCGCAGCTTTCGGGCGGCCGAAAAGGTCGGTATCGAGAGCTGCGACAGTTTCCTCGAAAAAAAAGATGTGGCCCTGGGTAGGGCGGGCAAGCAGCGGGCTTTGCTGATCTTCCCGCCGCCGCAGAATCATCATACGGTGGAGCCGCCGGAAAAACTACCCTCACGGGGCGAGCGGCCGCCCGGCGTCCTGCAGGGGCTGGCCTCCTGGTACGGCGGAGCGGACGGTCTGCATGGTGCGCTAACGGCGAGCGGGGAACCCTTTGATGAGACCGCCCTTACAGCGGCTCACCGGACCCTGCCCTTCGGGACCAGAGTCCGGGTGACGTTTCTAAAAACAGGCAAAAGTGTGACTGTTCGAATCAATGATCGCGGACCCTTTGTTGCCGGGAGGATTATCGATCTCTCCCGTGCCGCCGCGGCAGAGATCGGCATGCAGTCTTTTGGGGTGGGTGCTGTAACATTGGAGATTCTGCCCTAGCGCTGCGAAGCTGTTTTATGCGGGGGGAGTGAGAGAAAAGGGGTTCCCTGCAGGGAACCCCTTTTCAGACCGGACAGTATCCGGGAAGGTGAAAAGATGTAAGTCTTCGGAAAGAGTAAAACCTGCCGCCAATATATTTGGCTCCTTCCGAAGCCTGGAATACCACCGCTTATGCATGATCTTCTGATTCACCGGGGTTGTAACGGCCGTCGCATCATCCGTTCTTTTTGGATCGCCCTGCTCCGGTTTGCAGGCTAAAGCGTCTTTTTGCCTGCGCTGCTTTCGTGGGATATATCTATTACCCCGTACCGCTTCCTGACCGGGCTGTTCGCGGTTCTCAGTGACCAGGGCGCCTTTTCCATGCAGATTACCTGCTGCTTGGTTATGGGAACTGTCAGCCGAGCAGGCTTTGCAATTTCATCGCCAGGGACATGTCGCCCTTGACCTTCAGCTTGCCGGCCATAAAGGCGGAGGTGGCGTTGAGCTTTCCTTCAAGCAGGCTGTCGAAATCATCCGCGGCCATAGTGATAGTAATGTTGGCGCTGTCGGAGGCACCCTCAACCACTTCAGTTGCGCCGTCGGCTACCTTTACATGAAACACTCCGCCGTTATCTCCGGAAAGGTCAAACTGGTATACAGCATTCATCCCCTTGATCTTGTCCGGATCCGCGCTTCCCAGCTTGGTGCGCAGGTTTCCAACCAGGTCCTGAAAGCTTGCCATCTGATAAAACGCCTCCTTAAAATTTTTGATCCCTTTCTACTACCATGCACTTCATCTTCGAACGGCTCTTCCTTGAAAGGCGACCTCCCTTCCGGAAATAAATTGCTAAACGAGGTTAAATATAGCTTTGATTAACTTTCATTATAAAGCATCGGGGCCATTTTGTCATTATTTTTTATTTTATTTGCTGAGATGCAATCCCGGCATAAGCGGCAATTGTTCAGGCTAGACTAAATATTGCTCAAATGGTGAAGTAATTGACAGCAGTTGGGGCAGAGGATAAAATGTCTCTGGCGTAAGGAGGAGAGATTATGCAGACCCGGCATGTTCGAAAACCGGGGCCGTTCCTGGACCTGCTTCCGGTGAAAAAAAGCTTCCAAGAGATTGGCTGCACCGTGATCAATATTTGTAGAAAGCACCCCCTGTTAATTTTTTACGGCTGTATAATTGTACTGGCGGCCTTTGTTTACCACTATGCCCGGAATACGGTTTCTGTCTATGTCGACGGTGAGGAGCTTTGCACATCTGTCACCTTCAGCCGGACGGTGGAGGAGCTCCTCGGCGAGAAAGGAATTCAGCTCCATCCCTGCGACAGGGTGGTTCCGGATCGCGGAACGATTCTATCTCAAAAGACACGCATAGATGTACACAGAGCTTTTGAGGTGGCCGTAATTGATGGAAACAGCCTTTCACTGATCCTCACACCCACGGTTTCCGTCAAGGAGCTGCTTGTTGCGGAGGGTTTTGAATTGGGGCCCGATGATCGGATCGAACCCACCGGGCTCGAGGAGGTTTACGACGGCGCGCTGATCAAAATTGTGCGCGTTGAAAAGCGCTATGCCAGCAGCCGCAGTGATGTTCCCTTCGAAGAGATTGTACAGGAAAATGCCCTGCTTGATCGGGGGTTGACCAGGGTAATCCGGGAAGGATGTGCGGGGCTCCAGGAGGATCTCATTGAAATCACGCTTGAAGATGGTGTACAGGTAAAAGAGGAGGTTGTGGGCTCTGTTCTCCTGGAGAAGCCGCAGGAGAAAATTGTAGAACATGGTGCCAATACAACACTGGAAAGGGAAGGGCGCGTCATGCAGTTTGACCGGGTCCTGATCATGACTGCAACCTCCTACTGCCCGGGGACGCCTGAATCAGGCTGCCCGCTGGACAAAAACGGTCATTCTTTTTGCACGGGATCCTACAACAACGGTTATACTTACACCGGCAAAAAAGCGGTCCAGGGTCTCGGCACTTTCAGTTCGCCGCGGATGGTAGCTGTAGATCCGCGGGTGATTCCCTTGGGAAGCCTGCTCTATATCGAGCCTATACCTGGAATTGGCAAGATCGGATTTGCCAGGGCCGAGGATATCGGCGGGGCAATCAAGGGTCATAAAATAGATCTGCTCTATGATTATCATTGCGATGTGGCCAAATTCGGGCTGAGGCGCGGCATAAAAGTCTACCTCCTGAATCAATATTGATTGCACTCTCTATCTGGAAAGGATGATTGGTGATGCCCGGGGGAGCCGAACTGCCTGATCTGACCTCGCCGCGCGAGCTGCAGCTCTATCTGGAGCAAAGGGGCCTGCGCCCGCGGCGCGGCTGGGGACAGAATTTTTTGATTGACGGGAACATTGCCCGCAAAATTGTCGATGCGGCGGCGCTTTGCCCCGGCGACACAGTAGTCGAAATCGGGCCGGGGGCGGGTGCCCTGACGGCAATACTGGCTCGCCGCGGTCTGGCTGTCATTGCTCTCGAGGTGGATCGGGGGTTGGCAGATGCGCTTGGACAGCTGCTTCGTCCTTTTCCCGCTGTCAGGGTGATGCAGAAAGATGCGCTGGAGGCGGAATGGGCGGAGCTGCAGAAGTCCCAATTCGGCTCCAATGAGCATGGGGTTCTTGTTTCCAATCTTCCCTATTATATTTCAGGACCGTTGCTTTACCAGCTTTTCAGGCAAAAATTCCCTTTCAAAAAGGCCGTGTTGATGCTCCAAAGGGAGGTTGCCGGGCGTCTCACTGCGGCGCCGGGCAGCGCCGGCTACAGCGCCCTATCGGTATTCTGCAGTTACTATACCGTTTCAAGAGCGCTATTTCCCGTGTCCCGACATGTGTTCTGGCCCGCCCCGAAGGTGGATTCGGCGGTGGTGGAGCTTAGGCAGCGCAGCCGCCAACTCGACGCCGGTGAAGAGGCGGTGTTCTGGGAAATTGTGCAAGCCTCTTTTCAGCAGCGCCGAAAAATGTTGATCAACAGCCTGGGGAGCGCCAGTTTTTCCACCAGGGAGGAGCTCCTCTCCGTGCTGCACCAGGCGGGAATTGATCCCCGGACCCGTGCAGAGACGCTTACCACGGCGCAATTTGCAAAACTGGCTCGAATCACTTACAATTGTACCGTTGAACATGGATGAAAGGTCGTCTAACCCATGGAATTTTACAGCCCAACTAAAGGGAAGCTCACCTTTGCGGCTGTGTTTGAAGATATCACCGGCTATTCCAACGAGAACCCCGAAGACAAGTACAAATTGATCATCGGGACCGATTCCCATTCTTACACCCAAAGAAACGTTGTCTTTGTCACTGCGATTATTGTGCACCGCATCGGCAAGGGGGGACGTTTCTACTACCGCAAACATAGGACACGCTACATGGAAAGCCTGCGTCAACGGATCTATTATGAGACTTTTCTCAGTCTTGAGGTGGCGGCAAAGGTTACTGAAAAGCTGGCCGAGAACGGGCAAGAGGAATTGAACGTGGAGATTCACCTCGATGTGGGGGAAAAAGGGGAGACGCGGGAAATCATCAAGGAGGTGGTGGGGATGGTTATCGGCAGCGGTTACCCCGCCCGGATCAAACCCGAATCGTACGGCGCCACCACCATAGCCGACAGGTTTACCCATTGAATTGCTGTGAATGGAGGGGCAGAATTCGCTATTTTCTTGACAAAACAGGCGGATTTATGTTAAAATCTATTAAACAGCAAAGGTAAGGTGGTTTTTTCGTTGTCTAAAGACGTTCTTCTTGAAATTCGTAAAAAGCTTGAACCCTTCGTTGGACAAAGAATAAGATTAAAGGCCAACCGCGGGCGGCGGAAAACCTTTGAAAAAGAGGGCATTCTGGAAAACACCTACCCTTCCATCTTTGTGGTGCGGATCGACGAACCGAACTATTTTCAAAGGGTCTCCTTCACCTATGCAGATGTGCTCACAGAAACGGTCGAATTGAGCTTTGGTGAGGAGAAGATGTATCGCACCGTGGGTCTGTAGCTTTTATGCAAAGAATAAAAAACCGGAACCGTCAATTCAGGTGACGGTTTTTTTGTTAAATTAATCACATTGCTCACAGCGCCTCCAGTATTCAGATCGTTTAAAGAAAGACCGTGGATCATAGACTATGGATGCCGTCTTCTTTTATTTTATGAAAAGGAGTTGATGCTGTGGCGCGTCGCCGCCGTCGCCCGGTGATGTCGGAAGAACTCAAATATGAGCTCGCTGGTGAACTGGGAGTGCAAGATCTGGTGCGCCGTGAAGGGTGGGGCAGCGTCAGTTCCCGCCAGTGCGGCAACCTGGTCAAGAAGGCTATAGAACGGGCCGAGCGCTCGCTCCGGAAGGAATCATAAGACGGCTTGCATGCCCGCTGCGGCGGGCATGCATTTTTAAAAAAAGGATCGGGGCACTTATTGTGGAATACTTTTTATAAATTTTTGATTTGGGAGGTTGCCCATGAGAGCCCTGTTGATCATTGATATGTTGAACGACTTTATTAAACCTGAAGGAGCGCTCTATATCGGTCCTGCAGCGGAAAGGGTGGTTCCGGCAATCGGGGAACGGCTGGATCACTTCAGGAATCAAGGAGAACCGGTCATCTATATTTGTGACCGTCACCTCCAGGGCGATCTGGAGTTTGATATGTTTCCTCCCCATTGCCTGGAAGGGGATGCCGGCGCCCATGTTATCGAAGAGCTGGCCCCCCGGACCGGAGAGAGGTTGATTTTCAAACGGCGCTACAGCGCCTTTTTCGGCACAGATCTTGATCTGACATTGCGCGAACTGGGGGTATCCGAACTGGAGCTGACGGGAGTGGTGACCAACATATGCGTTCTTTATACCGCCGCCGATGCCCGGATGCTGAACTACCGTGTTTTTGTCAGTGCTGCTGCTGTGGGCGGGATCGAGGAGGAGGCGCACCGCTTTGCCCTTGGGGAAATGGAGAAGACGCTGGGAGTGGTTCTGTTTTAATCCGATATTATTGAGGGGAGAAAAGCTCCGTGGATCCTATTACGCTGGCTGATATCGAAAAGGCTCCGCCTGAAACTGCCGCCAGGTTTCACACGGCCACCCATACGGAGATAGAGAAGGGGTGGACTACTGATCTCTATTTTGTGCGCACCAGGGATCTCCTTGAAGCGATGGGGTTGGCGAGAACGGAGGTCACCGCAGAGATTTTTGCTTCCCGGGAAGGCCTTTTTGCAGGAAGCGAGGAGGCGCTTTACCTTCTTCGCGATGCAAAAGTGCAGGTCTGGAGTTTGCCCGAAGGGGAGAGGATGTCAAAAAAAGAGGTGGTCATGCGCATAAAAGGGGATTACGGGAATTTTGGCATTTATGAAACTCCTTTGTTGGGTATGCTGGCCAGCGCCAGCGGATGGGCCGGCGCCGCGCGGGAATGCAAGGAGGCTGCCGGCGGCCGGACCTTGCTTTGCTTCGGCGCACGCCACGTTCATCCGGCAGTGGCGCCGGTGATGGAGCGGGCGGCCCTGCTCGGCGGTGCTGATGGATGCAGCTGTATTTTGGGTGCCCGGCTGCTGGCCAGGAAACCTTCGGGAACGGTGCCCCATGCCGCCTTTTTGATTGCCGGCGACTCCGTAGAGCTGGCCCTGGCCTATGACCGGTATGCTCCGGCAGGGGAACCGCGGGTTATACTTGTCGATACGTTCAAGGACGAAGCCGAAGAAACGCTCAGGGTGGCCCGGGCGCTGGGCAAAAAACTGTCTGCAATCCGGCTGGATACCCCTGCGGAAAGGGGCGGGGTTACACCGGCGCTGGTGCGGGAGGTGCGCGCGCGGCTCGATCAGGCCGGGTTTGGGGAAGTCCGGATTGTAGCCTCCGGAGGGCTTGATCCCGAAAAGATCTCCATCCTGGCCGGGGCGGGGGCCGATATCTTTGGAGTGGGCAGCTACATCTCGCGCGCTCCGGCCGTTGACATGACCATGGATTTGAAAGAGATCCGGGGAGAGGCCATTGCGAAAAGGGGCCGCATTCCCGGTTTGACCGATAATCCCCGCCTCGTTAGAATGATGTAAACGGGAATTCGGAAAATGGTAAAAGCCATGAAGATCAAGGCTCCGGCCAAAATCAATCTGGGTTTGAAGGTCCTCCGGCGCAGGCCCGACGGTTATCACGACATATGTTCCGTTATGCAGCAGCTGTCGCTGTCCGATACCATCCTTCTTGAACCCCGCCACGGTGAAGGCTGGCAATTTTTTTGTACCGAGCCCTCTCTTCGCGACAAAGATAATCTTGTCTGCCGGGCGGCGGACCTTCTGATAGAGAAAGCGGGCCGGCGCCGTCTAGCCGGAGTTAAAATTACCCTTTACAAGAATATACCCGTGGGTGCGGGACTCGGGGGCGGCAGCAGTGATGCCGCCGCAGTGCTGAAGGGGCTGAACTATTTCTGGAAACTGGGTTTGAGCCCTGCCGAGCTTTCAGAGGCCGGTGCCCTTCTCGGTTCCGATGTACCCTTCTGCCTGCAGGGCGGGACAGCACTGGCGCAGGGGCGGGGGGAAAAATTAATGATATTGCCCTCTCTTCCCTTCCACTGGGTAGTCCTGGCTTTTCCAGTGGACCTGCCCCTTTCCACGGCGCAGGTTTACGGTGCCCTGGAACCGGCCCATCTGGGCGCCCCCCTCCTGGAGCCCTTGATCACCGCTATAGAAGCCCGAAACAGAGAGCAGCTGCATGATTGGTTTGCCGCCGGTTCAACCAACACCCTGGAGAGTACAGTTTTAACGGAGCAGCCCCGTCTCGGCGAGCTGAAAAAGCAATTTATAGATCTCGGTCTGCCTCCGGCCATGTCCGGTAGCGGGCCCTCCTATTTTGTCCTCTGCGACAGCCTGTTTTCTGCCCGCGCTGCTGCAAGTTCTCTCCTTCAGGAAAAGGACAACCGGGTTTTTCTATGCTGGACCAGATCTGAACTTGACAAGATAAGGGAGTGAGACCCATGTTTGATGCCGTTGTCCTGGCCGGCGGGGGGAAAAATGATACTCTTACAGAGCAGGAAGGAGTCTCCAACAAGTCTTTTATCCGCATTCATGGCCGCCCCATGCTTGGCTATATTATCGAAGCACTGCTAGATTCACCCTCCATTGACAAAATATCCGTGGTCGGTCCCGGGGAAGAGCTGGCTGCCCTGCTTGAAGGGGGCTACAATTTCATGCCCCTTCCCGAAGTGGGGGACCTTCTGGCAAACATTGCCTCCGCTTTGAAGGCGTTGGATGGTAAACAGCCATGCCTGGTGCTCACGGGAGATATTCCTTTGATCAACCGGGCAGCCATTGAAGGCTTCCTTGAACGATGCGCTCCTTTCGAGGGAGATTTTTACTATCCCATCCTGCTGCGGGAAAGCTGTCAAAAGCGTTTTCCGCAGATGAAGCGCACCTATGTTCGGCTGCATGAGGGTTATTATACTGGCGGCAATATTGCTCTGCTCCGTCCGGACTGGTTTGAACGCTGCCGTTCCCGGCTGGATCTATTTGTGGCTTACCGGAAAAAACCCCTGAAACTGCTTCGCATTTTACCGCCCAGCTTTATTTTCAAATTTCTTTTGAAAACCCTTTCGGTGACAGATCTTGAGCGCTATCTGTCAAAAATGATGCGGGCGAAGGCCCGGGCCGTATCCTGCGAATTTGTGGAGATCGGTACGGATGTTGACAAAATCAGCGATCTGGAGATAGTCCGTCAGGCTTTGGAAAAATAATAAAAAAGGAATTCTTCTTCACAGGCAGGATTTTATCAAGTGATCGTTGAATTAGTTTCATTATTAAGAAGAAGGCAAGCCTTTTGTCAACTTTAAACCGGGAAGGTGGTCCTTGTGAAGGTAACAGATGTCAGGATCAGAAGGTTTAACCAGGAAGGAAAAATGAGGGCGATCGTATCGGTTACTCTAAATGATCAGTTTGTGGTCCATGATGTCCGGGTCATCGAGGGGAATAACGGCTACTTTGTGGCCATGCCCAGCAAACGCACCCCCAACGGGGAGTTCAAGGACATCGCTCATCCTATCAACACTGATGCAAGACAGGAGATCCAGCAGGCGATCCTCGACGCCTATTTCAAAGAGCTGGAAATGGAACCCGCCCTGGGGTAAGCGTTAGAAAGTATGTTTTGTCCCTCCTCCTCCGCCTGTAGTATAATCAAAGTGTAACTCACTTTGAGGAGGAGCTCTATGGAAGAAACATGGGCGGTAGTCCTGGCGGCGGGGGAGGGAAAGAGAATGCTTTCCTCTCTTCCAAAAGTGCTGCATCCCCTTTGCGGTCGGCCGATGCTGAGCTACATAGCAGATGCCGCCGCCGCCGTTACCGGCAACCGGGTGGTTATTGTAACAGGCCGG
>JAPXLS010000027.1:0-16672 GCA_033809435.1 Bacillota bacterium
AAAAGAAGCCCCACCGCCCGGTTCTGTTCATCCAGCAACAGTGAGCCGCTGTCGCCGGGACGGGAAACTGCAGATGTAACCAGCTGATCAATAAAATACAGTTCTTTGCCCGGCTCCATGGCAATATAGAGGCTCACATCGCGGGCGATGACCGTACCCCTGACAACGCCGCTGGTCCGCCCGCTGAAAACCACTTTGTCCCCGGGATAGACCTCTGCTGTACCGCTGATCCCTCCAAGATCCATGATCCCGGGTAAAAGATCTTCATTGCGGAGCGGCCTGGCCAGTGCAGCATCCACCAGGTTGCCTTCTTTGTTGCTTTTCTGCAAATAAAGGTGGTAGCTCGGCCGCAGAACAGCCAGGATCCTGTTGGCCAAATTCTCCCAGAGGCGGGCTGTAGCACAATTGGCCGGCAGCAGAGAGGAGCATAACGGAACAAAACGTTCGAGGCGGGCAATAGCATCGTTCTCCGGCTTGCCCCCATCATACGATCCCGGCTGCAGCACCGGGTCACCGGTTTCAGCACGCCCATCTTTCCCGTTGGTTGAATTTGCCAGGACATGGTTGTTGGAGAGGATAAAGCGCTCCCCTGTTGACGGATCCTTTACCGTGCATCCGAGGGTGCCCGCCGTCACCTTGTAATGGCCGATGCTCACGCCTCCCGGAGAGGGACGGCGTCGTTTCAAGCGGCCACCCTCTGTAGAGGAGCCTTCCCCCATCTCCTCCGACAAGGGAGGTGAAAGGTCTTTCTCCATGAAGCGGACGTCGCCAATCTCAACTACATCGACGCGGTGGCTCCGCAGGGAACGGGGAACTTTCCCTGTTTCGCCGAGCTTGTGTGGTGCTATTTTCCGGGTCACAAATACAATTATCGCCTTCTCATTCGTTCTTTTGCCTTCTTTTCTGCGGTACCCCGATCCCACACCAACAACATTCGGTTTTTTGTGCAGGATCTGACGGTGCCGCCTGTTAATCTTGATCGTATTTTTCAATGCTTTCCCCCCTTAAAGGCCCCGTTAGTGACAGATTATGTTAGGGCCCTCCGGAAGGTGCGCCGCAGCATACCTTTTATTTGGTCCGGGACGATCCCGGCGCAAAAAAAAGGGGCCCATGGGGCCCCATTTCCATGCTCCGGCTATTTTTTAAACTGGCGCTCCGCTAGAACTCCAGGAGGGTTTCGACATCGCGTGAAACAACCTGTGCTTTGCGCAGCCCGCTGATTTCTCCGCCCCCTGTAAGAAAGATGTTGCGCTGCAAAATACTTGACATTACTGTTTCCACTTCCGCCGGCAGGAGATCGGACCGGGCATCTGGAACCGAAATGGTCACGTTGCGCCCCTCCTCGTTCAGGAATATCATCTGCAGTGTCCTGGCCATCTGCTCACCCCCTTCCGGGACCATCTTCCCTGTTGGCTAATCCTCTTCCTCCAGCTCCATTTCATCGATACGCCTGATTATTTCCAGATCGTGATCCTGCATGCCGGCCAGCTCCAGTCCAATCTCGTACAGATCTACGTCAGCAGCGGTGGATTTAAGGTTGGCATAACTGCGGGTGCGCAGTATGGGCTTGCCGCCCTCTGTAAAGCCGGTCCGCAAACGCAGCTGAAGCCGGGAACCGAGCGGAATTGTTGTAACTGCCATGGTTTCACCCCCTCTTCCGGCTATTGCCGCCCCCGTCGGGACGTTGATCTGATTATAGAAACAGCGCCCGGCAGGGCCAACTGCCGTGGGCACCCGGAAAGTGCCGCGAAAGGGATGAGAACTGCCCCTGACAGGGTGTCCTCCGCTGTAATTTGAAAAGGGTTCTCCGCGAATCGTCTTTCTATCCGCACCCGCTCCGCCACACCGCTGGCGGGCGCACTTAATTACGGAAGCAAAACAGGGGGACGAACAGTTGGCGTTTCTGCAAAATTTGAGGGGTACACGGTGATCCGGGAGGAATAAACGGGGCACCGATTTGTAACGCTGCACTCGGCGGCGATGGGCCCCGGTATCGGCCGCTCCTGTTGGCACAGCTCAACATAGATAAAAAAGTGGGACAAACAGGTACATCCCTGCTGTCCCACTGGCGAAATTTAAAGTTCTACTTCACTGCGTTCCACCCTGATGTCTCTCCGGGCCAGCTCTTTCAAGAATTCGTCGGCATTGACCGCATCTTCAACTTCCGGACCGAAAACACCTTTCCGCCTGATTTTACCCTGGCCCATCATATAGGCGCCAATGCTCAGAGGCACCCCGGTGAGCCTCTTCATATGATCAACAGTGGCATAGGTTACTTTCACTTTTTTGCCCTCGCGCATACCGGTGATATCAACCCGTGCACCGGAAAGACTGCGTTTTTTATCCGAGGGGAAAATGGGCATCAATTTTTTCATCAATTTGCCCAGACGCTGTTTCCGGGAGGGAGTGGCGGTCAAGCCCAGCGCCACCATCATTTTGGCAAGGCCGTTCAGGTAATTTTCAGCCAGGCCCCCCTTAAGGGTGACCTCATTGACCCCTTTCAGATAGCGCGGCAGGGTTACCGGTTCGGGATGGCCCAGGTGAAAAGTGGTGATCCGGCCCATGGGGGCGGGAAATTCAACTACTTCTTTGCCCGTGCCCGCCTTGATTTCAATAAATTCACCATTCTGGAATGAGACCACATTGCCGGTAAAAATATGAACGGTATGGAGAATAACTGCCAGCCCCTCGGAATCTCCTGCGCTGCCGGCCCAGTAAACATTGATTGACTCCACATCCTGCAGCTCATCATAACCTTTGCGGGCAAAGATATTCGTTATTCCCGGTGTCCAACCCAGTCCGGTCAGAACCTTCAGCCCTTTTTCAGCTGCCGCCTGATCCAGCTGCAGCGCCGCCTCTGCGGCATCATGATCGTCGCAAATACTGACATAGTCGACGCCGGCATCGATGACCGCTTCAACGATAGGTCTTTCAAAACGGTAAAAAGGCCCCAGGGCGCCCGCGGCCACATCATGCCCCTTGATCACCTTGACCAGGTCTTCATGTGAAGTGGCGTCCACTTTCTTGATGTCTACACGCTTGTCGCCAATTTCAGCAGCCAGCTTTTCCGCCGCCTCCATATTCAAATCAGCAACGGTAACCTGCTCTGCATCGGTAAAAGCGACGAGATCCCTGACCGCCTCGGAGCCCATATCACCGGCACCGCCCAAAACCACAATTTTCATTTTTTGATCAGCTCCTTGGTCTTGATATAATCTTTTTCGGCCCCTTCGTCGGCTGTAAAGAGACCGGCCAATATCCCGGCTGTTGCCCGGTACTCCAGCGGCGCATAATCCAGCAACGCTTGCATGCTCAGCCCATCAATCAGGGCCAGAACAAGCCTGGCCAGTGTTTTGGGCCCATGGTAAGCGGCACTTCGTGGAAAGTATTTCTCAAGATGGCAGGCAATGAGATCCTGCCACTGCCGGTATGTTTCCTGAAAACGCTTCTTCAAAGAGACATCTCTGGTCACCGCTTCCTGGAAAAGATGAAAATTGATCTTGTTCAGTTCCCGGGATTCCCCGATAGACTGCAGGGTAAAATGCAGCAGGTCAGCCGTATTTGCCTCCGGCCTTTTTTTCATCCGGCCAATGGTTTCCAAGATCTTGCCGGTTACCTCGCAAAAAGAGAGCTCCATGACCTGGTAGAGCAGGCTCTGTTTGCTGGGGTAATAGTAGAAGAGAGTTCCCCTGCTGATGCCCGCCTCCCGGGCAATTGCAGCCAGGGATGTCTCCTGGATCCCCTGCCGGGCAATCAATTCCCCGGTAACACGAAGTATCCTATCCCTGGTTTTTTCAGGATTATCCATATTTTGGGGCTCCGGATTATGGAAGAACGTCACCCCCCTTCGTTCGGTCAACCGACCGGGACCAATAAAAACATAGCACCATCAGAAGATTTTGTCAATAGTAATTATTCGATTTTTTAAATGGCGCACTGGCTATAGAAAGTAAGCGGCATAGCTATGTCGGGCCAGACCCGAGGTTTGTGCCACCGGATCGCATTTAACCTGGAAAATCAAGAAAACCGGCTGGGCCAGGGAAAGCTCGGGGAGGGTTTCGTAATGACCCATCCCCTTGGCCACGACCAGGTCCGCCCCTCCGAGAAGCTCCTGAAAATATGAAGAGGCCTGGGCCAGATCAAGCCCCGGTGAATCTGTCCCCGTGGTCACTACATTCCCGAATTGCTCTTTTATGCCACTTTCCGCAAGATCGGAAAGGGTCAGATCATTTTGCACGGGCGATTCTTTCACCGCATAATAAACCTTTGCCCGCTGTTCCAGATAACGCACCAGGGGCAAATCGAAAAAACATTCGCCGGCATTATCCGCCAGGTAGATGATGCGTTTTCCGCCCCGGCGGCGACAGTTCTCCAAAAATCCCTCCAGGAGCACAGTATCGTTCCGGGAAAACTTTACCGGACTTTGAAATTGTTTTTCAAGCATGCCCAGTTCCTGGAAGAAGTCAAAACCGTTGCCCTTGGCCGCAAAATCCACCAGCTCCTGCAGTGAGGCTTGCCCGGCTGGAGCATGTTTTTCGGCACAGCGCCTCGCCAGAGCCATCTCTTCTTTTTTTACCGGCGCGAAGGGGTCCTCATTTCCACTTTTAAGACGGATAATCCGCTGCATCTCTCCGGCAAAACCTATGGATACCCGGTCCAGAGAGAAATTTTCTTTCAGATAGGCGAGTGCAGCCTCCAGTGCTTCATCCCGTAGACAGGGATCCGCCGCAGCCAGCGAAGCACAGCGGCGGGCCAGGCCTTCAAGGCAAGGGTAGCAATCAGGCAAACAGTGCATAGGCAGACCTCTTTTCAACTTTGTAAGCTCTCATTCCTGGCATAACACAAACCCCTGCAAAAGGATCCTGCCTATTGAAAGGGGGCGATGGGCTGGACAGCATCCCGCAGATTTTGCTCCCCCCGGCTAAATGTCAAAGCAAGGGAGCAGAGCACGGTTCAGGGCCCGCAGCACCTGCGGACCCTTCGCATGCAGCAAAAGCAGCCAAGCGGCGATCCCCTAGAAGGGTCCAGCAAAGGACTGCAGCCCGAATTGAATGGAAAAGAGCACAACCAGAACGATCCCTAAAATAATCATGATCAGCGTTATGTCGAAATCGATGTTGCTGAAATTTATGGAGAGAAACATGCCTGACTTTCCCGGCCTGTAGTCAAGCCTTTGCCCCAGTTTGAAGGCGGACCGGAGCGCGGAAACAAAAACATTGCGCCAGCGGTCTAGAAGGGCGGATCCCAGCGAAAGGGATGCCCCCCAGAGGGCAGCCGTGCTGTTCCTGGCCGCCAGCCTGAATTTTTGACCGGCCCGGGCAAGCTCCTCCGGGGCCTTTCTCTCCCTTTCCAGCTGTTTTGCGAAAATGGCGAAAAGCAGGATGCCTCCGCCTACAAGCCCCGCAGCCATCAGCACTCCGCTCACGGTGTAGACTTGCAGTGAGCTCTGAAAAGGCAGGATCGTTTTCAGCAGCCCGGGAAAAATCCCGAAAAGAATACAGCAGGTCGCCAGGCCGGCAATGGCCGCCTGCATGGTAATGCTCGGGGATCGCTTCATTCTAAGTTTTCCCTTGATGAAGCCGAAGTAGACAAACTTGGCAAAAGAGAGCGCAGTGCCCACGCTGGCTACCTGGAGAACCCAGAATATGAGGGGAAAATCATGGGTTCCATTTTTAAGTAGATACTTGCTCACATAGCCGTTGAAGGGGGGCATTCCGGCAATAGAAAGCGCCCCCACAACTGCACCAATAGCGGCAACGGGCATAACTTTCCACAGAGGGGGGCCTTCATCCCCGGGCCCGGGATGGTGCAGCTCGCGGATACTTTCGCTTCCTGTGGCCAGGATTACCGCGCCCGCGCTCATGAACAGCAAGGCCTTGTAGATCATGTGATTGACCAGATGCAGAAGGCCTCCGTCGACAGAAATAGCCAGGCCCAGCCCCACTCCGGCAACCATGTAACCAACCTGGCTGATTATATGGTAGGACAGAAGGGATCTGAGCCTGTTTTGAATCAGCGCAAAAGCAACGCCTACAAGGGCCATAAGAGCACCCATCAAGGCAACCCCTTCACTGACGGGCAGGATCCGGGCCACCCCGTAGACACCCGCCTTTGTACAGAGAGCAGCCAGCAGAACACTGGAAGGAAAGGAGGCTGCCGGGTAACCCCAGGGGACCCATAAGTGCAAGGGTATAAAGGCCGTTTTAATGCCGATTCCGATAATAAAGAATAGAAGACCCGCCTGCGGGACAACCAGGTCAAAGGAGCCGGCAGCATGGTATTGCAAGACTATGCCCACAGTCAGGGAAAAGCCGCCCACCAGCTGGAAGATGAGCAGGCGAGTGGCCATTTTTATCGCTTCCGCAGTTTTTTTCAGGTAAACCAGCGCCGCCGCCGCCAGCGACAGCATTTCCCAGAAAAGAAGGAAGGTGAGGTAACTGTTTGCATAGGAAACACCGATAGCGGCGGCAATGGCCCAGATGGAGACAGCCTGCTCCGTTGTGGTGGTATGCTTCAAACCGTAGAGAAGGCCCAGGGAACCCACCAGGGCGAAGCCGAAAGCGGCAATCCTCCCATACGGATGAAGCTTGAATGTGAGCAGTGACAGCCCGCTCTGTGCCAGGAATTTTGAATCCAGCAGGGTCTCATCCAGAACACCTGTACCCGCAACCAGATACAGCGCCACTGCAAAAAGGCTTAGCGAATAAAGAACCGTTAACCGGCGCCTCCACCCCGCCGGCAGTAC
The DNA here is from genome assembly GCA_033809435.1 of Bacillota bacterium. Taxonomy (GTDB): domain Bacteria; phylum Bacillota; class Dethiobacteria; order DTU022; family DTU022; genus JAAZIN01. The sequence goes on from JAPXLS010000027.1 coordinate 6,746, forward strand.
AAAGAGGAGGGGTGTTACAATCACCGGCGCCGCCACGGGTATGAGCAGGATACTCACAAGGGATCACTTCCTCACACGAATATATTTTTTAAAGGCCCGGCTAGAACAGATAAGCCACTATATCCTGAATAAATGGCACCGTCAGATCCAGTTTTATACCCACGACAAGACAAACGAGAGCCAGTATGACAATGGGTCCCAGCATGGAAATGGGGGCCTCCAAACCCTTTACCGGCTTGAAATTACCCGGTTTAAATAAAGCAGTAATGATAATGGGCACAAAATAAGCGGCATTCAACAGAGCGCTGGTAATAAGAATAACAATCACTACCGGCAGATCCACATCGAGGCTGCCGCCCATCAGGAACAGCTTGGAGACAAGACCGTTGGTGGGCGGTATGCCGATCATGCCGACGCTGCAGACGGTAAAGGCCAGCATGGTCAGGGGCATTTGCCGCCCCACACCGGCCATTTCGCTGATCCTCTCCTTGCCCGTAACGGTGATTATCGCTCCGGCGCAGAAGAAAAGGGTTATTTTAAGCAGGGCATGGTTTAACAGGTGCAGCAGGCCGCCGGAAAGGCCCAGGGTGGTAAGCAATCCCGCCCCCAAAATGATATAGCTGAGCTGGCTGATGGTTGAATAGGCCAGCCTGCGCTTCAGCACATCCTGCCTTAAAGCGATAATCGAGGCGGCCAGTATGGTAATGCTGACCAGTATAACCACAAAGAGGCGAAGATTCAGGGCGGCAAGCGCTTCAGTACCATAGACCGAGTACATCACCCTCAGCACGCTGAAAACGCCTGATTTGACCACAGCCACCGCATGCAACAGGGCGCTGACGGGAGTAGGTGCCACCATGGCTGCAGGCAGCCAGGCATGCAGCGGCATGATCGCCGCCTTGACTCCAAAACCGATGATAAAGCATACAAATATGACTCTCCAGAGAAGCGCCTGCTGTGCTGCGGGATCGACAATTCCGCCGGGAGCAAAGGCCAGGGTGCCTGCCAGGCTGTAGGTCATCACCACGGCGGATAGAGCAAAGGCGGCGCCTACAAAGCTGTAGATGATATAGCGCAAACCCGCTGCATGGGCCTCTTCGCTGCCGTTGTGGATAACCAGCGGGTAAGTAAATATTGTCAAGAATTCATAGAAAAGATACAGGGTAAAAAGGTTGGCTGAAAAAGCGATCCCCATGGTGGCGCCCAGGGAGAGAAGGAAATAAACAAAGTAGCGGCGCCTGTTTCTTTCATGAGCCATGTATCCGGTAGAGTAGATTACCGTGAAAATCCAAAGGATCGAGGCAACGATTCCGAAAAGCATCGCCAGGGGATCGGCCCTGAAAGCCAGATCCAGACCGGGAAGTATGGTCAGCAGAGATGCAAAGGCCAGGCGGCCCTTGAGAAGATCTGCAAGCAGCATCACAACCATCGCCGCAGTTGCAACGGCGATAAATACAGCCGCAGTGTTGCGCGCTTTATCCGATCGTTCGGGCAATAGACTGAGCAGCAGAGCACTCCCGATGGGAAGGAGCACCGCTCCGATGAGCAGCTGCGCACCGGTAGGCATATTGATTCAACCCCCTACAGAATAATAAAGAGACGGCTAATCATCTTTCTGGCTCTTGCCTGCTCCCAGGGTCAGCATAATGGCCATCACCGCGGTAAAGAGGACCGTGGTCTCCAGGAGTGTATCGTAGCCGCGATAATCGAGGATAATATTTGTGACCATGTTCAGCCCGCCGCTCTCCCTGGGCCCTTCCCAAACATACCGTTCCCATACCTCGTTAATCGGGGGGTTGTCCGGCCGGCCATAAGGGGGCATCTCCGCTACCGCCGTCAGAAACATGAAGGAAATGATACTGACCAAAACAATTGCAAAGGCAATAAAGAGACTGTTGCGCCACCTCTTCACTGCGGCCGCCTCCCTACCTTTGTTACTACGGTAATCATGATCACGGTCATCCCTATACCCACGGCCGCCTCGGTAATGGCAATATCCGGCGCATTCAGCTGCTGCCAGATCAGGGCCATGACCAGGCTGTAAGCTCCGAAAATGATTACCACGTAAAGCAGATCTTCAAAAAAGAATATGGCCAGGGCGCTAACCAGGAGGACCATAAACAACAGTGCAATCAGCGGATTCATCCTTCCTGCTCACCCCTCTCCAAAACACTGTCACCGGATCCCGCATAGGTGTCCACATGAAAACTGCCCTTTAACAAGTCAATGCCTGTTTCATATGAAGTTTTGGCAATGAGATGAGTCATGACCGGGTTGATCGTGGCCACCAGAATGATGATCAGCACCATCTTGGCTATCGAGGTCAGATCCCCGATAAGAAGAATTAGCCCGAGGATGATCAACCAGTTCCCCAAAGTGTCGCATTTACCCAGGGCGTGCATCCGGTTGTAAACATCGGGCATCCTGATCAGTCCTATCGCGCTTACGGCAAGAAAGAAGAAACCGCCGCTCATCAACACCATCGCCGCAATCTCTTTAACCGTTCCGATTGTACTTTCCCCCTTTCAAGCCGGCCCGCTAGATGAGCTTGCCCTCACTTAAAAGTTTCAAAACACAGATGGTCCCGATAAAGGAACCCAGAACCAGCACCAGGGCCACATCTATATAATGGGTGCTGCCGTGCAAGTAAGAATAGATCAGAATCAGCGCCACCACCTCGGAGGTAACAAGGTTGATGGACAGAACGCGATCAATGATTGAGGGTCCGATAAAGGCTCTGTACAGGGCCAGTGCGGCCACGGCAATCAATCCCACGATGAGAATTTGCAAAAAGGAGTCCAGCATCTTAACCCTCTTCTCCCTCAATTTTTTTGGCAAGATCATAAAGGTACCAGTCCAGCACTCCGCGCCCGGCAGGATCGGTCACCGCATGAACCACATGGTAATCGCCCTTCAGATCAACGGTGATGGTTCCCGGCGTGAGGGTGATAGAGTTGGCATAGAGCACCCGCATCAGATCGTGCTTCAGTTCATTGCGCATGATCACCAAACCCGGTGATATGGGAAGTCTGGGGTTGAGCACGATCATCGCCACCATGATGTTCGCTTTCAGCACCTCCCAGGCCAGGCAGAGCAAGTAGTATATCATCATGATCAACTGCTTGGGCGTAAAGGTGGTTCGGCGGCTGCCATCACCGATCTTTATCTGCGACCATACAATGGTCAGCACCACACTGAGAAGCGTACCCACCATGAGGTGCTGCCAGTGCAGGCTCGCAGAAAGCAGCAGCCAGAATCCCATAACCATAACAAAAATAAGAAAACCGCCCAAAATATCCTTTCGATGACCGGCCATTCAAGCACCTCCCGACTAGCTTAAAAAGTGCAGCACAATATTTTGCAGATAATCAAAGGCCAGCACCCCGGCAGTGCCCAGAACAACGATGCAGACTGCAGTAACAACAATAGGCAGCTGCATGGTAAAAGGGATCCTGTCCCTTTGAAAAACCCTTTGTTCGGAAGTTGTCCCGGCGCTGGCAAAATAGAATTCCCAGATGATAGGAAAATAGTACGCCGCGTTGAGCAGGCCGCTGAGGACGATAAGGGCGATGAAACAGGCATGTGAAGCCTCCATGCTGCCCACAGCCAGCAGGTACTTGGAGATAAAGCCTCCCGTCAGCGGGATACCGACCATGGAGAAGGCGGCAACACTGAACGAGGCCGCCGTCAAGGGCATCTTGAATCCAACATCCCTCAGCCGCGTCACTTTCTTCTCCCCTGTCTGATAATGAATTGCACCGGCGCAGAGGAAGAGGCAGGTCTTCATCAGGGCGTGGACCACCAGGTGAAAGAATGCGGCCACAATGGCCCAGGGTGTTCCCAGGCCCAATCCCAGGTAGATATAGCCCAGCTGGGCCACAGTTGAATAGGCCAGGCGCCGTTTCAGATCCAGCTGAACAAAGGCAAAAAGGGATCCGAAAAGCATGGCCGCTCCACCCAGGATCATCAGCAGGTACCGGGTATTGCTCTGCTGGTAAAACTCATTGCCGAAAACTATGAAAAAGATCTTGAACAGGGCAATGATGTAAACCTTGACCACCAGGCTGGAAAGGACAGCGCTTGAAGGGGAGGGTGCCGAAGAATGTGCATCGGGCAGCCAGAGGTGCAGGGGGAAAAGCGCCGACTTGATCCCGAAACCGATCACGAAAAGGGTCAGCATGATCCAGATCAGATGGGGATACTGTCCCGCATTCTGGGCCAGCACCGCCCCGGCAAAACGCATATTCAGGTGACCGGTGATCATGTAGAGCATGCCTATGGCCAGGAGTACAAATCCCGAGCCTATGGTAGCCAGAATGAGGTACTTTAAACTGGCCTCGGTGGAAGCACGATCCCCCTTGCTGACCACCAGGGCGCAGGCACTGATTCCGACTACCTCGATGAACACATACATGTTGAAAATATCATGCGTGATCACCAGGCCCAGCATGGCTGTCATGCAGAGAAGGAATTCCACATAGAACCAACCGCGCGATTCTTCGTTGATCTCTTTTTTTAGAGACCGGCAGCTGAACAGGGCGATCATCAGGTAGAGGCCGGTGATCAATACAGCCATCAGCGCCGAGACAGGTTCGATGGCTATTTCAATACCCCAGGGCGGATCCCAGTCAGCCACCGCATGGTAGAAGGCGCCGTCGCTCACATACTGCCCGCCAAGGTACAGAGCCAGGGCAAAAACAACCCCGCAGACCAGCACCGTCAACGGAGCACAGAGTTCTCTTTTCCAGCGTGCAAAGACCGGCATGGCAAAGGATGGGATCAGCCCCCCCAGAATCAAAAACAGCGGCATCTTGGCCAAAAATATACACCTACCTCATCTTCATAAAGTCGGGCGCATTGATTGTTCCATAATGCGCGAACATTTTCACAATCAACGCCAAAGCAAAAGCTGATGTTGAGAAACCGACAACGATACCCGTCAGGATCAGCCCGGAAGGGAGGGGGTTGATATAAAGATCGGCCGGCGCCGCCGGATCGAGAATGGGCGCCACCCCGCCCTCGATATTGCCAAAAGCGATGTAAAGCAAGAATACAGCGCTGGTCATGATGTTCAGCCCGATCACTTTTTTGAGCAGGTTGGGCTGCGTAAGAACGATAATGGTGCCTATACCGAAAACGATAACCGCAATCAGGTAAGGGTAGTTTATGATAATTGCTTCCCAGTTCATTTTTTCTGATCCTCCGCCATCAGGTAAAAAATGCTCAAGATTGTACTGGCCACCAGAAGGCCAATCCCCAGGTTCACTACAGAGATAATCCCCACACTGAAGAGCTCGCCGGCCGCCCCGGTGGGTCCGTGATGCGTCGGGAGCAGATACTTGATCGCCTCCATAAGGCTGCCGATGCCAATAAAAACTACCGCTATGTCCAGCGGCAGGTAGCGCAGCCTTTCTCTCCATTTCAGGTCGAAGATCAGCAGGTAGAGCAACACCCCCAGCCCCAGCACCACCCCGCCGGCAAACCCGCCCCCAGGAGAAAGATGACCATGCGCGATAACATAAAAACCATACATCAGTACAAGAAGCAGAACATACCGGAAAACAACTCTGGTAATGTCATCCTTCAACCCCGCAACCCTCCTGTATAAAATTCACGCTGTTGGAACAATTTGAAGAAGCAATTATATTAAGTTTCGCCCCGGAGGCCCGCCTTTCCTGCATGGCATGGTAGTTTGAATATATCGAATATTGGATGGTTTCCCGCTACTCTCCAGTATTCCTTTTATGTTTTCTTCAGAGATTTACGATAAATTATCTGTAAACCTTCAAGTGTCAGAAAGGGGTTAACCTGAACAATCGTCTCCGATTCCCTGGCAATGAGCGAAGCAAAGCCCCCGGTAGCCACAACAAAGGGCGGATGGGCAAACTCTTTCGCCATCCGCCGGACAATACCGTCAACCTGTCCCACAAAACCATAAATTATGCCGGCCTGCAAGCTGGCGATGGTATTCGTACCGATAACCCGCGGAGGGCGGATCAGCTCCACCCGGGGCAGTTTCGCCGCTTTTTCAAAAAGGGCCTCGACGGAAATGCCGATTCCCGGAGCGATAGCTCCGCCCAGATAAGCCCCTTCGGCGGAAATGGCACAAAACGTGGTTGCCGTGCCGAAATCAACAATGATCAGCGGCCCGCCATAAAGGGTATACCCGGCCAGGGCATTAACCACGCGGTCAGCACCGATTTCACGGGGATTGTCCAGAAGAACATCCAGCCCTGTTTGCATGTCGGGCCGGACCACAAGCGGCTTTACCGAGAAATATTTCTCAGCCATCTTCTCCAGCGAGTACATAAGGGGGGGGACAACAGAGGAAATGGCCACAGCGGTAATGTCCCGCGATGAAATTTTGCTGTGATGGAGCAGGTTTTTTACAATGATCCCCAGTTCATCCTCGGTGCTGTTCCAATCCGTTGCCAGGCGCCAGCAAATCCTGACTTCATGATCATCGAACACACCGATCATGATATTCGTATTTCCCACATCCACGGCTAGCAGCATGCTTTTGATCCCCTGCACTTAGATCATGAAACCATCTCCAATCATAACAGATGGACGGCAATTTGAAAAGCGGAACCCCGGTTGGCAAAGGTTTGTAAGCCTTTTATGCTGTTCCGGACTTTCCACGAGGGGGGCTTCGCAGGGGGCCCGCCCCATGCGCAGGGAGCATTATTTTGCAGGAAATATTCCGTTATCGTCGAATTGTAACAGGCAAGCCGAATCAAGTTTGGAGGATTAAAAATGGCGCTATTTCATAATAACAGCAATCGCAACTACCTGGTCACCCTGATTGTCTTTCTCGGAATCATCGCTTTACTGGCGGCGCTGGCTTTTTTGCTGACCTATTACTTTCCCGGATCCTTTGCCGGACCGCCGGTGAACTATGAAATAAAAGAATTGTACAGTTTTGAGCCCTGGGCTTTCAGGCTTGGCGATTTGGGAGTCTCCTACCCCGGGGGGGGCCTGATTCTGCCCCTTTACCGGAATGACAAACAGGAGGCGGCAATTATATTTGCCCAAGGTGACTATGAATTGTCCGGGCATCAGCTGCCTGATCAAAATCCGGCCGGCATCTTCATGGTCATAGACGGGAATCTGTTTGATGAAATCCGCGGCTGCGTAATCTTTATGCCCTCCGAGGATGCTGAAGCGAGACATAATGTGGAGCGCATCTATGAACAGCAGCCGGGGCTGCCTGTCATATGGAACAAGGTAATTCCGCTTACATTTGTACCCGCCGCAGATTCCATCTACTATTATTTCATTTCCGAAAAGGGAGAAGTGCTTTTGCCGCCCACATTGGACGAACCGCCCTCCAGGCTTTACAGTTCCCTGGCCCTTTATGCCACACTGATAGCAATTATTTTATTGATGTTGACTATATTTTCCCTGGATCACCGGCCCTCCCGCTACTGGGAAAACCTTTATCAAGCCGCTCCCGGAAAAAATGCCCTTCTCCCGGCCGGTGCGGCGGTGCTGCCGGCGCTGGGCGGCGAGCTGCTGCCGCTTTTCAAAGACCTGCCGGACTACAGTTTTCTTTTCGGTTATCTGGTCTCCTTTGCCCTGCTGCTCACTCTGTCCTATTTAAAGATCATCGATCTTAGGGATACGGCTCTCAGGAGAAATGTATTTCACAGGGGCTATTTCATGGCTGCAGCCGCTGCACTCATGTTCATGCTCATTACCCGCGGTGTGCCCCACCAGTGCCCCATTGAAGGTCCCAAATCCATCGCTGTTTTATTCTTTTCTATCTTCATTGTCGGCCTGGCCAGGGAGCTGATCTGGAGAGGCTATATTCAAACCATGCTGGGCAGACAGTGGGGCGCCACCGCAGGCCTGCTGCTCACTGCGCTTCTGGCCGGACTGGTTCATTTTATCATTGTCGCACTGGGCACTCCCGAACTGCTCTCCTATCCGTACACCATGGTAGAGCTGTTGGTTCTGGCGCCCGGCAGCGCCATCGTGTTGGGTTATTTATACCTGCGCACGGAAAATATTGTTTGTTGTGCGCTGCTGCACGGACTTCTGCTGAGCCTTTCATCGCTGACCATAATTTGAAAGCGAGGTAAGATGTTATGATCGACCAGGAAAAGATTGCCCGCGCTGTAGAAATGATCCTGGAAGCCATCGGAGAAGATCTCGATCGTGAAGGGCTGCGCGCTACACCACAGCGGGTGGCAAAAATGTACGCAGAAGTATTTGCCGGAATAGACCTTGATCCGAGGGAGCATCTTCAGACCTGTTTTTGCGAAAAACATGATGAAATGATCCTGGTAAAAGACATCCCCTTCTATTCCATGTGCGAACACCACCTGCTTCCCTTTTATGGCAAAGCCCATGTCGCCTACATCCCCGATCAGGGGCGGGTTGTCGGGCTGAGCAAGCTGCTGCGGGTCACGGATATCATTGCCCGGAAGCCGCAGCTGCAGGAAAGGCTGACCAGCAATGTGGCCGACATCATCATGGATGAATTGAAACCAAAGGGGGTTGTTGTGGTTGTGGAAGCGGAACATCTGTGCATGAGCATCCGGGGCATAAAAAAACCGGGAGCGATTACCATAACCTCGGCGGTGCGCGGTCTCTTCCGGACCAACGCCAGTTCGCGGGGCGAGGTCTTCTCTCTCATTGAAAAAGGTAAAGCCTAGACAGGTCTAATCAGATATGGAAAAAGTTAATCATATTCTTTTTGATGAAGATTACCGGTTTCACCTTATGAAGAACAGCACTCTGGAGGAATCAAGGGTTTTTTGCGGGCACGATATAGAGCATTCTCTTGCGGTGGCCCGTCTGACATACCTGCTCCTGCTGGAGGAAGGGTGCCGGTTTATTTCCAAGGAGGTCGCCTACGGCGCCGGCCTGCTCCACGATCTGGGTCGGTGGAAAGAGTACGAGGAAGGCGGGGATCACGCCCTTCACAGCGCCGCGCTGGCCGGTCCCATTCTGGAAAAAGCCGGATTTGATGCATCCGAGCGTGAGTTGATCGTAAAAGCAATCGCCCATCACCGGCGCAAAATACCCGGCGAACACCGCTCACCCTTAAGCACCGCCCTGTACCGGGCCGACGGACTGGCGCGCTCCTGTTTCGACTGCCCTGCCAGGAATGAATGCCGGGGTCTGGAAAAGCGGCCCCACCGGGATAGATTGATCTATTAAGCAGGCCAAGGGAGTGATCGCAAAATGAAAGCCTGTCTCTACAAAATGTTTAGAATGCGGTCCGGGCTTTTTTGCAGGGAGCAACCGCCTTTCCGCTGCTACAGCATCAAGCTGTTTCATATTCCTCCCCTGATCGTACCGCTGATTCAGCGCGAAGGTTCTGCCCTGGGGTTAACCGTGAGCCCGCTGCAGCCCGAATCCGGACTCTATGACCTGCTTGTGGCCGGAACAGAAAATGCACTGGCCGCACTCTGTAAAAAATTAATTATAAGCGGCGGTCCCGCTGCCGAAAGCGGCACGCTTGTTGAAGAGCTGCTCGAAAATGCCGGTCGAAGCCGACAAAGCATGCTGCAACTGGGCCGCCACCGCCTGCCCCTGGGAGAAAGAACCCTGATTATGGGCATTTTGAATGTTACCCCCGATTCTTTTACCGACGGCGGCGAATACAACAGTTTTCCGGCAGCAGTGGCCCGGGCGCACCAAATGGTGAAAGAGGGCGCAGACATTGTTGACATCGGCGGTGAATCAACGCGCCCCGGCTACCGGGGAATCAGCGAGACGGAGGAGCTTTCTCGCGTAATGCCGGTTATTGAAGCCTTGAAGAGCGATCCGGGTTTTTCAGCGCCCCTCTCCATCGATACCTGCAAAGCGGCTGTGGCCCGGAAGGCGCTGCAGGCCGGCGTAGAAATGGTCAACGATATCTGGGGGCTGAAGGCGGATCCCCAACTCGGCGAGACAGCCGCGTCTTTCGGTGTTCCC
>JAPXLS010000028.1:0-16615 GCA_033809435.1 Bacillota bacterium
AGTTTATCAGGACCTGATTGATAAATATGAAAACCCCATGGAGCATCCCTGCGATATGAAGATCGGGCAGGTTTTTATTGCTGACGGCTGGCAAAAGCCCGCAGGGATGTGTGACAGCGCATGGGAGAGCATGTCCGCCTTTGTGATGACCCTTGCCCACGGCGGCGAGGACATTTATGACGGATGGATGAAGAACAAAAAATCAGCCATGATTTCGTGCAATGACGGTTTCCGTCCGGTGAGCTTTTTGATCGAGGCACTTGGCGAAGGGTTTGCCGATCCGGAGGTCAAAAAATGAACACCTGATTACAGGCACAGGCGTAACCGGTTCCATAACGGCTTCTGGCTTAATACAGGGCATCATCGCACAGAATCGACAAAAACTGTTATGATAAAGGAGCGTGGGCAGATGGAGGGCTGCAACAGAGCCTTCCCGGGGGCTGTTCCAAGAATAGTGCTGGGGCTTTCCAGCATGGTTCTGATTCTGATCATCGCCCTTTTTTTCCCCACTTTCGAATCCTTCGTTTTTCAAAAGATGAATAAGGGATTCATGGAGCAGGTTGATAAACATGCGCTTCCAGCAAATATAAAAATAGTCCGGATTAAATACTGTGATGAGGACAGCGGAATATCTGTTTCGGTTTCTGCGGGCGCCAGCGGGGTGGTTTTCCACAGGGAGGGCGATAGATATTTTGCCCTTACAGCTCGGCATGTGATCGCCGAATCTGAAAACGCCTCCAATATCCGGATTATGGCAATGCGATACGATGACCTTGATTATGCAGATGCCCTGGAGAGGGAGGAAAAGTATCCGGGGATAGTCGGCTATTACGAGCACTTTTCCGAGGCTGCTGTCGAGTATTCAGATGATCAATATGATCTGGCCATCATCAGTTTTTCTTCCGATGAAATCATTGCGGCTCTGCCGGTTTCGGAGGAAGCGCCCCGGTACGGGGATAAGGTTGCCGCCATGAGCAACCCCCACGGCAAAAGGAATATTATCGCTGTCGGCAGAATCAGCAGCCGTAAACCGGTCCCTTTCGGCGATGAGGCGGGTAAAAAGCAGCATGCCGTGATCAGACATACATGCCCCCTGTCCGAAGGAAGCAGCGGGAGCGCTCTGCTCAACGAACACCTTGAGATCGTGGGGGTAAACCTGGGTGGCGGCGGAAATTTATTTCGTCAGCATCTTTACGGGATGGCCCTGCCCTCCGATCGCATTCTTGATTTTTTGAAAGGATGGAAACAGCCGGCCGGTCCGGTTTCAGAATAGCGTGACTCCTCCTTGCTCGACCATGGTGATTCCAGGCGGGCGATCGTTGCTTCAGATCGTACGGTTGTGCTATAATTGCCGTACGGTATGAGCCATAAATCATACGGAAGGAGGGGATCCGGATGGATGAGGGCACAAAGACAATCACCGCCACCGAACTCAAGGCCAACCTGGGCAAGTACCTGGATTGCGTGATGCACGGCGGAGAGGTGGTGATCACCAGGAACGGGGAGAGGGCTGCGCGGCTGACCCCCTATATCACGGAGATCGAACGGTATTTTGCGGTGAAGGAGAAGGCGCGGGAGTACCTACATGGCGGCAAAAAGGTATCTTACGAGGAATTCATGGGGATCTACGAGAAAAGCGAGCTGCGCATGGAATACATCAACGGCGAGATTGTCCTGCCGGACCCGCCCGACACCTATCATCAGGATGTTTCCGGGAATCTATATATTCATCTGCGCACCTACCTGCATGATAAAAAATGCAAGGTATTCTACGCACCCTTTGATGTGCACTTCCGCAAAAAGGATCACAGGGCTCCCGATGTGATGCAGCCCGATCTGCTCATCGCCTGTGATCTGGAGGGGGCGGTCAATGAAAAAGGGAGATACATGGGGACGCCGGCGCTCTGCATCGAGATCCCGTCAAAAAGCAGCCGCACCAGGGATATGGTCGACAAGCTGAACACATACATGCTCTCCGGGGTCAGGGAGTTCTGGATCGTTGATCCCGCAAAACAGGCGATCCTGATGTATGGTTTCAAGGATTGCAGCATCGACGAATATACTGGTTTCAAGGAGGGGGAAATCCTGCTTTCGTACCATTTTGAAGGGCTGGCCGTCGAAGTGGACGAAATATTCCGCTCCTGAAACATGAGTCGGGGACGGCGACTTCGACTCATTTTTGTTTATGAGTCTCGAGGACAGGCAATCATTGTTGCCGGAGTGCCTGGCAGCTGTTCAACCTGTTATTCTGCATCGCGCCTCTCCAGGAGTTGATGCAATTTTTCATCCTGCGGGTTTACGATGATGGTTTTGAATGGCTCGTACAGGACAAATCCCGGCCTGCCGCCCGGGCCCCGCCTCACGTGGCGCACCTCGGTGTAATCCACGGCCAGGGCGGAGAGATCCCGCCCCTTGCTGTAATGCGCCGCCAGCAGCGCCGCCTCCAGAAGATCTGATTCGGCGGGAGGGGTGCCGCCGCCCCTGATGATCACATGGCTGCCCGGCAGCCCCTGGGCATGGAGCCAGATATCCCGCCGGCCCGCTATTCTGAAGGTAAGATCATCATTCTGCCTGTTGTTCCGGCCCACCAGGATCCTGCGGCCCGAGGAAGCCGGATAGGAAAGGGGCTGCGTTTTTTCGGAGTCTCTCTTTTTACGGCGCGAAGGCGAGCCTTTCTTCACGGCGGCCTTCATGTACCCGGCCTCCACCAGCTCTTCACCGATCTCCCTGAGCAGGGCGCCGCTGCCCCCCTCGATGGTGTAGAGCAGCTCTCCGCAGTAAGCGAGCTCCTGCTGCAAAAGGCGGATCTGTTTCTGGAGATGCTTCCTGCTGTCGCTCACTTTCCGGTAGATCCGGAAATATTTCCGGGCGTTTCCGACAGCGTCAAGGGAGGGATCGAGAGGAATGCTAATTGTTTCCTCAGGCCGGTAGAGATCGGGCAGCATTGTCTCCGCGGTGCCCCTGCTGACGGCGGCGCCGTACGTGAGCAGCGTCTCCCCGTAGATCCGGTAGCGGTCCGCCTCGCCCGCCCGCTGCAGCTGCTCTTCCAGCGTCTCCAGTTTCCGCTCCAGCCTCGATTTGCGGCGGTTTACCCTGGAGCGAAGTTTCCCCTGCAGGATGCGCCTCTCCTCGGTTTCCTCCAGCTTTCCGTAAAAGCGGTCCAGCAGTTCGTTCATGTTTTCAAATCGTTCGCAACTGCCGCCCCGAAGATGGGTCAGCCTGTACGGGGCGTAACTGTTCGATTCGAGGAACAGGCAGGGTTCTTTTTCGCCCTCCTCACCGAAAAGCCTCCTCATTTCAGAGCCGAGCCTATCGATGGAACCCCGGGGTTCCTCCTCCAGCCAGCCGCTGCGGTGAACCAGCTCCCGGGCGGTGAGGGGGCTTACCGCCCGGACAGATTTCAGCAGTGCTTTCTCCGGGCTGACGCCCTTTACCAGGTGCGGCAGCATGGCTGCGGACAGCGCCTCCGTTCCGGACCGCGGATCCAGTTTGGGCTGCGGGGGCACCTCCAGGTAGGGGAGCCCCGGCAGCACCGCGCGCCGCGGGTTCTGCTCCGCGGTGGCGGTCTTGATTGCCCCCAGGATGGTGCCCGCTTCGCTGACCAGGAGGATGTTGCTCCGCCGCCCCATGATCTCGGCGACAAGTCTTACCGCCGGCAGCCCATCGTGGGCCTCGAGATGCAGCGCGAGCACTCGCTCCAGCGGGGGCTGGTCAATGGCGGAGATCCGGGCTCCGACCAGGTGTTTTCGCAGGAGCATGCAGAAGGGAGGCGGCTGCTCCGGCAGGCGGTAACGGCGCCGGGTCAGATGGACCCTGGCGTGATGGGGATGGGAGGACAGCAACAGGCCGCGCTCCTCCCCGGCATGATAAAGGGTGAGAATAACCACCTCACGCGAGGGCTGGAGAACGCGCTGGATCCGCGATCCTGCCAGCGCCTGCAGCTCTTCCGTTACCGCCGTCATCGTCAGGGTATCGTAGCTCACCTGTCCGCCTCCCCCCCCGGAATCTGTTCATGTACAGTATACACCTCATCCCGATTACCACAAGCTGCCGAACAAGTCATCAGTGCGCCCCCGCAGGCATATCAATTAAGAGAAATTCAATGGCGGAGGGGGGTTGCTGTGTCTTCCTGGTGGACTACCTTGAGCGCAGGCGAGGTTTTCAGCCGCCTGGGCACAGATAAAGGGAGGGGTCTGACGGAGGAAGAGGCGGAGCTGCGGCGGCGACGCTGGGGTAAAAACCTGCTGGCCGCCGCCGCTCCCATCTCGCTGCCGCTGCTTTTCTTGAACCAGTTCAAGGATTTCATGGTGCTGATCCTGCTGGGGGCCACCCTGCTGGCGGCAGTGCTGGGTGAGATTACCGATGCCCTGACCATCCTGGTAATCGTGCTGCTCAATGCCGTTCTGGGCCTGGTCCAGGAGTACCGCGCCGAGCGCTCCCTGGAAGCCCTGCACAAGCTGACCGCCCCGCGGGCCAGGGTGCTGCGCGAGGGTCAGCTGCAGATCATTCCCGCCGCCGGGGTGGTGCCCGGCGATCTGGTCTTCCTGGAAGCGGGGGACCGGGTCTGCGCTGACCTGCGTCTCTTTGACACGCATTCGCTCACGATAAACGAGGCGCCCCTGACGGGAGAATCGGCCGCCGTTTTCAAAAGGTCAGGTGATCTGATTCATCCCCCCGCCTCCCCCGGCGATGCCTGGAACATGGCTTTCAGCGGTACCGGGGTGCTGGCCGGGCGGGGCCGGGGCATTGCCGTGGCCACGGGGATGAAGACGGAGATCGGGCGGATTGCGCACATGATCAGGGAGGCGGAGCCCGGCGCCACCCCCCTGCAGGCGCGCCTGGCCCGGCTGGGAAGAACCCTGGTCTGGGCTTGTCTGGCGGTCTGCCTGGGGATGACCCTGCTCGGCGTGATCCGCGGTGAACCGCCCTACGCCATGTTCATGGCCGGCGTCAGCCTTGCCGTTGCCGCCATTCCCGAAGGGCTGCCGGCCATTGTCACCCTTTCCCTGGCCCTGGGAGTGCAGCGGATGATCCGCCGGCGGGCCATCGTCCGCCGGCTGCCGGCGGTGGAAACGCTGGGCTCCGCCACCGTGATCTGCTCCGACAAAACAGGGACGCTTACGGAAAACAAGATGAGCGTAAACCGCATTTTCACCGGCGGGCGCCTTTTCAAATTCGAGGCCGGAAGGTTCATGGTCAGGAAGGAAGTTGGCGAGGGCTGGGAAAAGGCCTCGCTTCGCTCCGGCGGCGATTTTCGGTTTTCCCTTCTTATTGCTGCGGAGTGCAACAATGCCTATCGTGAGGGCGGCTCATTCAAGGGCGATCCCACCGAGGCCGCCCTTCTTGAAGCGGCCCTGGCAGCGGGAATCAGCCCAGATCCCCGTCTTCGGGAAAGGGAATATCCCTTTTCACCGGAGCGGAAAATGATGAGCGTGATCCGGGGCGGCAACCGCCGCCGGTTGCTGCTCAAGGGGGCCCCGGAAATAGTGCTTGAACGATGCCGCTACTATCGTTCCGGAAAGGACAGAATCGTGCCCCTGAGCGCCTTGAGAAGGCGCGAGCTTCTGGCCCAGCTGGAGATCATGGCCGGCCTGGCGCTGCGTCCGCTGGCGGTGGCATTCCGGGAACTGCCCCCGGAGAGGGCGCCGTCCGGCGATGCCGCAGCGCTCGGGGATCCCTCTGCAGGTGATGCCGGGGAGATGGAAAGGGATCTGATCTGGGCCGGCCTTTTCGGGCTTGAAGATCCGCCCCGCCCCGAGGCGCTGCCGGCCATCCGCCTTTGCCACCGCGCCGGGATCAAGGTGGTGATGATCACCGGGGATCACCGCTCCACCGCCGAGGCCGTGGCCCGCCGCCTGGAGATCCTGCGCCCCGGCGGCAGGGTGATGCTTGGCGAGGAGCTCAATGCCCTGGACGATACCCGGCTGCGGCAGATCATCGACCGGGTGCAGGTTTTTGCCCGGGTCAGCCCCCTGCACAAGCTGCGCATTGTTCGTGCTCTCAAGCAGCGCGGCGAGGTGGTGGCCATGACCGGCGACGGGATCAATGATGCCCCGGCGGTGAAGGAGGCCGATATCGGCATTGCCATGGGGCAAACAGGAACGGATGTGACCCGGGAGGCGGCCTCGCTGGTCCTGGCCGATGACAATTTCAGCACCATCGTGGCGGCGGTGGAGGAGGGGCGCAGCATTTACGGCAATATACGCAAGTTCATCCGTTTCATGCTGGGCTGCAACACGGGTGAGGTGCTGACCATGTTTCTGGCCATTCTCAGCGGGCTGCCGCTGCCTCTGCGCCCCATCCAGATCCTGTGGATCAACCTGGTCACCGACGGCCTTCCCGCCCTGGCGCTGGGCATAGATCCACCGGAGGACAGGTTGATGGAGCTGCCGCCGCGGCGCCGCGGTGAGGGGCTTTTCAGCCGCGGGCTATGGGTTAAACTGCTGCTGCGCGGCATTGCCATCGGAACGGTGACCCTGGCGCTTTTCGGGTTTGCCCTGAGTTCGGGAATGGAGACGGCGAAAGCCCGGACCGTAGCCTTTGCCACACTGATCCTGGCACAGCTGGTCTACGTTTATGACTGCCGCAGCGAGGAGGCCCCCTTCTCCAGGCGGCGGCGCCGCAATCTCCTGCTCGACGGAGCCGTGCTTTCCTCCTGTATTCTGATGGCTGTGGTTATTCATCATCCCCTGCTGTCCGTCATTTTCGGCACCGTGCCCCTTTCCGTCGGGGAGTGGGCCGTTGCCCTTGCCGCCGCCTTTCTGCCGGCCCTGACAGATCTTGTTTTCTCCCTCGTTAAAGGGGGCTTCCTCGGGAAAAAAAGATCCCTGCTCTCCAAATACTCTTGAGTTCACCTTTCCCAGGTGTTAAGATAACATAGATAGGTTCCTGGAATGATTTCCCCTCCCGCACCGGCCGGGGCCGGCGCCCTCTTTGTGCGGCGGGGACTGCGGGGTGCGGGCGGCGCCGGCTGCCGGGCAGGCGAAAGAGAGGTCTCAGCCTTTTGATCAGAAGCATGACCGGATACGGCCGGGGGGACTGCCCGGGGGAAAACTACAGCGTCACCGTGGAACTGCGCTCCGTAAATCACCGCTATGCGGATTTCTTTATGCGGATACCCCGGGAAATTCACGCTTTCGAGGACCGCATCCGCAGCCTGCTTAAAAGGGAGATCCGGCGGGGTCGGGTTGAGGTGAACATCACATTGAACGGCTCGCCGCCCGGCGGGGATGTTGCAGTGGTGAACGAAGAGCTGGCCGCTGTCTACGCCCGGGCCCTCAATGCGCTGGTAAAACGTCTTCGCCTTCCCGTGGCCATGAACATGAGTGTCGGCGACCTGCTCCAGTTACCTGGTGTACTGCAGGCGCCCGGCGCAGTCTCCGCGGGGGAAGATCTATGGCCTGTTCTGAAGAAGGCGCTACAGGAGGCGCTAAAGAACCTGGTCAATCACCGGAACGAAGAGGGCGCAAACCTTTCGAAGGATCTGGAAAGGCGGCTGGAACAGATCGGCGCGCTGGTGGAGGAGCTGGCCGGATTCGCTCCTGCGGTGCTGGAGGAGCAGAAGACGCATCTGGAAAAAAAGCTTGCGGAGATGCTGGGGGCGCATTTTGACCGGGGCAGGATTTTGATGGAATGCACCATTCTGGCGGAGCGAGCGGATATACATGAAGAGATAGTCAGGATGAAGAGCCACCTCGAGGCCTTTGGCGGTGTCCTGCGCGGTGAAGGACCTGCAGGCCGCCGCCTCGACTTTTTGGCCCAGGAGATCTTCCGGGAGATCAACACCGCGGGGTCGAAATCACAGGATTACCGGATTGCCGCACTGGTGGTGGAGATGAAAACCGAACTGGAGAAAATACGGGAGCAGATTCAGAATATCGAGTAAAGAACAAGGAGAAAAGAGGTATATCAAGGTGTCCACAAGGTTGATTAACATTGGATTCGGGAACATTGTTTCGGCAGGGCGGATTGTCGCCATCGTCAGCCCCGAATCAGCGCCCATCAAAAGGCTGATCAACGAGGCCAGGGACAGGGGCAGTCTGATCGATGCGACCTACGGGCGCCGCACCCGGGCTGTGATTGTCGTCGACAGCAATCACGTCATTCTTTCAGCGGTGCAGCCGGAGACGGTGCGGCACCGCCTGCAAGCCAGTGCCGAACCCAACGAAGAGGGCGGCCGATCACTTTGATCCAGGAGGCTGAACAATGGCCGCAGGGCAGCTTTTTGTGCTTTCGGGCCCTTCGGGCGTAGGCAAGGGGGTTATTTGCGAACGACTTCTCGCTTACCGGCCCTCTTTACAAATATCGGTATCTCTAACCACCCGCCGGCCCCGACCCGGAGAGAGGTCGGGGTGTGATTATGACTTTACCACGCTGGACCGGTTTCAGGAGCTCATTTCCCGGGATGCTTTTCTGGAATGGGCTGTCGTGTACGGGCATCACTACGGAACGCTGAAACAAAGGGTTCAGGAGAGTCTGGCGCAGGGGAAGGATATTTTGCTGGAAATAGATGTGCAGGGCGCCCTGCAGATCCGGCGCCGGATGGCCGGTGCCGTCCTCATATTTATGGCGCCTCCCTCGATGGAGGCCCTTTGCGAGCGTATTGCCGGGCGCGCCACCGAAGATGCGGTGCACATGGCGCAGCGCCTGGAGGCGGCGAAGCACGAGCTTGCCGCCTACCGGCATTATGATTACCTGGTGGTAAATGATCGCGTCGAGGAGACGGCGCTCTCCATCTGTGCGATCATGGAAGCGGAAAAAAGCAGGGTCAGCCGCGGCGCAAAGCCGCCGGGCTGGGGAGGTGAGGAAAAGTGATCTATCCTTCCATAGATCAGCTGCTGCAGCAGGTGGACAGCAAGTACACCCTGGTCATTGCCGCAGCCAAGCGGGGGCGCCAGCTGCGCAATGGAGCCAGGCCGGCCATAGAGTGCGACTCCCGCAAGGAGGTTACCGTGGCCCTTAGCGAGATCAGTTCAGGAAAGATCGAGATCGAGCGGCCGCCGGGCAGCAGCCGCGGCCTCGGCAAGTAAAGGGAGCTGTTTGAAAATGTACCTACTGGGGGTTAGCGGAGGCATTGCCGCCTACAAATCTGTAGAGCTGGCCAGGATTTTTGTGCGCGGCGGGAAAAATGTTCAGGTGATCATGACCCCGGCGGCGGCCCATTTTATCGGACCGCTCACATTCCAGACCCTGACCGGCCGCCCGGTGCTTACGGATCAGCTCGAACTTGTGGACGGCGGGAAAGTGGCCCATGTGGAGCTGGGTACCGCTGCTTCAGCGCTGATCATTGCCCCAGCCACAGCCAATACCCTGGGCAAGATGGCTGCGGGCATCGCGGACAACCTTTTAACGGCCCTGTACCTGGCAGCACGGTGCCCGGTAATCCTGGCGCCGTCGATGAATGATCAGATGTACGGGCACCCGGCCGTTCAGGCCAACCTGGACCGGCTGCGGGAGCAGGGCTGCCGGATCATGGAGCCGGCAGCCGGGGAGCTGGCCTGCGGCACAGCCGGCAAAGGGAGGATGCCCGAGCCGGAGCAGATTGCCGCCTTTGTGGCGGCTGCGCTGAGGGAAAAAGACTTCAGCGGACTCCGTGCCCTTGTAACCGCCGGACCCACGCGGGAACCCCTGGATCCCGTCCGTTTCATCAGCAACCGCTCCACCGGTCTGATGGGCTACGCCATGGCCCGGGCCCTGCTGGAGAGGGGAGCGGACGTTGTCCTCATCAGCGGGCCCACCGCCCTGAACAGCCCCGCCGGAGCCCAATTCGTGCCGGTGACCACTGCGCAGGAGATGTATGATGCGGTGATGGATCATTTTGATGAATGCAATCTCGTGGTGAAGGCCGCAGCGGTGGCCGACTACCGCCCCGCTGTTCAGGCGGAGCAGAAACTGAAAAAAACCGGCGACGGGATCACCCTGGAGCTGCAGCCCAATCCGGACATACTGCAGGAGCTGGGCCGCCGCAAGGGGGGCCGGATCCTTTTCGGTTTTGCCATGGAGACGGAACGGGTGGGGGAGAACGCCCGTAAAAAACTGCAGCAAAAGAACCTGGATCTCATCGCCGTAAACGATCTTACAGTTCCGGGTGCCGGCTTCGCCGCCCCCACAAACCAGGTTTGCCTTATCGACAGGGAGGGACGTTCCGAGGAGCTGCCGCTCATGACGAAGGAAAACCTGGCCCACTGCATTCTCGACCGCCTCCGCCCCCTGCTGTCCCGATAAGCAGGGGTTCCGGCTAGATGAGGCCTCCCATGAGACGGGGCGTGATGAAGATCTCGATGAGGGCGGCGCAAAACAGCAGCAGCACCACCAGGGGCATAATGGAGACAATCTCTTTCCAGATATATTTGAAGCTCTGCAGGCGCGTTTTATCCGGCAGGGGCGAGATGGTGCAGTGGTAGCCCAGCTTCAAGCCCAGAGCGGCGCAGATAAAGACGGCGGAGAGTTCAAAGATGCCGTGAGGCAGGATTCCCAGCACGATCATGGCCGTGAGCGGGAAACCCGCGCTCCGGCACGATGCAGCGGCAATGCCCAGGATATAGCCGTTCAAAAAAAGGGTGGCCAGCGGCGAGATGCCGGCGATGACCCCCAGGAAGAGCATCTGGATCACGGTAATCATATTATTCAAAAAGATCATCATGGATGAGATGATGGGGGGGCTGTCCATGATCAGTTCAACAAGTTTCTGCAGCTCTCCCATCTGTGATTCAGCGCCGGGCAGGGAGCCCTCCTCGAAAAACAGGCCGGGACAGGAGAGCAAGGCGCCAATGAGAAAAATGGACAGGGCCAGGATAAGCCAGTTGCGGTTCTGTTTGAAAATTTCTTTTGCCGGCATGAGGAGGGAAAACACTGATATCAGCCCTTCGCAATTTATTTCAACTACTGACGCACTCATTCTATCAAAATAAGCGCCCTTTGTTAATAGAAGATGTATAGGTATGCCCGGGTGCTCATTGATCTGATCAGCGATGCCGTGGACCGCCCCTTTGACTACCGGATTCCGGAGCATCTCCTGGACAGGGCCCTGCCCGGTGCGGTGGTGCGGGTCCCCTTTGGCCGCCGGGAATACCGGGGTTATCTGCTACGCCTTCTGCCCCATCCCGCAGTGGAGGAGGTGCGCGAGATTATCAGCCTGGAAGGGGGGGCTCCGCTGCTCCAGAAAGAGCAGCTGGCGCTGATCCACTGGATGTCCCACCGTTTTTACTGCCGCCGGATCGAGGCCGTGCACGCCCTGTTGCCGGCCCCCTTCAGGGAGGGACGCCCGCCCGTTCCCAGCGTTCTGGCCTCCACGGCCGCAGCTGCGGAAGCCGATCTCTCCCGCGCCCCGGTACAGCAGAAGGCGCTTTCGCTCCTGCATGAAAAAGGGCCGCTGGCCAGGCGGGAGCTGGCCCGCCTGGGCGTGCGCAGCGACACGGTGCGGGCCCTGCTGAACAAAGGCCTGCTCGAGGAGAGGGCAGCGGCGGCTCCGGAAATCAGGTGGAAACAGCCGCTCTCCGCCGGCCCGGCAGCGGGACCCCATCCCCTGAAAAGGGAACAGCAGCGCGTCTTTGCAGCGATTTGCTCCGCCATTGACAAAAAGCGGCCCGGAAAGATGCTTTTGCACGGGGTGACGGCCAGCGGCAAGACCGAGGTCTACCTGCAGGGGATTGCCCGCTGCCTGGAGCGGGGCCGGGGGGCGCTGGTGCTCTTTCCTGAAATTTCCCTCACGCCGCAGATGATCGAACTTTTTGCCGCCCGTTTTCCCGGGCAGGTGGCGCTGCTGCACAGCCGTCTCACCCCGGGGGAGAGGGCGGAGCAGTGGCAGCGCATCCGCCTGGGGGCGGCGCCCGTGGTTCTGGGCGCCCGCTCCGCCGTTTTTGCCCCGTTGGAGAGAATCGGGATCATCGTTATCGACGAGGAGCATGAAAACAGCTACAAACAGGAGGAAGCGCCGCGCTATCATGCCCGGGAGGTGGCCTGGTGGAGAGCGCGCTACCACGGCGCCCTTCTCCTTCTGGGCAGCGCCACCCCTTCGCTGGAAAGCTACCGCGAGGCGGAAAGGGGCGGCGCCCGCCTGCTTGAAATGAGCACCCGGGTAACTCCCATGGATCTGCCGCCGGTGGACATAGTGGACATGCGCGAAGAGCTGCGCCAGGGGCATCGCCACATCTTCAGCAGGCCTCTTCTCGCGGGCCTGGACGAGGTGCTGCAGCGCGGTGAGCAGGCGCTGCTCTTTTTGAACAGGAGAGGCTTTGCCGGCTTTGTCCTCTGCCGCGAGTGCGGCTTCGTGGTCCGTTGCCCCCACTGCGCCGTTTCCCTGACCCTGCATCTTGACCGGGCGCGGATGGTCTGCCATTACTGTTCCTATGAAGAGCCTCTTCCTCAAAGCTGCCCCGAATGCAAGGGGGTCAAGATACGCCATTTTTCGGCCGGAACGCAGCGTGTGGAAAGCGAAATCCGGAAGCTCTACCCGCAGGCCTCCCTGGTGCGTATGGACAGCGACACCACCCGGCAACGGGGGGCCCACGGCCGGCTGTACCGGCACTTTCGTGAGGGGAAAGCCGACATCCTCATCGGCACCCAGATGATCGCCAAGGGATTCGATTTCCCCCGCGTTACCCTTGTCGGCGCCGTCACCGCAGACACCGTTCTAAATTTGCCGGATTTCCGCGCTGCCGAACGCACATTTCAGCTGCTGACCCAGGTCTCGGGGCGGGCGGGCCGCGGCAGGGGCGGGGGCAGGGTGATCATCCAGACATACCATCCAGAACATTACGCCATCAAGGCGGCGGCGGGACATGACTATCAAACATTCTATCAACAGGAGCTGGAGCTGCGCCGGGCCCTGCTGTACCCACCTTTTACCGATCTGGTCCGCTTTCTGCTGAGCGGCCGCGATGAGGCCCTTCTCTGGGAGGCGGCGGGCCATCTGAGCACCCTGCTGAAGGAATCCAGGGGAGAGGCGGAGCTTCTGGGGCCGGCCCAGGCGCCGCTGTACCGGCTAAAAAATGATTACCGGGTCCATATTATGCTGAAGGGGGAAAAACTGCTTTCCTCCGCCCACCTTCTGCAGAAAGCGGCGCAGTGTTTTCGCCTGCACAGGCCGCCCTGGCCGGTGCGGCTGACGGTGGATTTTAATCCGCAGATGGTGCTATAATGGGCTGGGAGGTGTTCCCTTTGGCCATACGAAGAATCATAACCGGCAACCATGCTCTGCTGCGCAGCCGCTCCCGGCCCGTGCAAAAAGTCAACGATGCGATCATCGCCCTTCTCGATGATATGGCCGAAACAATGTATGAATACAACGGTGTAGGCCTGGCCGCGCCGCAGGTAGGCATCGCCAGGCGGCTCATTGTTCTCGATCCCGGCGAGGATCAGCTTCTGAAGATGATCAATCCGCGGTGCCTGGAATGGGAGGGGGAGGAGAATGCCGTGGAGGGCTGCCTGAGCATACCGGGCGTATACGGCGAGGTGCCCCGCGCCTCCCGGGTGCTGGTGGAGGCGCTTGGCCCCGATGGAAAAGAGCTGCGCCTGGAGGCGGAGGGATTTTTGGCCCGCATCCTGCAGCATGAGATCGACCACCTGGACGGGGTTCTTTTCCTTGACCGGGCCGTCAGGCTGGTTGATCCCGATGAGGAAAAAAAGGAAGAAGAGCTGTGAAAAGGCTAAAACTGCTTTTCATGGGAACCCCGATTTTTGCCATACCCGCATTGGAGCAGCTTTGCCGGAGCCGCCACAGGCTGAAAGCCGTGGTCACGCAGCCGGACCGCCCGCGCGGCCGGGGCAGGGCGATGCGCCCGTCACCGGTCAAGGAGTGGGCGCTGAAACAGGGGATTCCCCTTCTTCAGCCGGCCCGGCTCAAAGACAGCTCCTTTCTGGAAAGGGTCGAGGCCGCCGCACCCGATCTCATTGTGGTGGTGGCCTATGGACTGATCCTGCCGGAGGAGCTACTGGAGCTGCCGCCCCTGGGCTGCATCAACCTTCACGCCTCCCTGCTGCCGGCTTACCGGGGCGCAGCGCCCATCGAGCGGGCGGTGATGGAGGGGGCGGATGAGACGGGCGTTACGGTGATGGCGATCACACCGGAGCTCGATGCCGGCGATATTATCCTTCAGGAGCGGCATCCCATCGGTCCGGCGGATACGGCCGGCGAGGTCAGCGCAAGACTTTCCGCAGCGGGGGCGCAACTGCTGCTCCAGGCGGTGGATCGGATCGCCGGCGGCAAGGAGTCCCGCCGCCCCCAGGATGCTGCCCGGGCCACCTATGCCCCCCCGCTGACCCCGGACGAAGCGAGGCTGGACTGGTCCGGGGATGCTGTTAAGCTTTGCAACCGGATCCGGGGTTTGAATCCGCTCCCGGGCGCTTATACCACCTACCGGGGGAAGCGGCTCAAGATCTGGCGGGCTGTGCCTGCGGCGGATCCGGCAGCCTGCGCCCTGCCCCGGACTGCCGTCCTTCCTCCGGGCTGCATAGCAGGTGTGGAGGGGGGCAGGCTCGTTGTGGCTTGCGGCGGCGGCACATTCATGGAGCTGCTGGAGCTGCAGCCTGCCGGGAAAAGGCGCATTGCCGCCGCAGATTTCTGCTGCGGTTATCGTCTCTGTGTTGGAACCCGGTTGGGGGAATAGGATTTGCCCGGAAAGGTACCGACAGGGCGCGAAGCGGCGCTGCGGGCGCTTTACCGCGTGGAGCGGGACGGCGCCTTTTTGAACCTGGTTCTGCCGCCGCTGGTGAGTGAACTTCCACCGCAGGAGCGGGCCCTGGCCATGGAGCTGGCCGCGGGCACTGTCCGCCGCCTGAACACCCTGGACTGGTCCCTGGGCCTTTTTTTGAAACAGCCCCTGGAGCGGCTCACCGTCTGGATGCGCAACCTGCTCCGCCTGGGTGCGTACCAGCTCCTTTACCTGGATCGGATTCCGGTCCATGCCGCCGTTGATGAAGCGGTAAAACTGGCCCGCCGCTACGGCCACCGCGGTGTTGCCGGCCTGGCCAATGCGGTACTCCGCCGCCTTGCCGCCGCCGGCGGCGATCTGCCCTGGCCCGATCGGGCCCGCAGCCCCGTGGAAAATCTTGTTTTGCAGTCCAGTCATCCGAAATGGATGGTGGAGCGCTGGGTGCGACGTTTTGGCCTGGAGGGGGCCCGCTCACTCTGCAAGGCGAACAATGAGCCCCCACCTGCGTCGCTGCGGCCCAACAGGCTGCGCACCTCTCCCGCGGCCCTGCAGAAGAGGCTTGCCGCCGAAGGGGTGTCCGCCGAATTCAGCCCCCGGCTGCCCGGGGTCCTGCAGGCAGAACCCGGGGGTGCGGTCGCCGCCCTGGAGAGTTTCCAGGAGGGCCTCTTCACAGTGCAGGGCGAGAGCTCTATCCTGGTGCCGCCGCTGCTCGAACCGCAGCCCGGCGAGAGCATCATCGATCTCTGCAGCGCTCCCGGGGGCAAAACAACTCACCTGGCCGAGCTCATGGATGATCGCGGCATGATTACGGCAGTGGATCTCCATGCGCACCGTCTCCGGCTGGTGGAGCAGGCCGCCCGCCGCTTGAAGCTGACCAGCATCAAAACACTTCGGGCCGACGGCACCCGCATCGGTGGGGCGGGGCTGCAGTCGCCGCACCGCATCCTGGTGGACGCTCCCTGCAGCGGCCTGGGGGTGATCCGCCGCCTGCCCGAACTGAAATGGCGCCGCACTCCCGCGGACCTGGAGCGAGGGGCACGGCTGCAGCAGGATCTGCTCGGCGCCGCCGCAGCGCTGCTCCGCCCGGGCGGTGCGCTGCTCTACAGCGTCTGCACTTTTGAACCCGAGGAGACCGCTGCCGTGGCCCGGGCCTTCAGCGCCGCCCATCCCCATTTCACGCCGCAGCCGCTGCGCCCCCTGCTGCCGCCGGGCCTGGTTACGGAAGAGCCCGCAACGGGCGGCCTCTTCCTCTATCCCCACCTTGACGGCCTCGACGGCTTCTTCATCGCCCTCTGGCACAGGGATTAACAGGAGCACGGAGGTGCGGTTCTTGTGTGCCAAATTGCACAGCAGTGGATTACATGATTCAATGAGCCTTTGTTGATGGCAGATTGGGGGAGAATTCCTCCGCGCCTTGAGCAATTATTATGGAGGGCATGAATCTTGACAGCCATCAAGCCGCAGAATTGATCATGCTGCCCAAAGCTGGATTGCTCGGCATCTATCCGCTCCTTTTGTTTTCGGGCGGCCCTTGTTTTTTTTGGATAGACACTTTATAATAGAGACGACGGACAGCAAAAAGATCATATCATCTGCCATGCGCCTGTAGCTCAGGGGGAGAGCGCCTGCTTGACGCGCAGGAGGCCGCAGGTTCGATACCTGCCGGGCGCACCAGAAAACACTGATATACAAGGCTTTTCGGGCCTTGTATTTTTTTATATCAGCGAAAAAAAGGGCAGGGTCAGCTTAAGGGTCAGTGATTTAAAATGATCCCTTGCATGAGCGCAGGGGATCATCGTTATATTTGCAACCGGTCATTGGTATTCCAGCAGATATGGTCTTGCGCTGTCAGGGCAGGGAGCCATATTGTTAACTGGTTAGTGTGCACCATAATTGCCCTTGCTTGGTTGAGTGTCTCAAGAAATTTACACCCTGTAACTTACGCTCTTGTGTTGGTACAACAG
>JAPXLS010000029.1:0-16348 GCA_033809435.1 Bacillota bacterium
AGACAGCCCCCTGGCCGAAAGCCTGTACGTTGGATGCGGCTCTTCCTTGCGCAGGGGGAGCCGTTACCGCTAAAATAGAGAAAAACAACGAGGAAACTGGAGCAGTGGAACTTACATCGCAGGAACAAAGCCTTTTAAAAAAGATCGATCCCCACCGCATTCCCGGCCACGTGGCCATGATCATGGATGGCAATGGACGCTGGGCCAGGGATAGAGGGCTGCCCCGCTCTGCCGGCCACCGCCGGGGCGTGGACAGGGTGCGCGAAATAGTCCGCTTCGGCAACTACCTGGGCATCAGGGTACTCACCCTTTTTGCTTTCTCCACCGAGAACTGGCGGCGGCCGGCGCGGGAGATAAATTTCTTGATGAGCTTGCCGGAACAGTACTTGCAGACAGAACTGCCGGAGCTGGTCAGGAACAATGTCCGGGTCAGGCTCATCGGCGATCCCAAAAGGCTGCCGCTCCAGGTCAGGA
This sequence comes from Bacillota bacterium, assembly GCA_033809435.1. GTDB lineage: Bacteria > Bacillota > Dethiobacteria > DTU022 > DTU022 > JAAZIN01. The sequence continues at coordinate 475 of JAPXLS010000029.1, forward strand.
AGGCTATTGACCGGGGCCTGGAGGCAACGGAAACAAACAGCGGGATGATCCTCAATTTTGCCCTCAATTACGGGGCGCGCATGGAAATTGTGCGGGCGGTGCAGGCAGTGCACGATGACCTGCAGCAGGGTAAAATAAAGGGCCGGGTGACTGAAAAAACTTTTGCCGGATATCTCTATACAGCGGGAACAGCGGATCCCGACTTGCTTATCCGGACGGGCGGCGAATACAGAGTCAGCAATTTTTTGCTGTGGCAGCTGGCTTACAGCGAACTCTGGTTTACGGATGTGTACTGGCCCGATTTTGAACGGATCCACCTGCTGCAGGCCGTACTCGATTTTCAACAGCGGGAGCGCCGCTTCGGCAGTGCTCCCCGGGAATAGAGGTGACATGTGGATGCTTCACTTGCGAATTCTCTCCGCCCTCGTGGGTATACCCCTTGTTCTCGCCCTTGTCTATCTGGGAGGGCATTATTACGCCGCTTTTGTCCTGCTGGTGGTGATACTGGGAATGGGTGAATACATGGCCCTGCTCGGAAGTAAAGGGTCTCATCTTCCCTCCATGGTCGGCTATGGCGGAGCAACCATCCTCCTCGTTTTCCTCTATCTGGGCACGCTGCTGGAAACGGATCTGGTGCTGCCGGCATTGATTCTGATCGTGGCGAGCCTGGCCATATTTCTCCTGGTCGACTATGAAAAGAGGAGCATCCAGGAATCAGCGCTCATTCTCTGGGGTATAATCTATCTTGGCGCTTTTGGGGGCTACATGATTCTGCTGCGGCAGCTGCCGCAGGGGCTTACATATACGTTCCTTCTTCTTTTCGGGGTCTGGGCGAACGACACTTTTGCCTACTTCATCGGGCTGAAATGGGGGAGAAGGCCTCTGGCTCCGGCAATCAGCCCCAAGAAATCGGTGGAGGGGGCCTGTGCCGGAATTGCCGGAAACATTATCCTGGCCCTGCTCGCTGTTTATCTGTTTCCCGGCTGGATGGGTATGAATGCGTGGAAAGCGGCGCTGCTGGGATTGGGCATCGCTGTATTTGCCCAGCTGGGCGACCTGCTGGAGTCGGCGATAAAGCGCCAGTTTGAAGTGAAGGACACGGGCCAATTGATTCCGGGCCACGGCGGAATCCTGGACCGCTTTGACAGCCTTCTCTTTACGGCACCCATGGTTTATTACTTTTTTTTGCTTATCTGCTAGACAATGCAGCATTATTTCTTGGGGTGGAGATTATAGATGCCGAAAAATATAGCCCTGCTGGGCGCCACCGGTTCCATCGGGCGCCAGACCCTTGAGGTTGTCGAACAGCTGGGCGGCAGCTGCCGCATAGTGGCCCTCACTGCAGGAAGCAACCGCAAACTGCTGGAGGAGCAGGCACGCCGTTTCAGGCCGGAGCTGGTGGTATTGAAAGATCCGGCGGAGGCGGCCGGGCTGGAGCACTCTTTGAAGGATCCCGGCTGCCGGGTCGAGAGCGGTCCCGCCGGGCTCATCGAAGCGGCCCGCTGGCCCACGGCCGACCTTGTTGTCCTCGCCCTCGTCGGCTTCAGTGGATTTGCACCCACCCTCGAAGCCCTCGAAGCAGGGAAAACCGTGGCCCTGGCCAACAAGGAAGCCCTTGTCGTGGGGGGCGAAGTGCTGGCGGCGAGGGGACTCCTGAACCGGGACAAAATTTTGCCCCTGGACAGCGAGCATTCCGCCATCCGGCAGGCTTTGGGAGACACTCCCCTTGAACAGGTCAGCCGGATCTGGCTTACCGCCTCAGGGGGGCCCTTCCGGGACTGGGATGAAAGGCGGCTGGCCCGGGCCACCCCTGCAGAAGCGCTGGCGCATCCCAACTGGAGCATGGGGCCGAAGATCACCATCGATTCGGCCACATTGATGAACAAGGGGTTCGAGGTAATCGAGGCCCACTGGCTTTTTGGCGCGCCCCTTGAAAAGATCAGGGTGGTGATCCATCCGCAGAGCATTGTTCATTCCGCCGTCGAGTTCATCGACGGTTCGATTATCGCACAGCTGGGCCCGCCGGATATGCGCCTGCCCATTCAGTACGCGTTGAGCTATCCGGAAAGAAGGGCCAACCCCTGGCCGCGTTTCGATTTTACAGGTCGGGATCTCTCTTTTACGGAGCCGGACCGGGCCCGCTTTCCCTGCCTGGACCTGGCTTACCGGGCCATGGAGGCCGGGGGAACAGCGCCCGCCTGCCTCAATGCGGCCAACGAGGTGGCGGTGGAACAGTTTTTAAAGGGTATGATCGGTTTCCCGGATATCCCGCGCCTGATCGAGCGGGTGATGCGGATGCACACTGTAATTCCGAAGCCGGATCAGCATGATCTCGAGAAAACAGACAGGTGGGCCCGCCGCCGCGCCGCAGCGCTGATCCGCCAGTCCGCAGACAGGAGTTGATATTCTTTGCAAACGCTCATTGCCTCAATTATTGTGTTCGGCATCCTGGTTTTTGTTCATGAGTTCGGACATTTTATCGCCTGCCGCCTGAACGGGGTGCAGGTGCTGGAACTGGCCATCGGGTTCGGGCCGAAAATATTGAGCCGGCAAAAAGGGGGCACCGCCTATTCCCTGCGGATTTTTCCGCTGGGGGGATTCTGCCGCATGCTCGGTGAAAGCCCCGATGAAATAAAGGAAGAGGGCAATTTCAACAGCAAATCAACGGCCCGGAGGGCCTCCATACTGGCTGCGGGTCCGGTGATGAACCTGCTCCTGGCGCTGCTCCTCTTCTTTATAATTTTTTACTTCTTTATCGGTGTCCAGCAGCTGGACAGCTCCGTGATCGGCGCAATCCTTCCCGGGACCCCGGCAGAAAGCGCGGGCCTGCAGGAAGGGGATGAAATCACCTCCATCAACGGCGAGCCGGTGGCAACATGGGAAGAGGTCGTTCGCTCCATTGAAAAATATCCGGGCGCAAATATCTTCCTTCTGATAAAACGCGGCGGGGCCATCAAGGAGCTCTCGCTCACATCGGAAGTGGAGCCCGAAACAGGCAAGGGGAAAATCGGCATTGCCCCCCTCATGGAAAAATATCGCTTCCGCGGCGCCCTGCAGGAAAGTTTCGATCGTTTCGGCATGATCATCGCCTCCATCTTCCAGGTGATCACCGGGCAGCTTCCACTGGACATCACCGGCCCCGTGGGGATAGTGATTACCATCGGGGAGGTGGCCCGGACAGGTTTTGTGAATCTGCTCTGGCTGACGGGGCTGATCAGCATCAGTCTGGGGCTGGTCAACCTGCTGCCCATACCCGCCCTTGACGGAGGCAGGCTTCTTTTTCTGCTCATCGAGACTTTGCGCGGCCGGCCCCTGGATCCGGAGAAGGAGGGCCTGATCCATTTCATCGGTTTCGCCCTGCTCATCCTGCTCATCCTGCTGGTAACGTACAATGATCTGATCCGCTGGGATATTTTGCCCGGCCGCTAAGCCGGCTACGGGGAGGTAATAGAAAATGGTGTCTTTTGAGCGGCGCAGCTCCCTTGCCGTGAAAGTGGGCAACCTGACCATGGGAGGCGGAGCCCCGGTAGTGATTCAATCGATGACCAATACCGGGAGTGGTGATATACGGGCCACCCTGGATCAGATCCGGAGACTGTGGGAAGCGGGCTGCGAGCTGGTTCGGGTGGCCATACCCGACAGTGCCGCCGCCGACGCCCTTGGCGAAGTGGTGGCGGGAAGCCCCGTACCCCTTGTGGCCGATATTCATTTTGATATCCGCCTGGCCTACCGGGCACTGGAGCAGGGTGTGGCCAAGATCAGGATCAATCCGGGCAACATGGGCGGCAGGGAACAGCTGGGGGAGCTCTGCCGCAGAGCCGGGGAACGGGGCGCCGCCCTGCGGATCGGGGTAAATGCAGGTTCGCTGGAGCGGCCGCTGCTGGAAAAATACGGTGGTGTCACCGCCGCAGCCCTGGTGGAATCGGCGCTGCGGCACCTGGAGGTTATCGAGAGAACGGGGTTTGACGGAACGGTTATCTCGCTCAAAGCCTCCGATGTGCGCACCACCATCGAAGCATACCGCCTCATTGCTCCCCGGGTGAAAACGCCGCTGCACCTGGGTGTCACCGCCGCGGGGCCGCTGGAAAGCGGGACCATCAAGGGGGCTGTGGGGATCGGGACGCTGCTGGCGGAAGGTATCGGCGACACGGTGCGCGTTTCCCTGACGGCAGATCCCCTGCATGAAGTGCGCGTGGCCCGGCAAATACTGGAGTCGCTGCAGCTGCGCCCTCAAGCGGGGCCCGAGCTCATCTCCTGCCCCACCTGCGGACGCTGCAGCATTGATCTTCTTCCCCTCGTTGAAAAGGTCTCCGCGCTGCTTCGGGGTTATCCCCACCCGGTAAAAGTGGCGGTGATGGGCTGTGCCGTCAACGGTCCAGGTGAAGCGAGGGATGCCGATGTGGGCATAACGGCCGGCAAGAAGCGCGGCCTCCTGTTTCGCCGCGGCAAGGTTGTTCGCACCGTGCCCCGGGATCAGCTGCTGGAAGCACTGCAGGAAGAGCTGAAAGAGCTTTCAGACCGAAATTCTCACTGTCCGTCAGAACGATAACTCCCGGGAGGTAAAAATGTGCGCATATCAGTAATCATACCTGCTTACAACGAAGAGAAGACCATTGGCGGCGTTCTGGCGGTGGTAATGAGATGTAAATTTATCCATCAGGTTATTGTTGTCAGCGACGGTTCCACCGACGGTACCGTGGAAGCGGCCCGTCAGTTCAGCGGGGTGGAAATCGTGGAGCTGAAAGACAACAGGGGCAAGGGCGGCGCCATGAAGGCGGGCCTGGAGCAAACCCGGTCAGGGATCATCCTCTTTCTGGACGCCGATCTCATCGGCCTGACGGAGCAACATATCCTGGCGCTGCTTGAACCCATCCAAAATAACAAGGCTGTCATGAGCCTGGGGCTGTTTGAAAAGGGGCGGGTGGCCACGGATCTGGCCCAAAAAGTGGCTCCGTACCTGACGGGCCAGCGGGCGCTGCATCGCGATCTGCTGAACCATATTTCCGATCTTGATCTCTCGCGTTTTGGAGTGGAGGTGGCGCTGCATCGCTATGTCGAGGAGCACGATCTGCCCGTAGCGCTGGTAAACCTGCCCGACCTTTCACACTTGATGAAGGAGGAGAAGCTCGGCCTTTGGAAAGGGCTTGCGGCAAGGGGCAAAATGTACTGGGAGATCCTCAGGTATGCCGCCAAAATTGATCCCCACCTGAAATAGAGACAAATTGTTTCCTTTTCCTTGCTTTTCAGCTTCTTTTGTGATACTCTTTTAAAGGCGATGCAGGTTTATCCGGCAAAGGGTGGGTTTTCCCACTCTTTCCTGTTAAAAGGCCTCTTTTGGAGGGAGCAAATCTATGTTTATTGATCAGATGAAAGAGAAATTGATCCGGCTGGTGCAGCCCCTTGCCGAGGAACAGGGTCTGGAACTGGTCCGCCTGGAGTACAGCGCCGGAAAAAAAGGGCATCTTGCCGTGTACATTGATAAACCCGGCGGAGTGACCATTTCCGATTGCGAATCGCTGAGCCGCAGCCTTTCCGGACTGCTTGACGCCTACGACCCCATCCCCCAGAGCTATGTTCTGGAGGTTTCTTCACCGGGCCTGGAGCGGCCCCTAGCCGGGCAGGGTGATTTCAAGCGTTACCAGGGGGAAATGGTAAAAATATATACCAGCGAGCCGGTGGCCGGCAAGAAAAATTTCGGCGGTGAACTGATCCGGGCCGAAGAGGACACCGTGGAGCTGCTCACCGAGAAAGGGGAAACTGTCAGGATAGCGCTGGACCAAATCAAAAAAGCCCACTTATGGTTCCGGCCGTAAGCAGGGGGGCTCGGAAAGGAGGTCAGGTCCAAATTTCGGTTAACAGCAAGGAGCTTATTGCCGCTTTGAAGGCTATAGAGAAGGAGAAGGGGATCGAGCTGGAGATACTTTTTGAAGCCCTGGAGGTGGCTCTGGTCTCGGCATACAAGAGGAATTTTCAGGCTCCCGGTAATGTGCGGGTAAGCGTTGACCGGGAGAACGGAACGATCAAGGTTTTTTCACAGCTGGAGGTGGTCGAGGAGGTGGAACTGCCTCACCAGGAGGTGGAGCTCTACGAGGCCCGGGTCTACGATTCCCGCTGTCAGGTGGGCGACCAGATCGAGATGGAGGTTACACCGCAGGAGTTCGGCAGGATAGCCGCCCAGACGGCCAAACAGGTGATTATTCAGAGGATCAGGGAAGCGGAGCGTGAGCTGATTTACAATGATTTTCTGGACCGGGTTGAAGATATCATAACAGGGACAGTGCGCCGTTTCGAGCAAAGAAATGTCATTATCGATCTGGGAAGGGTGGAGGGAATTCTTCCCCTGCAGGAGCAGCTGCCCCGGGAGCGCTACCGCATGAATGAAAGGATCAAAACCATTATCGTGGAGGTCAGGAAAAGCAGCAAGGGCCCCCAGGTCATACTGTCGCGAAACCACACCGGTTTTTTGAAACGCCTTTTTGAACTCGAGGTTCCTGAAATTTACGACGGGATCGTGGAGATAAAGGCGGCTGCGCGTGAACCGGGACACCGCGCCAAGCTGGCCGTTTACTCCAGGAACACGGATGTAGATCCCGTCGGCTCCTGTGTGGGGCCGCGGGGAAGCCGGGTCCAGGCCATCAGCAGCGAGCTGCGGGGCGAAAGGATTGATATTATCAGGTGGAGCGAGGATCCCGAGGAATATCTGGCCAACGCACTCAGCCCGGCCAATGTGGTTTCGGTGGAGCTGCGCGACAAGGAGGCGCTGGTGATTGTTCCCGACAACCAGCTCTCTCTGGCCATAGGCAAGGAGGGGCAAAACGCCCGTCTGGCGGCGAAGATCACCGGCTTCAAGATCGATATCTGCAGTGAAACGGAGATAGCCCAGCAGCGTCTCTCCTCCCTTGGCCTGGGCAGCACCGGGGAAAGTGCAAATTCTGCGGAGAAAACAGGGGCGGAGGATCCTGCGGCAGCAGCAGAGGCAGCCGGGGTGGAGGAGTCCGCGCCGGCTGCGGAGGGGAAAGAAGACGGAGAGGCTGCGGCAGCGGAGGAAGCGGTTCCTGCCGTCGCCGCAGGTGATGAAGCGGAGGCGCCGCCGGAGGAACAGTGATCGCACTTTAGGGAGGCGGAAATGGAGGATGTCCAAAAAGCGTAGAATACCCCTGCGGATCTGCGTCGGCTGCCGGGAAAAAAAGCCGAAGCGGGAACTGCTGCGCCTGGTGCGCACCCCGGGGGGGGAAGTTTGCCTGGACCCGGGCGGTAAAATTTCCGGCCGCGGCGCCTATATCTGCCGGCGGGAGGCATGCCTGGCAAGGGCGCTCAAGGGCAACAGGCTTGGAAAGAACCTGGGGCATCCCCTTTCCGGAGAACTTGTTGACGAAATAAGGGCGCTGCTTGAATCTGAGAGCGATTTTACATCTTAAAGGTCTCTGCAGGGAGGGCTTTTAATGGAGGTGTGTTGAATGGCCAAAGTTAGGGTCTACGAGCTGGCCAAGGAACTTGGAACTACCAGCAAGAAATTGATCGAGATCATGGAAGGAATGGAAATCAAGGTCAAGAACCATATGAGCACGCTGGAAAACGAGGAAGCCCAGCGTGTCGTCGCCATCCTGACGGGCAAGGCGGAGAGCGATGAGGATAAAATAAAGAAAGAGGCGCCGCCCGCGGCGGAGGAACGGCGGAGCGAGGCTGCTCCTGCGGAATCTGCAGTTATGGAGAAAGCGCCGAAAGCGGAAGGTGAGCGCAAAACCGGGGCTGCCGCAGCGGTCAAAAAAGCGGCGCCGAAGAAGAAGCGCAGGCGGGTGAAGATCGAGGGCCGCATCACTGTGGGAGAGGTGGCAAACCTCTTTGAAGTTACCCCGGCGGAGCTCATCACCAGTCTCCTCAACCTGGGCATTGTTGCCAGTATCAATCAGGCCCTGAGCCCCGAGGCCGCGGAGCTTGCGGCCGAGGAATATGAAATCGATATAGAATTTGTTGATGATCCCTTTGAGCAGGAGCTGCTCGGCGACGGCGAGGAGGCCGGCAAGAATCTGGCGGCCCGCAACCCCGTTGTTACGGTGCTGGGCCATGTGGACCACGGCAAAACATCGCTGCTGGATGCAATTCGGGAATCAAATATTACCGCCGGGGAGGCGGGAGGCATTACCCAGCACATCGGGGCCTACGAGGTTGAAGTTGCAGGCAAGAGAATTGTATTTCTGGACACACCGGGGCACGAAGCCTTTACCGCCATGCGCGCCCGGGGCGCCCAGGTTACCGACATGGCCATCCTGGTCGTGGCCGCCGATGACGGAGTCAAACCGCAAACGGTGGAAGCGATCAACCACGCCCGGGCTGCGGAGGTGCCCATCATCGTGGCTGTCAACAAGATCGACAAGGCGGGCGCCAACCCCGAGCGGGTGAGACAGCAGCTTTCGGAAAACGGACTGGTCCCGGAGGAGTGGGGCGGTGATACAATCTATGTCAATGTCAGTGCGCTGCAAAAGGAGGGCCTTGACGAGCTTCTGGAGATGATCCTGCTCGTGGCCGAGATAGGCGACCTGAAAGCAGATCCCGAGCGTGCAGCCAGGGGCACGGTCATCGAGGCTCACCTGGACCGGGGCAGGGGGCCTGTAGCCACCGTCCTGGTGCAGGATGGAACACTTCGCGTCGGTTCGCCCGTCATCTGCGGCACCGCCACGGGCAAGGTCCGGGCCATGCTGAACCACAAGGGCGAGCGGGTGCGTCTGGCCGGCCCCTCCACACCGGTGGAGCTGCTCGGTTTGAACGATGTTCCGCTGGCCGGAGACAGATTCCAGGCTGTCACCAGCGATCGCCTGGCCAGGCAGGTGGCTGAGAAGCGATCGCACAAGATGAAGGCGGCGGCACAGAGCAGGCAGAGGATCACATTGGACGATCTTTTCAAGCAGATCCAGGAGGGCGAGGTCAAAGATCTGAACCTGGTGATCAAGGGTGATGTGCAGGGCTCGGTGGAGGCGCTGCAGGAAGCGATCATGAAATTGAGCCTGGACGAGGTCCAGGTCCGGGTAATCCATGCCGGCGCCGGAGCCATCAATGAATCGGATGTGATGCTGGCTTCCGCTTCAAATGCCATTGTCATCGGCTTCAATGTGCGGCCGGACAACAATGCACGCCGCCTCTCCGAACAGGATCAGGTCGATCTGCGCCTTTACCGCGTCATTTACGAAGCCCTTGCCGATATCGAGGCCGCGGTCCGCGGGCTGCTCAAACCGGTTTACCGGGAGCAGGTCCTGGGCCAGGCCGAGATCAGGCAGGTGTTCAAGGCCTCGCGCATCGGAAATATTGCGGGATGCCATGTCACCGAAGGGAAAATCACGCGCAATGCACTGGTTCGCCTCATCCGCGACGGGGTGGTGGTGCACGAGGGCAAGCTGGCTTCGCTCAAGCGCTTCAAGGATGATGTCCGCGAGGTCCTGAGCGGCTTTGAATGCGGCATCCTTCTTGAGGGATATAATGATATAGTCGAGGGAGATATTGTCGAAGCCTACACCATGCAGCAGGTCAACTGACCGGGGCCGGAAGGCAGGGAGGTAAATACCATGTCTTTGAACAGGGTCCGGCGTGTTGCCGGGGAGATGAAGAAGGAGATCAGCCGGATACTGGCCCGGGAGATCAAGGATCCCCGCATCGCTGCGCTGACCAGCGTCACCGGTGTGGATCTGTCCCGGGATTTGCGGCATGCCACCGTGTACGTGAGTATTTACGGCAGTGAGGCGGAAAAGGAGAAAACCATGCAGGTGCTGCTGCGGGCCGAAGGTTTCATTCGCAGTGAAATCGGCCGGCGCATCCGGCTCAGGTACGCTCCTGAAATTCATTTTGCCGAGGACCGCTCCCTGGAATACGGGGCTCATATAGAGAAGGTTTTAAAGTCGATCCACAAGGATACCCGGGAACCATGAACAGCCGGGAAACAGTGGTGAAATATCTGCGGGAGGGGGGGCCCTTCAACCTTATTTCCCACATCCAGCCCGACGGGGACAGCATCGGTTCGCTGTTGGCCCTGGGCGAGGCCCTTGTGCAGCTGGGCAAGAGCGTGCGCCTGTTTACACCGGCCCACGTCCCGGGAAAGTACGCCTTTCTGCGGGGCAGCGAAAACATTTCCTCCCACCGGGACCGCTGGAACAGGGAGGCGGCGGCAGTGGTGCTCGACTGCAGCGACCTGGAAAGAACGGGCTATTTCAAGGATGAGATCCTGCGCGCCGGCCTGGTCATAAATATCGATCATCATATCACCAACCGCTATTTCGGCACCGTCAACCTTGTTGAGCCCCATGCCGCAGCCACCGGAGAGATCATATTTCACCTGCTGCAGGCGATGGGGCCGGACATTACCCGCTCCATCGCTGAATCGCTTTACGTGGCCATATCCACGGATACCGGGTCCTTCAAGTATGACAACACCACTGCCGAAACCCACCGCACCGCAGCGGCGCTGCTGGAATCCCACGGGCTGAACACGGGGACGCTTTCGCAGCGTATTTTTGACGAGCACCCTCTTTCCTATTACCTCGTTCTCAAGAAGGTGCTCTCCACGCTGGAAATGTACGGCGGAAAGAAGATCGCCGTGATTACCGCCTCCCGGGAGATGCTGGAACAGTGCGGATCCACGGTGGACGAACTTGACGGAATGATCAATTACGCCCGCAATATTGCAGGTGTAGAGATGGGGATCATGTTTTTCATAGACAGGGATTCCGAGATCAAGGTGGGTTTTCGCGCTAAAAATGTTGATGTCAGCGCGCTGGCCGGAAAACTGGGCGGCGGCGGGCACCCCCGCGCCGCCGGATGCCGCCTCAAGGGCGATTACGGGGAGGTCAAGGATCAGGTTCTCCGCGAAGCCCTGGCCGCCCTGGGCCACCCTGTTCAGGTCTTGCCTGCTGACGGAATGCAGATATGATGGATGGGATCATCAACGTGAACAAGCCGGCGGGGGTTACCTCGCACCGCATCGTGGCCGGGGTGCGCCGGCTCGCGCCGGGCGTCAAGGTGGGACATGCCGGGACCCTTGACCCTGCGGCCACCGGGGTGCTGCCGCTGTGCCTGGGCCGGGCAACGCGGATCGCGGAATACATCATGGATCTGAAAAAAGGCTACCGCGCCTCCATCGCCCTGGGCGCCGCCACCGCCACAGGTGATGCTGAAGGAGTGATCCTTTCCAGGAAAGATCCGCCGCCCCTTGAAAAGGGGGACATCGAGAATCTGTTCTCTTCCCTGACCGGTATGCAGCAGCAGGAGACACCGGCATATTCCGCGGCCAAATACCGCGGAAGGCCGCTGTACGACTATGCCCGCCGCGGTGAAACCGTCCCCGTCAAAAAGCGCACCATCCACATTTACCGCTTCGAGCTGCTGGATTTTTATCCGGAAAAAGAGCCGCAGATCATCTGCGAGGTGGAATGCTCCAGGGGGACCTACATCCGGGTCCTGGCAGAAGAGGTGGGTCGCCGCCTGGGCTGTGGGGCGCATCTTCAGGCGCTGGAGAGGCTCTTTGTGGGTCCTTTTCATATCGGTGCGGCACACACTCCGGGCGAGCTGGAAAGGGCCGCCGCGGGAGGCGCTCTCGGCCGTATGGTGTTGCCCATGGATCTGGCGCTGACGCATTTCGTGGCTCTTCACGTTTCCGACGGGGTGATCAAGGATCTTCGCGACGGCCGGAAGATTCCCTGGGGCGCCCCGGCACCCCCCGGGGGGTCTGTGCCCGGGGCGGCTCCGCAGCCGCTGCGGGTTTACGACAGGGCGGGACTTTTCAGAGCCCTGGCAGGTTTTTGCACATGTGAAAAGGGGCGCTTTCTGAAAACAATAAAGTTCCTGGCGCCTTGAGGAGAGCGGAGCATGGAGATCATTCGCAGCGCGGACAGCTGTTTTCAAAAGGAAGGGCTTTACCTGGCCCTGGGCAATTTCGATGGAATTCACCGCGGGCATCAGGCCGTTATCGGCAGCGCTGTCAAAAAAGCCCGATCCGCAGGGGGGGCTGCAGCGGTGCTGCTTTTCGAGCCCCACCCTGCCATGCTGCTTCATCCGGGGAGACCCTTCTGTCTCCTTACGGGCATGGAAGAGAGGGCGTCCCTCATGGCCGAACTGGGGCTGGACTATCTCATTGTGGAGCCTTTTACCGCTGAAATGGCCTCCCTCTCTCCGGAGATATTTGTCCGCTCCATCCTCCTGCAAAAATTCAAGATCAGCGGGGTATGCATAGGCGATGACTACTCCTTTGGCAAGGGAGGGGCCGGTGGAGAGAAGCTCATGCGGCAGTATGGCCAAAATATGGGTTTTGAGGTTGCAGTTCACCCCATGGAGGAGGCTGCAGGCGCCGCCATCAGCAGTTCGGCGATAAAAAAACTTCTGGAAGAAGGAGCGGTGGAGCAGGCGGCCCTTCTGTTGAACTACTACTTCCACCGCAGCGGTACAGTGGTGGCGGGACACGGCCGCGGTGAAAAGCTGCTCTATCCCACAGCCAACATGGTCCCCTCTCCGCATCTGGTCTGGCCGGGCACCGGCGTGTACCTGACGGCAGTGGGCGGTCTGGAGCAGCCTCCCCGCTATGGGCTCACCAATGTGGGCACCAACCCTACTTTCTGCGACGATGAACTCACCGTGGAGACTCATATCCTTGATTTTTGCGGCAATCTCTACGGCCGGGAGATCACGCTCTACTTCCTGATGCGGCTGCGCGATACGCGCAGTTTTTCCTCGCCCCTGCTGCTGCGGGAGCAGATCGGGAATGATATTGACAGGGGCAGAAAGACGGCCCGGGAGCGTTTTGCCCGGATCGGTCGGTACGTGGAGCCGCCGCGTTTTATTGACCCCCCGGGCGATTGATTTTACTTTTACTTTTAACTGTGTTAAAATTTTTTTGATATGAACCGCGGGCTAGGTTTGAGGCTCCCCGACCTTCTTCTTGGCCTGCGGCGAAACAATTACAGGGGAGGTAAGAATATGCTGGGCCAGGACAAGAAACAGGAGATCATCGAGCACTACCGGGTTCACGAAAGCGATACCGGTTCGCCGGAAGTGCAAATAGCCCTGCTTACCGAGAGAATCAATACGCTGACAGAGCATCTCAAGGCACACCGGAAGGATTTCAATTCACAGCGCGGATTGCTGAAGATGGTTGGAAAGCGGCGGGGCCTTCTCAATTACCTGCGCAAGCACTATCCGCAGCGCTACCAGGAAGTGGTTGCCCGTCTGGGACTGCGGAAATAGGATGTTTCACAAAAAGAGAAATGAAAGGAGGTTGTTATCAGCTTGGAAACATTTTCGCTTGATTTGGAAGGCAGAACCCTGAAGCTGGAAACAGGCAGGCTGGCCAAGCAGGCCGGCGGAGCCGTTTTGATCAGTTACGGCGAAACGGTACTTCTGGTAACAGCGACCATGTCGGATGAACCCCGCGAAGGGGTTGATTTTTTCCCGCTCACCGTTGATTATGAGGAAAGGCTCTATGCCGTGGGCCGGATACCGGGCGGCTTTATCAAGCGCGAAGGGCGTCCTACCGAGAAGGCAATTCTCAGCGCCCGCCTGACGGACCGTCCGCTGAGGCCCCTTTTTCCGCAGGAGCTGCGCAACTCCGTACACATCGTGGCCACCGTTCTCTCCGTTGACCAGAACTGCCCCCCCGAAATGCTCTCCATCATCGGCGCTTCGGCTGCGCTTTCAATTTCCAGGATCCCCTTTGGCGGCCCCATCGCCGCCGTCATGGTGGGGCTCATCGATGGAAAACCGGTGATCAACCCGGACCTGGAGCAGTCCCGGCAGAGCAGTCTCCATCTCACCGTGGCCGGAACAAAGGATGCGGTGACCATGGTCGAAGCCGGGGCCGGCGAGGTGAGCCGGGATGAGCTGCTGGCCTGCCTTGATGCGGGGCATGCGGCGATCAAGGGGATCATTGCCCTTCAGGAGGAGATGACGGCCAGGGTCGGACTGCCCAAGATAGAGCTCACCCTGTTCGAGCCGCTGCCCGAACTGGCTGCAGAAGTCGAGCCTTTTTTCCGCAGCAGGATCAACGGGGCTCTGCGCAATGCCGACAAGCTGGAGCGCGAAGAGCAGCTGGCCGGCCTGAAAGATGAGGCCATGGAAATATACCTGGAGAAATATCCCGAGCATGAGCGCGATATAAAGTATCTCTTCGAGAAGGTGCTCCAGGAGACGATGCGGAACATGATTCTCGATGAATCGCTGCGACCCGACGGGCGCAAACCCGACGAGATCCGCCCCATCAGCTGCGAGGTGTCCGTGCTGCCGCGCACGCACGGTTCGGCCATATTCACGCGGGGGCAGACCCAGGTGCTCAATGTGTGCACCCTTGGTGCGCCGCGGGATGTCCAGATTCTTGACGGACTGGGCATCGAGGAATCGAGGCGCTTTCTGCATCATTACAATTTCCCGCCGTACAGCGTGGGTGAAGCCGGTTTCATGCGCGGCCCCGGACGGCGTGAAATTGGCCACGGCGCCCTGGCGGCGAGGGCGCTGGAGACTGTTATCCCCGGCGAGGAGCTGTTCCCCTACACCATTCGCCTGGTGTCTGAGGTGCTGGAGTCAAACGGTTCCACCTCCATGGCCAGCGTCTGCGCCGGTTCGCTCTCCCTCATGGATGCCGGTATTCCGGTCAGCCGTGCGGTGGCCGGCATAGCCATGGGTTTGATCAAGGAGGGGGACAGGGTGGCCATCCTTTCCGACATCCAGGGAATCGAGGATTTTCTGGGCGATATGGACTTCAAGGTGGCCGGAACCGCCCGGGGGATCACCGCCCTGCAGATGGATATCAAGACAAGGGGGATCTCGCTGGAAATTCTCTCGCGGGCCCTGGAACAGGCCGATCGCGGATACCGCCACATCCTGGGAATCATGCAGGACAGGATTGACCGGCCGCGGCCCGAACTTTCACCCTATGCACCGCGGATGATTACCATGCAGATCGAGGTGGACAAGATCCGCGATGTCATCGGCCCCGGCGGGCGCATGATCAACAAGATCACCGCCGAGACGGGTGTGGAGATCAACATCGAATCGGACGGCAAAGTCTATATCCTGGCCGTGGACCCGGAAGCGGGCCGGAAAGCGCAGGATATGATCGAGTCGCTCATTGCCGATGTTGAACCGGGGCGGGTCTATACCGGCAAGGTTACCCGCGTCGAGAGATACGGCGCCTTTATCGAGGTGCTCCCGGGCAAGGAGGGGCTGCTTCACATTTCGCGCATGGATCACTGCCGGGTGGAGCGGACAGAGGATGTGCTCAACCTGGGAGATACAGTGGATGTCAAGGTTACCGATATTGACGAAAAGGGAAGGATCAATCTCTCACGCAAGGAGCTGCTGCCCAGGCCGCCGGGCCTGCCGCCGCGCGACAGGGACCGGGGGAGGCGACAGCGCCCCCCGCAACGATCGAAAGAAAAACCCTAGTTTCTAGGGTTTTTTTTATGCCGCATAACCCCAAAAGAGACGCATAGAATTTAAGAGACAGGGTCAAAAATATCACGGATGTGGTTGCAGCCATGTTCAGGACCTGGCGCCGGAGAGAAAAGACGGGGTTTGTTTTGCTCATGCTTCTGGGGGGCCTGCTTGTTGCCGGCGCACTGCAGCAGCTCTCTTCCGAACCGCCTGAAGCGATCTATTTTGCACCGGGGGGGCCGCCGCGGGTGGCTCTTACTTTTGAAACCCTCTGGAGCGGCGATGGAGTGGAAAACCTGCTGCAGCTGCTGGAAGAAGAAGGTGTTCAGGCCACCTTCTTTCTCACCGGCCTGTGGCTGAGGAATAACCGGGAGGCGGCCAAAAGGATCCTGGAGCAGGGACATGAAATTGGAAATCATACGCTGAACCATGCCAACCTTCTTTATGCCTCCGAAGGGGAGATCATAAAGGA
>JAPXLS010000030.1:0-16141 GCA_033809435.1 Bacillota bacterium
GGGCCATGCTTTTGGCCTTGCTTTTGCCAGACCCCTGCGATCCGCATTGCCCTGATGAATTCAAAAATAAGGCGCGTGGGCTGTTGCTGAAGTTAACCAGTAATGTTGGGCCTGATGATATTACCCTAAGAAAGGCTATTCTCAAGTTTATCGGAGATTTTGCCAATTGGGATAGCGCGGCCAACCCTCTATTCCTTGAGGTTGGGCGGGGTTTGGTCAAAGCGGCCCATCCTGAAGAAAACCCGTTGGTCGTGGATCCCTTTGCTGGAGGCGGTTCTATCCCCCTGGAGGCTTTGCGTCTCGGCTGCGATACTTTTGCCAGCGATTTGAACCCTGTGGCCTGTCTCATCTTGAAGGTCATTCTAGAAGATATTCCGCTACATGGACTGGAATTGGAAAAAAGCCTTAGCTGTATTGATGAAGAAATTGTAAAGAAACTTGAGAAGGAGTTAACGCAGTTTTTTCCGCTGGATCCTAACGGGGCGGTGCCAATTGCCCACCTTTGGGCGCGTACCGTTAAATGCGAATCGCCGCATTGCGGCGCCGAGATACCGCTGGCCCGTTCTTTTTGGCTTTGCAAAAAGGAAAACCGCAAAAAGGCGTTGCGCTATGAGGTTACTAGGCCGATAGATGGGCCACCGCAGGTCGATTTCGAAATATTTGAGCCGGAATTGGATTCGGAGGTTCCAAAAGGGTCTGTATCTAGGGCCAAGGCAACCTGCCTTTGCTGCGGCACGATCCTGCCTCCTGAAAGGGTGCGGGCGCAGTTGACCGAACAACGCGGTGGAGCCGATGCCATATTTGATCCGGACGGTAACCGTGTTGGCGGTGCCCGTTTACTGGCGGTGGTCACTTTGCGACCCGGTGAACAGGGGCGGCATTACCGGCTGCCGGAGGAGCGGGACTACGCTGCAGTGAGAAAGGCGCAAAAATGGCTTGCAAAAGTACTTAGTGATTGGGAACTGGGAGGCAAACAGGGGCTATGCCCGGTTCCGGATGAGCCTTTGCCACCGATCGGGACACTTGGTTTCCGTGTTCAGCGCTATGGTATGCTCCAATGGGGTGATCTTTTCACAGCGAGACAAAAACTTGTTATTTTTATGTTGCTCAGTTTAATTCATAAAAGCAATGTAAAGCCAAACAATATTTTGGGGTTTTTATGTACCCGATTAGCAGATAAAAATGCTTCTCTTGTTTCTTGGGATTCTGGTAGAGAAACAGTTGGCCATGTTTTTAATCGACAAGCGTTACCAATTGTATGGGACTTTGTTGAATCTAACTTACCTATAAATTACAATCATATTCTTAATAGCAACCTCAATATTCTTACAGGAGTTGTTAGAAGTATTATATTGTCAACCGGTTCGAACTTCGGGCAGGTTATACAGGCAGACGCATGTTTTCCACCAATCCCTCACGATTCCGCAAATGTATGGTTTACAGATCCCCCATATTATGATGCAGTTCCATATGCAGACCTGTCTGACTTCTTTTTGGTGTGGCTTAAAAGAGTACTACCTGCTAATCCCTTGCTGCGCGATCCTTTTGATCCAACAAACATGCTTTCACCCAAACGCCAGGAAATAGTACAAGACGAAACAAAAAAGGATAACAGCCAACCTAAAGATAAAAAATGGTTTGGGGATATTATGACCAAAGCTTTTAGGGAAGGTTGTAAAACACTACGTAAAGATGGTATCGGTTCTGTTGTTTTTGCACATAAGACCACCGAAGGCTGGGAGGCTCTTCTTTCAGGGCTTACTAATGGCGAATGGACAATAACTGCTTCTTGGCCACTTGAGACTGAGCGTCCTGGACGATTAAGAGCCCACGATTCCGCCGCCCTTGCCACCAGCGTCCACCTTGTCTGCCGCCCCCGCCCAGTGGATGCACCTGTTGGTGACTGGGGTGAAGTGCTGCGTGAATTGCCGGAACGGGTGGGCAATCGGGTGGAGTACCTGCAGGAACAGGGTATCCGCGGAGCAGACCTGATCTTTGCCTGTATCGGGCCGGCCCTGGAAATTTTCAGCCGCTACTCTCGTGTTGAAACCGCCGCCGGCGATGAAGTTAAACTCGACGAGTATTTGGAAAAAGTATGGGAGGTGGTCGGCCGCATTGCTCTGGAGCAGGTGCTGGGCACTGCTGAAGCCCGGGCCCGCAACAGCGCCGCCGGCGCCCTGGAAGAGGACGCCAGGCTGACTGCCCTATTTCTTTGGACCATCCAGAGCACCAACGGGCAGAACAACAAGAATGCAAAGCCCTACAAAGAGGAAGAAGATGACACCGAATCCGCCTATGCAAAAGGATATAGCCTGGTCTTTGATGTGGTGAGGCGTTTTGCCCAGCCCCTGGGGATTGACCTGCCCAGGTGGGAAAACCGGATCATCAAAACCGAAAAAGGCGTGATCCGGTTGTTGCCCGTTAAGGAGCGGGCAAGGCAGCTTTTCGGTGAAGAGGGGACCGCCTCGGCAGCAGAATGGATCGAGAGCGAGCCGGAAACAGGCATCCAGCTGGCCCTTTTCCCTGAGTCCGTACGGGAACGCACACCGAAGATACGAGGCCGGGGCCGCCGCAAAGTTGCTGTAGATCCTGCGGCCTTGGAAGATGTCAGCAGGGAAGAGGTAACCACATTGGACCGGATTCACGCTGCCATGCTGCTGCAGGCCGGTGGCCAGACAAACGCCTTGCGAGCGCTGATCAAATCCGAGATGGAGCGTGGCCCTGATTTCTTGCGCCTGGCCAACGCCCTTTCCGCGCTTTACCCAAGAGGCAGCGAAGAAAAACGGCTGCTCGATGCCATGCTATTGGCTATACCGCGGTAGGGGGAATATATGAGTGCTGACGCAAGCAGAAGCAGATGCCCTGATCGTCATGCCGAAACGTTTTGTTAACCCGTGCGCTATATCTTTACCCCCGGGGCTTGATGAAACACATGAATTAATCGGTGATGACCAGCGCGAACGTTTCCTGCTTGACCTATGGCGCGGGACAATGCGTCTCTCCAAGTATAAAATGCAAGCAAGGGGGCGTATAATTGTCGTACTGGTACGCTTGGATATTAATGGCGCTCCCCACACTAATCCAGATGGACAATTACTTGACGGTACCCATTTACATATCTATCGGGAAGGCTTTGATGACAAGTGGGCATATCCGATTGATCCGGAACTGTTTCATGATCTTGATAATGCAGGATTTGCTTTTGAGGATTTCTGTCGCTTTTGCCATATAGGGGGGATTCCTCCATATCAGGAGGTGCTGTTTTGAAACCGCTGGAATGCCGTCAGTTGATCGACAGCTATGTAGCATGGTTACGGAAGGGGCTCAGCACCAAGGATCTGGGCCAATCGTGCGAATTGACGACGCCGTTTTTGGACAGGCATAATGATCACTTGCAGGTCTATGCCTATACCGAAAATGGAAGAATTGTTCTCAGCGATGATGGCTATATTCTTGCAGATCTGCGGACAAGTGGCATGGAAAGTGTAACACCGAAACGTAAAGCCGTACTTCAATCAATCTTGAACGGCTTTGGAGTAAAGACAGACGGCAAGCGCCTTTTTATAGAAAGCTCTGCACAAAACATAGGACAGAAAATGCATTCCCTGATTCAAGCCATGCTTTCCGTAAATGACATGTTTGTCATGGCCCAGCCGAGGGTCCTATCATATTTTTGGGAGGATGTCCGAAATTATCTTGAGCAGCACGATGTACGTTACAGTCCTCGGGTAAAAATTTCAGGACGCTCCGGTTACGATCACGCTGTTGATTTCTTGATCCCCAGATCCAAAAAATATCCTGAGCGAATTATTCAAGCCATTAACGCTCCGGACAAGAATAACATCTCGGCATATCTTTTTGTTCTGGAAGATACGCAGGAAGTGCGGGGCGAGGAATCTCGGGCTTACGCTTTTCTGAATGATCAACATCGTGCGGTCAGTGGGGATGTAATTGAGGCGCTGGAAGCCTATCAGGTTGTAGCAGCACTATGGTCGCAGCGGGAAAAATACGCTGAAGCGCTGGCCGGTTGACGCAGCAACCATCCAATAGTTTATCATGCTCGAGCGGCAAAATAAGATTTTAACAGGGGTGATTTGAGATGGAACCATGGTACAGGGTAGCAGTACCCCGCAGGGAGGTCCGGGAAGGGCGTTCCTTTAATCCAGATGAATTTGCCATTCACCTGGAGCAGGTTATCGCCGGCAGCGCTCCTGAAGACTACCGTGATCCGGGGCAGTTCTTTGCGCGCACCTACTTTACCCGGGCCCTGCGGGAACATGCCGGAATGGCGCTCCGGCGCCTGGCCGGGGAGACTTCAAATACTGCGCCGGTGATGACGCTGATCACCCAATTCGGCGGCGGCAAGACTCACACCCTGACAGCACTCTATCACCTGGCTACTGAAGGAGAAACCGCTTCTGCACACCCGGGTGTAGACGAACTGATCCGGGATGCGGGTTTGGGGCGGGTGCCGGGAGCGCGGGTAGCGGCTTTTGTGGGCAATGCCTGGGACCCGCAGGAGGGGCGCGAGACGCCCTGGATCGATCTGGCCCGGCAGCTGGCCGGCGAGGCCGGAGTGAGAGAACTGGGGCCGGCGGCTCAGACTATCCCGCCGGGTACGGAGGCCTTGGGCAGGGTTTTCAAGGCGGCGGGCGGCCCGGTGCTGGTTCTTTTTGACGAGGTGCTCAACTTTTTAAACCGCCACCGGGGCATGGCCGATCATTTTCATTCTTTTATCCAGAACCTTACCGTAGCTGTTACCGGCACAACAAATTGTGCTGCGGTGATCAGCCTGCCCCGCAGCCAGGTTGAGATGACTGATTGGGATATGCAGTGGCAGGAGAAGATCACCAAGGTGGTCAGGCGCGTGGCCAAGGACCTGATTGCCAACGATGAGACGGAAATCAGCGAGGTGGTGCGGCGCCGGCTATTCGATGAGCTGGGCAGCGAACGGGTGCGCAGGAATGTCTCCAGGACCTATGCTGACTGGTGTTTTGAGCATCGGACGCAGCTACCCCGCGAGTGGACCGCAGTGGACAGTGCCGTTACCGAGGCCAGGGCCAAGGAGTATTTGCGCAGGCGTTTTGAAGCTTGCTTCCCCTTTCACCCGGCGGTGCTGTCAGTGTTTCAGCGCAAATGGCAGGCTCTTTCCCAGTATCAGCAGACCCGGGGGACACTGGCCATGCTGGCCCAGTGGATCTCCTGGGCCTACCGGACCGGCTTTCGGGAGGCTCGCCGCGAGCCTTTGATCACCCTCGGCTCTGCACCTTTGGAGGTGCCGGAATTTCGAAGTGTAGTTCTGGGTCAGCTGGGTGAGTCTCGCCTCGTTGCAGCTATCGATTCAGATATCGCCGGCGCGCATGCCCATGCACGCGCCTTGGATGCAGACACCAAAGGGCCGTTGCGAAATCTACACCTCCGGGTGGGCACAGCCATCTTTTTTGAATCTTCGGGCGGTCAGGTAGATCGGGTGGCCCATCTGCCCGAACTGCGCTTTGCTCTGGGGGAGCCGCAGGTGGATGCAGCCTCGATAGACAACGCCGCTCTTGCACTGGAAAACAAGTCCTACTTTTTCCGGCGTGTGGGGACGGACGGCTTCCGGATTAGTTACCAGCCGACAGTGAAGAAAGTAGTTAATGATCGGCGGGCCTCCCTGGATGAAGAGACAGAGATTATCCCGGCCATGCGGATCCTGGTAAAGAGGGAATTTGAACGGGGGGCCGGCATCTCTACGGTGTGGTTTCCTGCAGATAGCGAATCGGTGGAGGATACACCCAGGTTGACCCTGGTGGTGGCTGATCCGTTATCTGAGTGGACTGGCGAAGGGCGGCTTCGGGAACAGATTGCGGCGTGGACCAAGCGAAGGGGCAATTCGGACCGGCTGTATCCGGCAGCCCTGGTCTGGTGTCTGAAAAAGCCGGGGCGCGAGCTGCGGGAAAAAGTGGAGCTGTGGCTGGCCTGGAAACGGGTGCAAAAAGAGGTTTCCGAGGGCACTCTGGGTGGTGACTTTGATCGTGCTGACATAGCCGGTATACAGGAGAGCCTGGCTGATGCAGAAGCTGCTGCCGGAGACGAGGTCTGGGGCGGCTACCGCTACGCGGTTATTCTGGATAAAAGGGAGCCCGACTGGCTGAAAGTCATCGATCTGGGGGCGGGCCACTCCAGCAGCGGGATGACCCTGAGCGGCCGGGTAATGACCGCATTGAAGGCTGACAGTCTATTAAGCGAATCTATCGGCACAGGCTATATCGAGAGGCATTGGCCGCCGGCGCTGAAAGAATCCGGTGCCTGGCCACTGGCGGGCCTGCGTAAAAGTTTTCTTGACGGTTCTCTGATCCGCCTTATTGATCCTGATGCCACCCTGCGTCAAAAAATTGTTGATTTTATCGAGCGCGGTGAATTTGGCCTGGCTTCCCATGTGAAGGCCGATGGGTCTTATGAGCGGATCTGGTTTGGTGAACAGATCGGGCCTGAGGAAATCAGTTTCGAACACCAGGTGTTTCTTTTGCTCAAAGGGAAGGCAAGAGCTTTAAGGGAACCCACTGGGAGGGAGGGCGGAACAATCCTACCGCCCGGAGGTGAACCGTATCCGCCCGTTGGACCGGGACCGGTTGTTCCGCCTGTGCCTTCCGGCGAGCCGCTGCCCCCCGGCGCCAAGCGCATCTTTCACATCTCTGGGGAAGTGCCTCCTGAAGTGTGGAACCGTATCGGCATAAAAGTAATTCCCAAACTGCGCAGCGGCAGTGATCTGCAGATCAGGGTATCCTTTAGCGTAACCGTTGACGAACACCAGGCCCAAAACTTCCAAACCGAACTCAAACAGATCCTGACGGACCTGGATCTATATGCAAGAATCAAGATTGAATGAAGAACAGCAGATGCTTAATTGCGGTCCGATAATATGTTAAACTTTTTGCATCTTTATAGTGTAGGGGGTTGTTAATAATGACTATTGCAGGGCTTCTTGACTCAATTAGCGGTTTGGATCTGGTCCTCCCAGAATTACATGGGCATGTTTGAAAGCCATTCATGTTATCTACATACTACTGGAAAGCCGGGTTCTGGTTTCGGCAATACGTTAAGCCTATGGAAGGGGGTGAAAATAATAAAATGGCAAGCCCAAAAGATCCTAAAGAATTCAAAAGACCCGATGATATAATTCCTGGAGAAGGTACCAACCTGTTCGCAGACGATTTAAACTACGCTACCGATGAAGAAATCGAACGGTTGGAAAATTGGCTGAAAGCCAATGGTTACTGGATCGGACAGCCAAAAAGGTTTAACAGGGGTGAATGAGAATGGCTGTGATCACTCACTTATAATCTTACATAGGGGGATCGGCTCGCTCACGACGGAATCTTACCAAGGGGTAGGCAGGCTGGCAGAGATGCGAATTTTTAGGGCATTATCTCACTCCCTGGATTTCAATCGTTACCATTCCGCCGCCTTTGCTGGGGGAATTTGCTATGCTCAGGGAACCGCCATGCTGCCTTGCAATGGAATCGGCAATAAACAGGCCCATGCCGTAATGCGATTTCGAACTGCGGCTGGAATCACCCTGATAAAATTGCATTGCCGCGTTTTTTAAATCTTCTGCAGAGAAACCCTCCCCGCTGTCCACAATGACGAATCGAATTTTATGCTTTTCCGCCGATACGGTGAAACGAATCAATCCGCCGGAGGGGGAATAATCCACCGCATTGGATACAATATTCATGATTGCCCTTTGCATCAGGGAACTGTCCAGATCAATATATTCCGGCAGCTCCCTTTCCTCAAATTCAATGTTCAGATGCTTTATTGAAACGAGCGCATGGATCTGGCCGTAGAGTTCATCCAAAAACACTCTGGTGTTTACGCTTTCCCGGTGGAGTAAATGGCCGGCTTCCGCCCTGGACAGATCGATCAACGTCTGAACGTACTGTTCCATTTGATCGGCGTTTTTTGAAATGTAATGGGTAAACCCCCTCTGTTCTTCCGTTTGCTCGGTATCGCTCAGCATTTCCGCGTTGCCCCGGACAACGGTAAGGGGCGTTTTGATATCGTGCGCCAGGGCGGAAATTTGCATCTTCTGCATTTGCTCAATTCTCCATTGTGACTCCAGTGACCTCTTCAACTCGCTTTTCATGTCTTCCAAAGAGCGCAGGGCTGCGTCTATTTCCTGTATGCCGGTGTACTGAACATCAAATTCAAGATCCTTATTCTGAATCTTTTCCGTGGCGCTCTTGAGGGGGATCAGTTTACGGCTGATCTTTCGGCCATAAAGCCGGGAAAGCAGGATGATTTCCGCAAAGATGGCGGCAAAAACTGTCCAGAAAAAAATGATTTCAGGTGCGGGCAGGTGCTTCCTGAAGAATCCGGCAGGAAACTGGGACAGGGCCGGGTATACAATGATACAAACTTCGTCTTTCCGCTCAACAGGGTAATAGCATTGCGCGTTCAGGCCCGTCACGAGTGATATGCCCGAAATTCTTCTTCCGTCCTTGATCATGTTCCATGCAGCATCGGTTTCGGGTTTGGTCAGGCTTCCTGACAAGAATTCTCCCCTTGTGCTCACAACGGCATATTCGCAGGTTTCGGGAATCAGCTCCGCACTTACAGCCTTTGCAGAAGCAATCACTGTTATTTTGCTTTCAATGTCCGCTTCTATATCTCCGACGGAAATGAGGAAGCCGGTTTTAAGTAATATGAAGAACAGGCTCAGGCCGATCAGTACAGTTGCCAGGAAGCCCGCGAAGAGAGCAAGCAAGTATTGAACAAAAAATGTTCCAAGTTTGATATTTTTATTTCTCAGTCCCATTTGTACCCGATCCCCCACACAGTTGAAATCGGCGCCAGTCTATGTTCAGCCAGCTTTGCCCGGATATTCTTTACATGAACGGCAATGGTGAAGCTGTCGCCTTCGGCATCGTAACCGCATACGGCATTGTAAATCTGTTCCTTGGTAAAAACCTGGCCGCGGTTTTTAGCGAGGAATTCGCAGATGCCATACTCGGTTTTTGTAAAGGGCAATCTCTGTCCATTGACCGATACTTCTTTTGCCGCCAGGCTGAATTCCAGACCCGATACCGCCAGCAGGTTCCGCTTCTCACGCCTTTCCCTGCGCAGATGTGCATTGACCCTGGCCCGCAATTCCCCGATGCCAAAGGGCTTTTTTATGTAATCATCAGCGCCCAGACCCAGGCCGTACATCACATCTGCTTCCAGCGTCTTGGCAGTCAAAAACAGAATCGGGCAATCTACCAGGTTTCGCACTTTTTGGCAATAGGCAAAGCCATCCATGCCGGGCATCATAACATCCAACAGCAGCAGCTCGTACCGGTTCAGGCTGCCCGGCTCCACCTGTTCGGGCGACGGAGCAGTTGTTACAAGATGGCCGTCTTTTTGTAATGCTTTTTTTACGAGGGCCAAAATATCCGGCTCATCGTCGATGACCAGTATTCTGGACATAAGCGCTCACTTTCTTCCGGGTCCCTATTCGAAATAGATGCACTTGAATTATAAATCAACCATCCGTTAAGCGGCAAATCCGGGGGAGGCCGGGTTTTTGCTATTCGCAGGGTTTCCCGCCCTCCCAGCTATCGAACCAGAGAAGACTTATGATAAATGCAGTCGCCGCTGCACAGGCTGCGATGATTAAACATCTGTGTATTTCTTCATGTCCAAGGGCAGTTGAGGGGAAGAGCCATGTGAAGACAAGGTTGTCGCAGAGGCGTGCGCTCCAGGCGCAGGGAATGTAATACCATTTTCCGTCCCCGAGCCCCGTCAGGGCCAGGGCGGAAACCAAGCTTTCGGCGATTCCAAGACCTACAGAGAGCCCTTTGCCATATCTGAGACTGACAAACAGATGCAGAATATAGAGGAAAATGCTTCCTGCCATCAGCAGGCCCCCCGCCCTGACATAGAGCACGGCCGGGGCGGCCTGAAAGCCAACAGCAAAGGTTCCCAGGGCAATGATGATCGACAAGGTCCCGAGCAGAAGCAGGAGGAGCAACTTGCTCGTGTACGCCGCCGCCCGTGATCTTACGCCGCAGAGCATGGTCTGGAAATTTCCGGCCTGTTCTTCCTGCTCCGCTGTCATGCCCGTGATCAGCCCGATCATCAAGGGAAATGCAACACCGATCACTTCGAGATACCCGCTGATTTTCGCCGATATTTCCCAGGTGGATATGGAATAGTAGGCGGCAAAGAGGAGGGCTGCGCTCAAAGGAATCAATATGTGTATCCATAGCATGGGCGTATGCCTGAACTTGTGAATGTCGGAGCGGATGCAGCGGATGAGAGTGCGCATGCTACTTTGCCTCCTGCCTCTGAAACCAGTTCGCGGTCACGGCCAGCAGCAGGAGAAACAGCGCCACGGAGAGGGCGATGCCGGCGGGAATAACGCCCGGGTTCAGCAAAATATCCCCCCGCAAAGCCAGGGTGCCGTTTGGCAGGATGCCGAGCACCGGGCACATCAGCCGTGTTGCCCAGCTATATGGGCAGGCCCACCAGAAACTCTCTGTTGCCGCGAAAAGACCCAGCACAATTCCGGCACCCAGGTTTATGAGCAGTGCGGCCATCAGGCCGTATTTCTTTGAAAGGAAGAGGCAAAAGGGGATTTGCCAGAGCGAGGCGACGATGAGAATCGATGTTGCCGCGATCATTCCTGTGATGGCGAAGGCAGAGGCGGGATTGATCAATAGTTTTCCCACAATCATCCCTGAAAGGTGCAGGGTGCAGGCTGTCAAAACATATATCGCCAGCAGGAGAACCTTGGAAATCCAGATCTTACGAAGCGGGAGGGGAAGCGCAAATACTGTCCGGTAATGCAGCTTTCTTTCTTCTATCTGATTGACCAGCGCTGTGGCAAGGGTGATGAAACCCGGCAGGAGGATGACATACCACCAGTTATAGCCGTTTTGCACATAGTATGTACCCGAAATGCCCGCAAGAAAAACCATAAGCAGCGGTGCAATGAAAACCAGCTTCCTTGCGAAGGTCCTGCGGCATTTCAGATTTTCCGCTTTAATGCAATGCACCATGTCGTTCCCCCTCCCTTTTGTTCTTAGCAACGACTTGCATAAATAGTGATTCCAGATCTTCCCCCCGGTTTATTTTGGCCTCGTAGCCCAATATCCCATTGCTGATGATACCGATATGATCGGCAATCAGTTCCACTTCGGAGAGAATGTGGCTTGACAGGAGCACTGTGATCCCCTGTTCGGGGAAAGATCTGATCAGCCCTCTCAGATCCTGAATGCCGATGGGGTCCAGGCCGCTTGTCGGTTCGTCCAGGATCAGCAGCTTCGGATGTTTCAGCAAAGCAATTGCAATGCCCAGACGCTGCTTCATCCCCGTGGAAAACTTTCCGGCACATTTTTTCCCCGTATTCGTCAGATCGACAATCTGCAGGACCTCGTCGATGCGCGTATCCGGTAAACCCAGGAGAAGTGTGCGTACCTTCAGATTCTCCCTTGCGGTCAGATTCTCATAAAGTGGGGGTGTCTCAACCAGGGCGCCTATATCTGCAAGGTCGTTCCGGCTCCAGGGGTGTCCCTCAAATATGATCTTCCCCGACGTCGGATGGAGCATGCCGGCAATCATTTTCAAGGTGGTCGATTTTCCGGCGCCGTTCGGTCCCAGCAAACCGTAAATGGTTTTTTTCTCTATAGACAGCGATATGTTGTTGACTGCACGGTGTTTTTTGAAGTCTTTACATAAGTCTACTGTACGCAAAATACACGGAACCATAACCATCCTCCTTTCAGATCCGTTGTTTGATATTTACTATAAGGAAGATGTTTAAAGGAACTTTAAAGAGAACAAAATATTTATGATAATGTAATTGCTTGCAGCACGCGGCCGCTGTATAAATTCAAAGAAAAGGCAGGCTGTCCATGCTTTTTGCCTGTTCAGTCCTCTATTAATTCTTGCACCGTTGTTTGGCCTGTTTCGGCGTGACTGATCGAGTGATCCAGTCTTTCTTGGTTCTTTGCGCTGTGGAAGGGATCGTATATTTCGAAAGGGATTTTACCCTGGCGCAGGGCCTGTCTTGCAAATACGTTAAATGCTGTAGAAAGATTCATGCCCAGTTCATTAAACAGCTTTTTTGCATTTTCTTTTACTTCCCTATCCAGGTGTACTGTTACATCCTGGTATCTCTATTTTACGCTTGCGGTCAGAAAATAGGTGCCCCTCGGAAGATGGGATGATTAACTTTTCGTTTTGTATTGCGATTGTGTGGACATTCGGGTATAATATAAATAAAAATTGTTGCCGATGAGAGCGAAAGGAGCGATTGAATCATGGCAAAAACATCAAATATATATGCTCGAATTGAGCCTGACGTAAAAGAGCAGGCTGAAACAATCCTGTCAGCACTCGGTATTCCGGTATCAAACGCCATCAATATGTTTTATAAACAAATCATTTTGCAGCGCGGGATTCCCTTTGAAATGAAGCTCCCCGAAAGTCGGGTGCTTAACTTAAACAAGCTCACGGAGGAGCAACTGCACACTGAACTGAAAAAAGGCTATGCGGATGTCACTGCCGGGCGCACAAAGGAGGCAAGCATCGCTTTTGAAGAAATCCGAAAGGATTACGGCGTATGAGCTATTCAGCGGAAATCTCCGAACAGGCGAATGCGGATCTAAGGGGGATTTTCAAGTATATTGCCTTTGAACTGCAATCTGTTCAGAACGCGTCGGGACAGCTATCACGGCTTGAAAAGAATATCCTGTCGCTGAACCACATGCCGGAGCGTTTCCGCCGATACAGCAGGGAGCCGTGGTTGAGCCGTGGCTTGCGTATCATGCCGGTGGACAATTACTGCGTGTTCTATATCCCTGATCTTGACAAGAAAATCGTCAACATCATCCGCGTTATGTACGGAGGCCGGGACATATACACAGAACTTGAGAATCACACAACAGAATAGCAACTAAATAAAATTCAAGTATATCAGCGAAAAGCAGTCCCGTTTTAGAGACTGCTTTTTTCATGCCTCTGTTATCTCCATTGTGTCAGCAGGAATCACCCTACATTTTAGATGCGAGTGTCCTTACAGCATTTATTGGACAGATAAGGTAGCATTTGCGAGCAAATCGAAGAAAAGCAAGATAAAAACAAAATCAGAGCCGTCAAGTTCGACGACTCTGATGCTGGTGCGGGCGAGAGGATTTGAACCTCCAAGGGATGACTCCCACTGGATCCTAAGTCCAGCGCGTCTGCCAGTTCCGCCACGCCCGCATGATCTATATCAAGAGGACCGTCCCCCTGATATATGGTTTGCTCATTTGGTGCCCCCTTTATTATAATGTTTTTAATCATTTTTTCAACAGCTCTCTCTGTGATATACTAGTTATCGTGTTTGATGCGCTTGTTTGCGGGTTTGCGGCGGGTGCGGGAGCAGCCCTTGCCGGGAACATCCTTTGAAAGTGGTGAAGGCAGTGATGAAAAAGGAGTTGCAGCTTTTACAGGAGAAGCGCCGCCTGGTTCTTTCAGGAGGCGGGGAAAAAAGAATCGAGGAACAGCATCAGAAGGGGAAACAGACCGCACGCGAGCGGATCGGGATGCTTCTGGATGAGGGCAGTTTCGTGGAGCTGGGCGCACTTGTCCAGGGCGGCCTGGAGGATGCAGCCGGCCCCGGGATAAAGTACCCGGGCGAAGGGGTGGTAACGGGCTTCGGGACCGTTGACGGCCGCCGCGTTTATCTCTATGCCCAGGATTATACCGTGGCGGGCGGTTCGCTGGGCCAGGCACAGGCCAAAAAGATCTGCTGGGTCCTTGATCTGGCCGGGGAGAACGGGGCCCCGGTGATCGGGCTTTGCGATTCGGGAGGCGTGCGGCTGGGGGAAGGGGTGGGCGCCCTTCACGGCTACGGTTCGATCTTTTGCCGCAACACGCGCTACTCGGGAGTGGTGCCGCAGATCGCGGTCATTGCGGGCCCCTGTGCCGGCGGGGCGGTGTACTCGCCGGCGCTGAGCGATTTTGTTTTCATCATCGAGGGGACGGGCCATATGTTCATCAACGGGCCTGGAGCGATCAGGGCGGCAACGGGCGAACACGCGGCCATGGACGAACTGGGCGGTGCCGCGGTTCACAACTCGGTCAGCGGGGCGGCCCATTTTTTTGCCGGCAGCGAGTCCGAGGCCTTGAACGGCCTTCGCACCCTGCTGGGGTACCTGCCCTCGAACAATCTGGATGATCCCCCGGCGGCAGAGGCCCGGGAACCGGAGCAGGATGAACTGGGGGAGATTATTCCCGGGCATGATGACAGCTCTTACGATGTGCGGGAGATAGTTCGCCGCGTTGTCGATGGGAGCGATTTTTTTGAGGTGCATGAGCGTTACGCCGGCAATGTCGTGGTGGGTTTTGCCCGCCTGGCCGGAGCGGCGGTGGGTGTTGTGGCCAACCAGCCCCGGGTAAAGGGTGGCTGTCTGGATATTGATGCTTCGCACAAAATATCACGCTTTGTCCGTTTCTGCGATTCCTTCAACCTGCCCCTGATGACTTTTGTCGATGTCCCGGGATTTCTGCCCGGGGTGGAGCAGGAGCGGGGCGGCGCCATCAGGCATGGGGCAAAAATCATGTATGCCTACAGTGAGGCAACTGTTCCCAAGATATCCGTCATTCTGCGCAGGGCCTATGGGAGCGCTTACATCGCCATGGGTTCCCGCTCTTTGGGGGCCGATCTTTGTCTGGCCTGGCCGGGTGCGGAGATTGCGGTCATGGAGCCGGGGAGTGCGGTTGAGATCATCAACGGCCCCGAATTGGAGAGCTCGGATGAGCCGGAAACGCTGCGCCGGGAGCTGGCCCTGCGCTACCGGGACAGCTTTGCCAATCCTTACATCGCCGCGGCCAGGGGCTGGATTGACGAGGTCATCGATCCGCGGCAAACGCGGGAGTACCTCTGCCGGGCGCTGGGCATTGTGGGCCAGAAAAGGGTGCAGCGGCCTGCGCGGAAACACGGCAATATCCCTTTGTAGTTGTTTTCCCCGGGCAGGCGGATTTGCTGAACCCGGAACCAGGCGCCGCGCCTACAATCGGTAATGCCGGTGCCTGGAACCGAAGAAAAAAAGTGTTTTGGGCTCTTGACAGATTTCATTTCTGTGGTAGTATTGTGATCAATATTTACAAGTCAGTGAAGGGGAGATTAGCCCTCCGCGGAGGCAAAGCGAGCCGGAGTCGGTGAAAGTCCGGACCGTAAGCGGGCGGTGAAGCGCACCCTGGAGATGGTGGTTGAAGCCGGTTAGCTGACGGTGCGTAAACCAACCCGGCAGCCCGCCGTTACCGGGGCCGCTCGAGAAAAAGAGCGGGTGAGAGGGTTAATCTGAACAGGTTGGCCAAAAAAGGTGGTACCGCGGACCTTCCGTCCTTTTGTGGGCAGAAGGCCTTTTTGATTTACAGGGGGTTGTTGATATGGATGTTGCTATATTGGGAGCTACCGGGTATGCCGGCTGCGAACTGGTGCGGCTGCTCGCCGGCCATCCTGCGGTGGAGATCCGCTTCATCAGCTCGGAAAGTCATGCCGGAAAACAATTTGACCAGGTTCACCGCCAGTTTTACCGTGCCTGTGAACTGGAGCTTGAACCGCTGCATCTCGCCTCCATCCCCGATTCGGTGGAGCTGGTCTTCTGCGCCCTGCCGCACGGCCGGCCCGCCGGGCTGGTCCCCCATCTTCTGGAGGCAGGCAAAAGGGTGATCGACCTGAGCGCCGATTTCCGCCTGCGTGATCCCGCCCTTTACGAAGGCTGGTACAGCCGGGTTCACCCGGCGCCGGAACTGTTGGATAAAGCGATCTACGGGCTGCCTGAAATAAACAGGGAGGCTATCTCGGGGGCGTCGCTTGTGGCCAACCCGGGCTGTTTCCCCACGGCGGCGCTGTTGGCCCTGATCCCCCTGGCCGGGGGAGGGCGGGTTGACTGGGACAGCGTCGTTGTCGACGCCAAGACCGGGGTCTCCGGCGCCGGGCGCACCCCAAGGCAGATGTTTCATTTTCCCGACTGCACCGAAAATTTGCAGGCTTACCGTGTGGGCCGACACCAGCATACGCCGGAGATAGAGCAGCTGCTGAGTACATTGAGCGGCGATGCGGTGCGGGTCACCTTTACGCCCCACCTGGTGCCCATGGCCAGGGGCATATTTTGCACCACATACC
>JAPXLS010000031.1:0-15915 GCA_033809435.1 Bacillota bacterium
AGCACCCCTCCCTATTACCCAGGCGGCCCAATGATCTTACATTGAGTCCTGAATCGGTTCATTCAGGTTGCAGGTAGCGGTTAACCCCGGCGATGGCTTTCTCCACAATTTCTCCGGGATAGCCCATGTGCTCCAGCAGCCTGATGGCGTTGCGGGTTGTTGTAATGCCCTCTTTCAGGATGTAGTCAAAATGGAGACCATCCCGGCCGACCTTGTCTGTAAAATGGTAACAGCGGTAAGAACCCTTCAAACTGGCCGCCAGATCCAGATCGTGCGTGGCCACGATCACCAGCGCCCTTTTTGCCGCCAGGTAGCCCAGTATTGCTTCGGCAGCGGCAATCCTTTCTATATAGTTCGTCCCCGACAGAACCTCATCGATGGGGCAGGTGCCCGGCACCGGATTGAACAAGGTGGATGGTGCGGGCGGGAATGGCCAGGACAATACCCTCTTTTTCCAGGATCCCCAGGATCTGCAGGTTGATCGCCTCCCTGGCGGCAAGATACTCGGCATAAACTGTTGTTTTTGTGAAAAAATAGAGGATTATCTCCAGGCTGCTCTCTCCGAGTTCCGCGAAGTGAACCAGGATGGTATCGGGGTGAACATCGGAATGCGCCCGCAGCATCTCCCGGATCAGGCCGATGGAGCGCTCCAGTTTTTCACGGGGGGTGGTAAGGGCTATTCTTAAGTTGAAAGAGACGCGGCGTTTCCCCATGCGGCTCCAGTTGGTAATGGCCTCATTGGCCAGGGTAGCGTTGGGCACCGTCACCAGCGCCTGGGCAAAGGTCCGGATCCGGGTGCTGCGGAAGGAGACCTGCTCCACCGTCCCCTCCACTTCCGCTGTTTCGATCCAGTCGCCCACCGAGAAGGGTTTGTCGGCAATGATCACGATACCGGCAAATATATTGGCCAGAGCATCCTTTGCCGCCAGTGCCACGGCCAGCCCGCCCAGGCCCAGACCGGCAATGAAGCCGTTGATGTCGTAGCCCAGCTGGTGCAGGATCATGATCGCCGCCAGCACCACGATCAGCGCCTTCATCGATTTTACCAGGAAATCGAGAAGCAGCGGGTCCAGCCTGTAGCGCCTGCTGATTTTTTTAAGGGGGCGGCTTTCGGTAAGATTGTACAGGGCCCAGGCAAGAAAGACCACGACGGCTATGCGGAAGAGAGAAACAAGATAGAATCTGACCGGCGGAGCCAGGGGCAGGATGGAGAGAGCGAAATAGAGCCCCAGGAGCAGGATGAAGTTCTTCAGAGGATTTTCCAGGGCCAAAAAGAAGCTGACATCGATGCGGGTTTTGGACCTGGCGGCGATCTTCGAGACCATGCCGAATACGACGCGGGTCAGGATGCCCCTGAGAAGCAGGGAGAGCAACAGTATGAGCAGCGCCGCAGCGGGCCGGGTAAAACCGGCTATTTCGTCCAAGCAGGGAAACCATCTTTCCAGTGAGTCCAGGGCCGATCAAAACCTTTCAAGGTTATTTCTACCTTATAATAACATCGAGGCGGGCATCTGTCTCCCGCAATGCCTGCCCCAATGTTTTGTCCCAAAAGCCCTAAATCGATGATCCCTTTCATGGGCTTCACGGAGACAAGCAAGAGAAGATTCTACACTCCAAGTGCGAATAACCGCTCATCCAAACAATAAGTTTGCCAGCAGACCCACCAGGAACGGAACTGCCAGATATATAGCATACTTGAGCGCCACAAAACGGGTCCCCAGAAAGGTGAATTCATAGGGCAGATGCCCCACATTGATCATGCCCCAGGCCGTGATCATGGCAATAGCGGCCCCCACAGTTATACTTTCACGAAAAATAGCATCAAACAAAGGGAAAAAAGCGTAGGGCCCCCCCTGAACAAGAGCGCCGATAACAGATCCCATGATGATGCCTTTCCAGCCTGATTCCGCTCCCAGCCAGGCCTGTAAAGCTTTTTCCGGTATCAGTATATTCATGAAGCCGACAAGAATAAAGGCGCATAACAGGAGCGGCAAGACGGCAAAAAGCAGCTTCTTACCTTCCTTCAGAGCTTCCAGGTGTTTACCCTGCCGGTAAGCGAAGAACAGAAGCAACACAGCCATCAGGGAGAGAACTATAATTGCATCAGCCAGTTTGAACACCCCTGTCCTTCTCTTTTTTTCCCTTCCTCTGCAGCAGCACCACTTCTTTTCTGATCTTTTCAGCATAACCGGGTAAAAAGATATTTACGGCCGCTCCCGCCAGTATGGGGATGGCAAAAGTCAGCAAGATGCGAATAAGTGTTATCTCCACTCCGACAAAGGCTATTTCTATCGGTATACGCCCCACATACCAGAGGGTTTTGGCAGCCACAAAACTGATCATGGTCCCTATGTTTGCTCCAGAAACGATGAGCGTGGCCATCAGGGGGTAGAAGAAAAAGGGGCCGCCGGGCACCAGGGCGCCCATCAATGTCCCCAGAAGAGGCCCTTTCCAGCCGGCCCCTTCTCCCAGCCATTTGCTCACCATTTCCTTTGAAATCAGTGTGGATACTGCTCCGGCAACGGTAAAAGCGATGAGGATTAGCGGCAAAACTCCGAGCAGGGTCTTGCCGCTTGCAATGAAGCCCTGGCTGACCAGCTCAAACCCCCCTTTGAAAAAAGCTATCGCCATCAGAATGAGAGCGGCCAGGGCCATACCCAGCGTGGTTTTGTTCATCGCCCAACCCCCTTATCCCGGCAAGCCGGTGCAATAAAGGACAGCCGCAAAAACCCTTCATGAATGATTTCGACCATTTTACCTCTTTGCCTGCCGGAGCTGTCCCTGATTGACCATGAAGTGCAAAAGCCGACAGTTGAGACTGCCGACTTTTACCGGTTAAAAATTCTGGTGTCGGGGATGGGAATCGAACCCACACGGTGTTTACCACACGCCCCTCAAACGTGCGCGTCTGCCTGTTCCGCCACCCCGACATGGTTAACTTTCTACCTGAATTATAGGTTTTTTACCGCTCACTGTCAAGCAAAGGCGATCACTCACGTATATTCTTGCCCTGGGGGGATCGGCTCACTCACGACAAAATCTTACCGGGGGGAGTGATATGACATGCAACCGGAAAAGCAGTACGCCGGTTCACTCCTCCGGGGGTTCCGGATCCTGCAACGGACCCTTTTCTGCTACCGGAGCGCTCCAGCTGTATCCCTCCTCACCCCTGCGGCAGAGGCACCTGTCGGCGGGAATATTGAAAAGGACCTGGCTGATGCGCGTGGCCGGCTGCTGGTAGGCGCCGCAAGTGCCCCCGAAAAGCCGCCTCCCCTCCTTCTCCAGCTCGCTCCAGGAGCGGGGATATTCCATCCTGAATTCCTGGACCAGCTGGCCGGTAGTTTTAAAAACCCCCCGCTCCAGCAGCTTCAAGATCAGTTCTTCCAGATCCGGTCTTTCCAGGGCTATCCCTCCCGCATCATTTTTATTTGATCGCAAGTCTTCAATACTAAGAGCTGTCCCCTGCTCCGCCTGCCAGCATGACCACGGTGACTCCGCCGCTGCCTTCCCCGGCGGCGCCGCCGCGCATCGATCTCACCAGCGGGTGTTCCTGCAGGTAAGCGCGCAGCCCTTCCTTCAGCTTGCCCGTGCCCTTGCCGTGAATGAGCGTAACCTGACCCAGGCCGGCCCAGAGAGCATCGTCCAGCAGCTTGTCAACAAGGGGAAGAGCTTCTTCCACGGTTTTGCCCAGCAGATTTATTTCGGGACGGATCCCGCTCTCCTTTTGAACGGTGTAACTGGAGCGCAGGGGCGGCAAAGGCCCGGCAGGGGCCGGATCCGCCTCCCAGCGGCGAAGCTCTTTCTGCGGCAGCTGCACCCTCATGGCACCCACCTGCACCAGCGCCTCTTCCCCTGACAGCGAGAGGATCTCCCCCCGCTGCTGCAGGCTCTGCACGTAAACAGTTTTTCCCACCGCCAGCTCCGAGGCGGGCAGGGGAGGCGCCTCTTCCATTTCACTTTCGGTCTCTATTTCCCGGTGCAGCAGCTGCAGTTCCCGGCGTATTTCCACGGCCCTGGTCCTGGCCTCCCCGCCGCTTTCCTCTTTCAGCCGGCGCAGTTCCCGGATCAGCAGATCCGTTGTCGCCCTGGCCCGCCGGACCATTTTTCCGGCTTCATCGCGGGCCCCCTGGAGGATCCCCTCCCGCTTGAGCCGCAGCCTTTCAAGCTCCCCCTCCAGTTCGCGCCGCAGCTCCGCAGCCCGCTCTCGCTCCAGGGAGGCCTCATCGCTTTCCCGGGCCAGCCGCTGCCGCTGCCCCACCAGGCTGGTGATAACCTTTTCCACATCCTCATGACCCCGGGCCAGCATACTCTTTGCTTCGGCCAGCACCTCCGGCGGCAGGCCCAATTTTTCGGCAATGACCAGGGCGTTGCTCTGCCCGGGGATGCCCTGAAGCAGGCGGTACGATGGGGCCAGCGTCTCCTCGTCGAATTCCATGGCCGCATTCTGCATTCCCTTCTGCACCTGGGCAAAGAGTTTGAGCTCGTTTATATGGGTTGTGGCCACGGCAAGACCGCCCTTTCGTTCCAGCGCAGCCAGGAGAGCCATGGCCAGGGCGGCGCCCTCCGAGGGATCGGTGCCCGCTCCCAGTTCATCGAAAAGGGCCAGCGATGCCGGGCCCTGCCGCTCCAGGATGGAGATGATATTCTTGAAATGGCCTGAAAAGGTGCTCAGAGACTGCTCGATGCTCTGCTCGTCACCGATGTCGGCGCGAATGGACTCGAAAACGGCGAGCACACTCTCTCTCCCGGCAGGGATGTGCAGGCCGCTCTGCGCCATCATTGCAAGCAGCCCTATTGTCTTCAGGGTGACCGTTTTCCCACCCGTGTTGGGACCGGTAATGACCAGGATGCGGCATGCTTCATCCATGGATACCGTCAGCGGCACCGCCGCTTCGCCCAGAAGGGGATGGCGCGCCCGCTCCAGGTGGAGCTGCGGTTTGCCTCCCAGCAGCAGCTGCGGCGGTGCGGCATTCTGCTCCAGGCTGAGGCGGCCGCGGGCGATAACCAGATCCAGCTGTCCGTACAGAGAGCTGTCGCTGCGCAGGGCGCAGGCGGCATCCGCCACCCTGCTGCTGAGCAGCCTGAGGATGCGCTCGATCTCCCGGGCAATGTCGCTCTGCACGCCGGCAAGTTCATTCTGCAGCTGCACCACCGGCATGGGCTCGATGAACAGGGTGGCCCCGCTGGCCGATTGATCGTGCACCACCCCGCTGATCAGCCGGCGGTGCTCCTGTTTCACCGGCAGGACAAAGCGATTGCCGCGGAGGGTGATCAGCGCCTCTTGAAGCAGCCGCCGCTGCGCAGGATTGCGCAGGTAAGAATCCATTTTCTCCCTGATTTTATCCTCAAGCCTGCGCTCACTGCGGCGCAGGGCAGTCAATTCGGGGGAGGCGCCATCCAGAACCTCCCCATCGTCGTCAACAGAGCGAACCAGTTCGCGCCCCAGGGCCTCGCATCCGTCCAGGGAGAGGGCCAGCCGGGCCAGCAGGGGATATATTTTTGCATTCTCGCCCTCCCCGAAAAAGCGGAGACAGCGCTGCACCCCTTTCAAAAAGCCGCTCACCGCGGCCAGCTCGCTCCCCTGCAGCGCACCGCCCTTTTCAGCCCGGGTCACCTGGAGCGAGATATCATCAACGGGTGGGGGTGAAAAGGAGCCCCTGGTGCAGAGCAGCCTCCCCTCTCCCGTTTCCTGCAGCCGCTGCTCCACAAGCTCCGCCTCCGGAGAGGGCAGCAGTCCTTCCGCCGCCCGCCGCGCCATGGGCGTAACGGTCAGGGCGGCCAGCCGCCGCCTGATTTCGTTGAATTCAAGCGATTTGATTTCCCGGCCGGTAATCACATCGGGCATGGCCAATGGCTATCTCCTCGAAAGATATTTGTTGTCTTTTATATAGAAACGAAGGCGTTTCTCCGCCGCCCGGCTGATCCCGATCCGGGGTCCGCTCATGACGGCGCCGGTTTCAACTTCGCTGCCGGCGGCAATCCACAGTGGAGTGCGGCGCAGATCATGGTCATTGAATGAACCGTCAATATCCAGAGCCCGGCAGAGTTTGCCCGGCCCGCCCGTCAGATGCAGCGGGCCGCTGCCTTTGCCGCGCCGCCGCCGCATCAATTCCAGCCCGTAAAGAGGTTCCAGGGCTCGCACCAGGACCGCCTCACCCGTGCCGGCGGGTGCAGTCACCACATTGAAGCAAAAATGACTGCCGTAAATAAAGTAGATATAGGCCCGGCCCGGGGGGCCGAACATGGGTGCATTGCGATCTGTTTTTCCGCGAAAGGCGTGGCTGGCGGGATCCCTGCTCAGATAGGCTTCGGTTTCCACGATCCTTCCCGCCGTGAGCCCCTCCGCTGTTTCGCGGCAGAGAATCCGCCCCAGCAGGGCCCGGGCCGCGCTTACGGTATCATACTGATAAAATGCGGAGGCCAGCGGC
The DNA here is from genome assembly GCA_033809435.1 of Bacillota bacterium. GTDB lineage: Bacteria > Bacillota > Dethiobacteria > DTU022 > DTU022 > JAAZIN01. The sequence continues at coordinate 6,429 of JAPXLS010000031.1, forward strand.
GGCAGCCCGTCTTTCATCCCCCCCGGCGCCCCTTGAGCATCAGGGCTTTCCGCAGCTGATCCAGGGGAAGGGTGTTCAGGATATCCCCCGCCTCGAGTCCGCCCCGGCGCGCCGCAGTAACGCCGTAAATCATATCCGCCATTGTAGCCGTAGAATGGGCGTCGGTGTTGATGAGCAGCCGCACTCCCCTGCGGCGGGCCGGGCCCAGGTACGCTTCCGGGAGATCGAGCCGCTGCGGCGAGGCGTTGATCTCCAGGATCGTACCCGTCTCCGCAGCCTTCTCGATGAGCCGCTCCACATCCACATCATAGCCGCCGCGGCTGCCGATAAGGCGGCCCGTGGGATGTCCAACAACCTGCACAAAGGGGTTTTCCATGGCCCGGCAGATCCGGGCTGTCATCTCGCCGCGGCTCTGTCGGAAATTGCTGTGCACCGAGGCGATGACCAGATCCAGGCCGCCCATAATCTCGTCTGGCAGGTCCAGAGTACCATCGGAATGAATATCCACCTCTGCACCGGTAAATATGTGGCATCCTCCGGACTGCCGCAGCTCTTTGATCCGCTCCACCTGATCCGCCAGCCGCTCCGGGGAAAGCCCCCCCGCGATCTTCAGCGAGGGGGAATGATCGGTCACCGCAATATACTCGTAACCCATTGCTCCTGCAGCGGCGTGAATCTCTTCTATGGTGGCATTGCCGTCGCTCCACCGGCTGTGCAGGTGCAGATCGCCCCGGATCCGGGACAGTTCAACCAGATCAGGCAGCTCGCCGGCGGCGGCCAGCTCTATCTCTCCGCAGCCTTCCCTCAGTTCGGGAGCGACAAGGGGCAGCCCCAGGGTGCGGTAAAGCTCCTCTTCCCCCCGCAGCGGCACCCGGAGTCCATCTTTTTCCAGGGCGGCACCGCTTAACCGAAACCCCGCCGCATCCGCATATTCCTGTAGCTGCTCCCAGTGCGCCGGCGCTCCCGTCAGCAGGGCCAGGCGGGTGGGATACTCTCCGGCAGGGCAGATCACCACCCGAACCGGCATCCCCGCCACCGTGCCCAGGTGGAAACCTTCCTCCACAGCCTCCAGGCTGACGGCTCCAGGTAACCCCATCAGCTTTTTCTCCAGCAGCCCCCGGGACCCCTCCTGCAGGGAGACGGCAAACACCACCCCGGCGGCGGTTTCCGTGCCCCGCCGCACCTCTCCGGCAGGCGAGCTTTCCAGCACAAAGGGCAGCTGCTCCAGAAATAGCTGCAACTGCAAAGCCAGGGGAAGGGCTACACCGCGGTGAAACCGCACCGGCTCTTCGCCGCGTCGTTGGAAAAAATCGACGATGCCCTCCTGCATCTTCTTTCCCATACCGGGCAACCCGGCCACTTTACCGTGACGCGCCGCCTGCTCCAGCTGCTCCAAATTTTCCAGTTTCAATTCCTGAACCAGCGTTCCCGCAGTTTTGAAGCCCACCCCGGGGATGGAAAAGAGAGTCAGGAGTTCGGGGGAGAGCTCTTCCTCGAGGCGGGCCAGGAAAGCGCTCTGTCCGGTGGCCACAAGTTCTTCGATCTTCAGGGAAAGAGCCTTGCCAATGCCGGGAATCTCTTCAAGCCGCCCCTGTGCAGCCAGCTCGGACAGCGGTTCCGTCAACCGGACCACCTGCCGGGCAGCCTGGCTGTAGGCCCGTACCTTGAAGCTGTTCTCTCCCTTCAAGGCCAGCAGCCCGGCCATTCGCTCCAGAGCTGCAGCTACTTCCCAGTTATCCAAATCCACTCAAACGTCCTCTCATGAATCCCGCCGCTCCCGCCGCGCAGGAGAAAGTCGATAAAGACTTCCTTGAGCCCGGCAAACAGGGGCAGCAGGTACAGATCCATGTATCCGGCAACGAGCGAACCCCGGAGGGCGCCGTCCAGAAAGGGCAGCGGCAGCAGCAGCGCTGCATTGATCAGGGCAAAACCGATCAACAGCCCCATGAGCAGTCCGAACAGGGCGCCGGCCAGGCGGTTAAAAAAACCGAGCACCGGGACCTTGTTCACCTTTGTAGCCCAATGGATCAGCAGCTGGAAAAGGATCAGCAGGAGAGCCAGGAGAAGGAGAAAGGCCAGGGCGCTCCCGGCAAGTTCCATCATCCCTTCGGGCGTCAGCGTTATGCCGATGCGCTGCAGCACCTCTTCATAGGGTACAAAGTATTCGGGTTTCAACAGAGCGGCGCCGTAGCCGCCCAGGCAGCGGCTCCCCATCAGGGCCAGGGCCAGGGCAATGAAAAAGCCAAACAAGCTGAAAAGCTGTTTCAGCACACCCTGGATCAACCCTCCGATGAAGTAGAAGGCGACAATACCCAGTAGCAGATAATCAAACCAGTTCATCCTCTCCCTCCTTTTCCCTCTCCTCGATTTCGAAGCGGGGATAACCCTCTTTTGCTTTCAACAGCTCATCTGCCAGGTTGATGGCCGCCAGAACGGCAATTTTATAGCTGTTCAGCCGGCGGTTCTCCTCCGACAGAGATCGCATCAGCCGGTCCACGTGTGCGGCGGCTTTCTCCATCGATTCAGGCGGACCGCCCCCCCTGATGGTATATTCTTCCCCCATGATCATGACGGTAACCCGGTTTTTTGGCCTTGTTTCCACGAAGGAGTTCCCCCCGCCTGCAGCAGGATTTTATTCAACTATTTCGTGAAAAGCTGCCCCATATCCTGCCGCCTAGCGGCGCAGCTCCGCTCCCAATTTGTTGAGCGCCCTCTCTATATCCGAATGAACCGTATTGATCTCCGCTTCGGTCAGGGTCCGTTCCGGATGGCGGTAAGTGATGGTAAAGGCGAGACTACGTTTATCCCCGGGGATCTGTGCCCCCATGTACAGATCAAAAAGGGCCACATGCTCCACCAGGCCGCCGCCGGCCTCATGGATTGTCCGCTCCAGTGTTCGGGCCGGAAGGGACCGGGGGACAACCACGGCCATATCCCGCAGTCCGGCCGGGTAGCGCGGCAGCGGCGCCACCCGGGGCATCAGATCGGCTTCGCTGACAAGCAGCTCCAGGTCCAGCTCGGCAATGGCAACGGTCTGCGGATAATCCCATTTTTCGGCCACCCGCGGCCGCAGCTCGCCCAGAAAACCGGCTTCCCGGCCGTTGATCACGAGCCGGGCCGTACGGGTGGGATGGGTGAAGGGCGGACCGGCCGGAATATACTCCGCTCCTTTGATGCCGAAACGATCCAGCAGGGTTTCGACAGCTCCCTTTACCACAAAAAACCCGGCAGGCTGCGAGGCACTGTACCAGTTCGCTTCGGGCAGCAGCCCTGTAGCCGCCAGGGAGAGGCGCAGCCTTTCCTGCGGCAGCTCATCCAGGGGCAGACGCCGGGGCAGATACACCGACCCGATCTCAAAAAGAAGCTGATCCATGGCCCGGTGATAAAAATTATCCTTAAGCGTCTTCAGCAGACCCGGTAAAAGGGTCGTGCGCATGATGCTCTGCTCCTCCGACAGCGGATTGCGCATGGGAATGGCCGCAAGAAGGGGATCCCCCTCCGGCAGCCGCAGGCTGTGCAGCGCAGCGGGACTGATAAATGAGAATGTGATGATCTCGTTAAAACCGCAGGCCGTCAAAACATCGCGGGCCAGTCCTTGCAGCCTTTCGGGAAGCTCTTCCCTGCTCTCTGCAAGCTCGCCGCGCGGCAGCGTTGCCGGGATTTTTTCGTAGCCGTAAATCCGGGCCACCTCTTCAACGAGATCCTCCTCCAGAACTATATCATTGCGCCTGGGGGGCACCGTCACCTCCAGGCCCCGTCCCACCGGCTCCACGGCAAAGCCGAGCCGGTTCAGGATATCGCTTACCTCGGCCGCCGGCACTTTCAGGCCGAGAATCTCGCTCACCCGGTGGGGCCGCACCGTCACCCGGCGGGGTTCAAAGGGGACAGGGTGGCTGTCCACCAGTCCCTGGAACACTTTTCCACCGGCCAGCTTCGCCATCAACAGCGCCGCACGTCCCGAGGCCTCCGCCACCCAATCAGGGTTCACCCCTCGCTCGAAACGCTGTGAGGCCTCCGAGGGTATGCCGTAACGGCGGGCGGTGCGCCGCACACTGACAGCGTTGAACAGAGCCGCCTCGAGCAGAACTGCGCGGGTGGAGGGATTGATCTCGCTGCTTTCACCCCCCATGACCCCGCCCAGGGCCACCGGGCCGGCGGCATCGGCAATCACCAGAACATCCTCGTCCAGGATCCGCTCCGCCCCGTCAAGGGTAATCAGCCTCTCCCCGGACCGGGCGCGCCGGACGATTATCTCCCCGCCCCGGGTCAGGTGATAGTCAAAAGCATGCAGCGGTTGTCCATATTCCCACATCACATAGTTGGTTATATCGACAATATTGCTGATGGGGCGCAGGCCGGATTTGAGCAGCCGGAGCTGCAGCCACAGGGGCGAAGGTCTCACAACCACATCTTCAATGAGCCGCGCCGTGTAGCGGGAGCAGAGCGCGGGCTCCTGCAGATCCACCCGCAGGCTTTCGCATATTCGCTCCCGGACTTCCGGCGGCTCCGCCGGCGGGTGCTTCACCGCCGCGCCCGTCAGTGCGGCTACCTCGTAAGCCACTCCCAGCAGGCCCAAACAATCAGCCCGGTTCGGCGTCAGGTCAAGGGAAAGAATCCGGTCCTCCAGCTCAAGGGCTTCATCCAGCGGCTGGCCTGTTCTGGAGGCGGCATCGAGAATGAGAATGCCGTCGGGAGACCCCAGTTCAAGGCCCAGCTCTTCCCCCGAGCAGAGCATCCCTTCGGACAGGATGCCGTAGAGCTCGGCCGCCTCGATGTTTCTCCGCCCCCTTCCCGGCAGCACCGCCCCCGGTAGGGCCAGGGGCACCTTCTGCCCCCTGGCGATGTTTTGTGCGCCGCAGACAATTTGCAGCGGCCGGCCGCTGCCGGGATCAACTCCGGCCAGCCACAGCCTTTTTTTGTAGGGGTGGGGCTCCAGCGTGACGATCTCTCCCACCACCACGCGCCTGGGCGCCGTGGCAAAGCTTTCCACTCTTTCCACCTCGACCCCGGCATGAGTCAACCTCTCGGCCAGCTCCTCCGGAGTGAGCTCCAGCTCTATATAATCTTTCAGCCAGCTGTAAGAAATGCGCATTTGAATTAACCTCCCATCAGGAAATCCGGCCCGGGCAAACTGTCCTAGCGAAACTGCCTCAGGAACCTCAGATCATTGGAAAACAGCAGGCGCATGTCGTCAATGCCGTATTTGAGCATGGCGATGCGCTCCACCCCCATCCCGAATGCAAAACCGGTCACATCTTCGGGATCATAACCGCTCACCTCGAGCACCCGGGGGTGAACCATGCCGCAGCCGAGAATCTCCAGCCATCCCGACTGGCCGCAGAGCCGGCAGCCCTGGCCGCCGCACATGACGCAGGCGATATCCACCTCGGCGCTCGGCTCGGTAAAGGGAAAGAAGCTGGGCCGCAGGCGGATGCGCTGACCGGGATCGAACATTTCCCGGGCAAAGAGCAGAAGCGTCCCTTTCAGATCCGCAAAAGTTACCCCGCGGTCCACTGCCAGCCCCTCAACCTGGTGGAACATGGGTGTGTGAGTGGCGTCATCATCGCGCCGGTACACCTTGCCCGGCGCGATAATCCGCAGCGGCGGGCGGGGCGCCTGCAGCTCCATGGTCCGGATCTGCACCGGGGAAGTATGTGTGCGCAGCACGATCTGCGGCGTGAAATAGAATGAATCCTGCATGTCCCGCGCAGGATGATCGGCAGGTATATTCAAAGCCTCAAAATTGTAGTAATCGCTTTCGATCTCGGGTCCCTGCGCCACCTTGAAGCCCAGACCGGTAAAAATGGATTTGATCTCCTCCAGGACCAGAGTGATAGGATGTTTGCGCCCCTGCTTGAAAGGTGCTCCGGGCAGGGTTATATCGATCCCTTCATCCTCCAGGCGCGAGGCGGCTGCAGCCTCCTCCAGCTCTTCTTCCCTGCGGCTGAAGAGCCCTTCCAGTCTGTTCCGGAGACTGTTGGCCCTCTGGCCGGCCTGCGGCCTCTCTTCCGGCGCCAGCTCTCCCATGCCGCGCAGCAGCGCCGTCAGCTCCCCCTTCTTGCCCAGGTAGCGTACCCGCAGGGCCTTCACCGCTTCCAGACTCTGCGCCAGGCCAATCTCCTGCAGCGCCTTTTCCTCCAGTCTTGCAATCCTGTCAAGCATCCCTCTGCCGCCCCCCTTCCAGTTCTAAAAAAAAGCTCTCGTCTTCGAGGGACGAAAGCTGCCTTCCGCGGTACCACCCACATTAGCCGTAAACGGCTCCGCTTCAGATCGATAACGGGATCATCCGCCGCAGGCCTAGTGGGCCTTTGGTGAGGCCGTTCAGCCGGGGGCTCCGGGGCGAATTTCAGCGGGCGGCGCCGGGCGGGGCTTGCAGTCGCGGCCCTGCCTCCCTGGGCGGCTCCCTTCCGGCCTACTTTTCCCCTTCATCGCAGTCATGAATAATTTAGGTGAATTATAGCACAGCGACCCGCCAAAAACAACCGGCAGTCACGCTGCCTTGTGCATTACTTTTTTACTTTTTAAGCCGGTATTGGCGCCCCGGTGTCAATGTCAGCTGCCCCTGGGGGCACCGCCCGTCATGGTGCGCTGGCGGAGAGCCTCGTACATGATCAGGGCGGCGGCGACGGAGGCGTTCAGCGATTCAAGAGGCGAAGACTGGGGGATGGAGACGGCAAGATCCGCCGCTTCCGACAGTTCCGCCGAAAGACCTCTGCTTTCGCTGCCGATGAGAAGCACAATCTTTCCCCGGTAATCCGCATCCCAGTACAGGCGCCCGCCTTGCGGCCTGGCGGCAATAACGGTCATGCCTTTTTTTTGCAGGCCGCGCACCAGCTGAAGGAGATCTGTCACCGCAGCGGGCGGCAGGTGAAAAAGGGCGCCGGCAGTGGAGCGCAGCACTTTGGGGCTGTGGGGATCAACATTGCCCGGACCGTAGAACAGGGCATCAACGCCGGCAGCGGAGGCGGTCCGGATGATGGTCCCCATATTTCCGGGATCCCCGATCCGGTCCAGCACCAGAACCAGGTTCAGGGGGCGGGCGGCGATCTCGGCGGAATCGGGCCCGCGGTAGGGAATAATCGCCGCTATTTCCTGCGGAGTTTCCGTATCCGCCAGCCCGGCAAAAAGTGAAGGGGCAAGAAGATAGCGGCGTGATTCCGGCGGCAGGCCGGAAAGGATCTCTTTGCCGCCGCCTTCGATATAGCTGCGGGTAAAAAATACGACCTCGGGAATATGTCCTGCCGCCAGCGCCTCCTCCAGCAGGCGGGGTCCCTCAATGGCCAGCCTGCCGGTGCGGCGGCGGTACCTGGAGGCGGCGGACAAACGGCGGTACTCTTTTACAAAAGTATTATCACTGCTGCTGATCTCTGTTACCGGCAAATCAGATCCAGCCCATCTTCTTCAGGGCTTTGATATCACCCACGGCAACAATAAGATCGTCCTGCCTGATCTTGTCCTCCGCTCCCGGGGAGATATTGGTCTTGCCCTCCTTGTCCCGCAAAGCGATGACATTGATCCCAAAACGCGCTCTCAGGTTGAGTTCCTGCAGGGAACGCCCCACCATCTCCGCAGGCGCGGCCACCTCCACCACGCTGCTGTTGGAGGAGAGCTCGATCAGATCCACAATGTTGAAGGCGCTGAGACTGTGAGCCAGCTTCTGCCCCATATCCCGCTCCGGAAAAACCACCCGGTTCACTCCAATCTTGGAAAGCACCTTGCCGTGCAGCTCCGACTGCGCCTTGGCCACGATATAACGGGCCCCCATCTCCACCAGCAGGATACAGACCATGATGGATGATTGAATCTCCCGGCCAATTCCCACAACGACAACATCAAAATCCTTGATCCCCAGTGAGTTCAGGGCTGCGTCACCGGTGGCGTCCGCCTGAATGGCGCGGGATACCGACTTGCCAATCTGCTGCACCAGCGCAGCATCGATATCCACCACCGTCACATCATGCCCCAGCCCGTAAAGGGTGGCGGCTACACTCAGGCCAAAGTGGCCGGCGCCGATTACCAGGTACTGTTTGGACACGGACAACACCTCCAAATTCTTGTTTCTGTCTTCTCCCGGGGATCCCCGAAAAGGAATTTTAAAAGCCCCCCATATATCGATCCCCGGCCCCGGAAAGGGCGGGGAAGTTAAAAGCGCTAGCTGTGCTTCTTTGCCACCTGCACCAGCCTGTTAAAGCCGGCCTGATCATGAACGGCCATATCGGCAAGCATTTTCCGGTTAATCTCCACTTCGGCCTTCTTGAGGCCGCTGATGAAACGGCTGTAGGAGAGCCCGTTGGAACGGGCGGCGGCATTGATCCGGGTAATCCAGAGCTTGCGGAAATCCCTTTTCCGCTGCCTGCGATCCCGATAAGCATAGAACAGCGATTTCATGACCTGCTGATTTGCCGTCCGGAACAGTCTGCTCTTGCCTCCGTAATAGCCTTTTGCCAGTTTCATTATCTTCTTGCGCCTCTGGCGGGCGACAGGTCCTCGTTTGACACGGGGCATGATCAAAACCTCCCTTCTATATTAAGGCAAAAGCTTCTCCACCCGCTTGTAATCGGAAGCACTGACAACAGTTGATTTGCGCAGCCTTCTCTTACGGCGGGCGTTTTTTTTCGTCAGGAGATGGCTCCCGTAGGCCCGAAAGCGCTTGATCTTGCCGCTCCCGGTCTTTTTGAAACGTTTTGCAGCCCCCCGGTGGGTTTTCATTTTAGGCATATTTTCCTGCCTCCTTCAACTATGATTTAGGGGACAGTATCATGGTCATGTTGCGACCTTCCAGTTTGGCGCTGCGCTCAACAACAGCACAATCCTCCAGGTCCTGAGCCAGCTGCCGGCAAAGACGGTGGGCAATATCCGGATGGGCCAGCTCCCGGCCCCTGAACATCACCGTCACCTTGACCTTGTCCCCACTTTCCAGGAAGCGGCGGCTGTTTTTCACTTTTACCGCGAAATCATGTTTTTCAATCTTGGGACGCAGCTTGACCTCTTTAAGCGTGATTATTTTCTGCTTTTTACGGGCATCACGCTCTTTTTTGCTCTGCTCATACTTGTACTTGCCAAAATCCATGAGCCTGCATACCGGCGGGCGCGCGTTGGGAGCCACATTCACCAGGTCCAGCCTTTTCTGACTTGCCGTTTCAAGAGCATCCTTGAGCGCCATCACTCCAAGCTGATTGCCCTCGGCATCGATCACGAGCACTTCCCGGGCTCTAATTTGCTCATTGACGAACAAATTTTTCGTAATCTTTTTCACCTCCTGCCATGGCATTCTCCTTAGATTAAAAATTAGAGCAGGTGTTGCCACCTGCTCACCAATCCCTATTCCGGTCCGGCTAACCCTGGCGACAGCCTGCCGAAAGGGCGCCCCAGGGTGAGAAGCAGTGGCTTCTTCTTGGCAATGAATATTGATTTTTCCTGATCGGAGCATATCAAAAATCGGGTCGGGGGTCAAATTATTTTTTCCCTTTAATATCCTCTTCCAGCT
>JAPXLS010000032.1:0-15326 GCA_033809435.1 Bacillota bacterium
ATATCAGCAAACTGCTGCTGATTCTGGAGCGCCTGGTTGACTCCGGAAACACGGTAATTGTCATCGAGCACAATATGGATGTGCTCAAGCGGGCCGATTACCTCATCGACCTGGGTCCGGAGGGGGGCGAGGAAGGCGGTTGTGTAGTTGCCGCAGGGACGCCGGAAGAAATTTCCGCGTCAAAGGCTTCGTATACCGGCCGCTGGCTGCGCCGGGCCCTGGAGCAGCCGTTGGAAGCGGCATCGATCCAGGCGCCTTAAAAGCAGCACAAGAGTGATCCGGAAAGGATTTACCAATGGCTGTATGGTCTGAGCTTGCCGAAAAGGTACACCATTTTCCTGATTCTCCCGGCGTTTATCTGATCAAGGATGCCGTGGGCGCAATTATCTATATCGGCAAGGCCCGTTCGCTGCGGCAGCGGGTCCGGAGTTATCTTGTTGTTAACGGCGCCACGGCTCCCAATGTTCAGGCACTGCAGAAACAGATGCGGGAGATCGAGTACATTGTCACCGATTCCGAAGTAGAGGCGCTCATCCTGGAATGCAACCTGATCAAAGAATACCGGCCCCGCTACAATATAGATCTGAAGGACGACAAGGACTACCCCTGCCTTCGACTGACTGGGGGCCCGTATCCGCGCCTGGAATATCTGCGTCTTTCGCAAAGGGAGGGCCGCCGTCCGGGCAAAAGCCGGCTGGCAAGACAGCAGCGGGAGGCCGAGGAGAGCGGCGCCCTTTATTTTGGACCCTATACCGATGCCGGGGCCGTTCGCGAAACCATGCGCCTGCTGGGGAAAATATTTCCCCTGCGCCGCTGCCGGCGCCATCTCACCGGTGAGCCTGCAGCGGAGAGGCCTTGCTTGAATTTCCAGATGAAACGCTGCCTGGGGCCCTGCCGCGGAGCAGCGGAGGTGTCCCCCGAAGACTACAGCCGGCTCGTCGAGCAGATAGTGCTTTTTTTGCAGGGGCGGCGTGATTTTCTGGAGCGGCGGCTTGGGGAAATGATGGAGCAGGCGGCGCGGAAGGAGCGCTTTGAAGAGGCGGCTCGTTTGAGGGACCAGCTGCAGGCGATCCGGCGTGTCACCTCGCAGCAGCAGAAGATGCTTCTATTGGAGAAAGTGGAGGATCGTGATGTCCTCGCTCTGGTGCGCGGTGACAGGGCGGTGGCGGTGCACCTGTTTATTATCAGGGAAGGCAAACTTATTCGCCGCGAACACTTTCCCCTGGGCCGTGCAGCGCTGGATGCGGGTGACGGCGAAGCACTGGGGGCATTTGTCAAGTCATACTACAGCCGCGGTGCACAGCCCCCGAAAGAGATTCTCCTTTCCGACCAACCCAACGACCGGGATACTCTTGAGGCATGGTTGAGGGATCTGGCGGGAATGAAGGTGGCCCTGACAGTGCCGCGCCGGGGTGCGCGCCGAAAAATGGTTGAACTGGCGCTGCGAAACGGAGCGCTCAAGCTGCAGGATGAGCAGGAAAGGGCTGAGCGTCAAGGACTTGCGCCCCTGGAAGAGTTGGCCCGGCTGGCGGGGTTGAAGCAGGCGCCCCGTCGAATTGAGGGGTACGATATCTCGCACCTGCACGGCGGCGCCGCCGTGGGAGTGATGGTGGTATTCGAGGAGGGAAGCCCCTTCAAGGAGGGTTATCGCCGCTTTCACCTCCGGAAAACCTCGCCCGGTGATGATTATGCCGCCCTGCAGGAGGTTTTGCGCCGGCGGGTGTCGCGCGAGGGATGGCCCCGGCCGGATTTGATCCTTATAGACGGGGGCAAGGGGCAGCTCAATGCGGCTCGCCGGGTCCTGCATGACAGCGTATATTCCGGAGCAGCCATGTTGGCCCTGGCGGAGAACCCGGACCGGATATTTCTTGAAGGGGAGAAAACACCGGTGCTCCTGCCGGCGAACAGCACTCTGCTGCAACTGCTGCAGCGTGTCCGGGACGAGGCGCACCGCTTTGCCCTGGATTATCATCGCCGCTTGCGCAGGCGGGATGCGGCCCGTTCCAGGCTGGAGGAGATTCCAGGCATCGGCCCGCAGCGCCGTGCGGCGCTGCTGAAACACTTCGGCAGCCTGGAGCAGCTGTACCGCGCCTCTAAAAAAGATCTTGCCGCAGTTCCCGGCATCAGCCGGATCCTGGCTGAAAGGATCTACGAGGGGCTTCACCTCTAGGAGCGGTCTTGCAGAGAAAAACCGGAAGAAGCAGGCATTTGTCAGATAAAGTTAATTGTCGGCCTGCAGGTTACGACAGTGCGGTTAACCTTTCCGCATATCCCTTCTTTGAAAGGGGCAAGGTGCAGCTCCCGCAACTATCCTCTATGAATCTGGCAAACTGGCTGCTTTTCCGCCCGCTGTTCTAATTCGCCGTAAAATCGCTTATGTTATAATACATTTAGAAAGGCAACGTCAAGGAGGTTTTCATGCGTTACCGGATGCTGGCCATAGACCTGGACAGAACGCTTCTTGATGACAGTTCCAGAATATCGCCGCGCAGCAAGCGGGCCATCAGGGAGGCAGTCGAGGAAGGAGTTATCATTGCCATCTCCACCGGCAGGATGTACCTGACCAGTTTGCCCTTTGTGAAAGAGCTGTCCCTGAATTCCGACTGGCCCATGATCAATTATCAGGGTGCCCTGATCAAGACTGCCGGAGAGGGCCGTGTTCTTTACCACCGGCCACTGGCAAATGATCTGGCCGTCCACATTGCAGCGGTGGCTGAAGAAAAGGGTGAAGAGGTTTGTGCTTATATTGATGAGCGCGTGTATATAAACAGGGAAAACTATTTTTCATCGCGTTACCGTGAAAAATATGATATTGCCGTTGAAACCGTGGGCCGGCTCGATCTATTCCTGGAACAGCAAGGGTGGGATCCGACAAAAGTAACCATATTCAACTGGGATGGAGAATTTGATAAAATAAGGGCCACCCTGGATTCTTCGCATCCGGGGGAATTTACCATGATCAAACCCTATCCATATTTCCTGGAATTTACTGATCTGGAGGCCACCAAGGGGCAGGCGCTGCGGAGACTGTCTGCTGCGCTCGATATCCGGCGTGAAGAGATTATCTCCTTCGGCGACAGCCAGAATGATCTGGATATGATCCAGTATGCCGGGTTGGGGGTGGCGATGGCCAACGCACTTCCGGAAGTGCTGGCCGTTGCCGACTTGATCACTGCCCCCAACACCGAGGACGGGGTTGCCAAAGTGATCGAAGAATATGTTCTGGGACAGCCCCGGCAGGCTTGACCGGAATGTGGGTGCTGCCGCTGTCCAACCGCAGGTTTTGGGGAAATGGCTGCATCATCTGCATATGATCACTAGAAAGTTGGGTGAGTGGAATGGTCCGGGAAGATGCCATCCAGGTTGTCCTGATTACCGGCCTTTCCGGTGCCGGTAAGAGTAATGCCATCAACTGTTTTGAAGATCTTGGTTTTTTTTGTGTGGATAATTTGCCGCCAACCTTTATCCCCAAGTTTGCTGAACTGTGTCTCCAGTCGGAGGGTAAAATAAGCAAGGTGGCCCTTGTTTGCGACATGCGCGGAGGCGCTTTTTTTAGCCATCTTTTCGAGGCCCTCCATGAGCTGGAGGAAAATCAAATTGATCACGAAATACTCTTTCTGGAAGCAGCCGATGAGGTGCTCCTGCGGCGTTTCCAGGAGACAAGGCGGCGCCATCCTCTTTCCAATGGGGGACTGCTCGAAGCGATCCGGGAGGAGAGATTGGCTTTAAGCGAACTGAGAGGCAAAGCGGACAAAATTATCGACACCTCTCCGCTGTCACCGCGGGATCTGAAGGTAAAAATATACGAGTTGTATGAACCGGGACAGCGGGAAAGAAGCATGCCTGTTTTGCTGGTGAGTTTTGGCTTCAAGTATGGTATGCCCCTTGATGCCGACCTGGTTTTTGATGTACGCTTTTTGCCAAATCCGCACTATGTGGATCAGCTGCGGCCCTTAACGGGAGAGGATTCCCGGGTCAAGGATTATCTTTGGCGATGGATGGTCACGCACAAATATATCCAGAAGCTTCAGGATCTGCTGGAATTTTCTATCCCCTACTACATTCGCGAAGGTAAAGCGCAGCTGCTCGTGGCCATCGGCTGTACCGGGGGGAGGCACCGCTCTGTAGCCCTGGCTATCGAATTGGGACGAATCCTGGCGGGCCGTTACCGGATTCATATTGACCACAGGGATATTGACAAAGTTTAGCCCTATTCATGAATTTATGACGGGTTGAACAGGAACCTGTTTTACAGGGCTGCACTGCCTCATGCCCGGATTCTCTGATGGTATCATTTCTGCGGGACATCCGGTGCCCGCAGCTGTTGAATCTGGGAATGGGCCTGTGAAATCTTTACTGCCTGCCCAAAGGAGTGATCGGATCGTGTTATTTACCCGGCAGGTAAAATTGGAGCTTGTTCGCCATGAACAGAGGGCATCCTGCTGCGATCATGCCGAGCTGACTGCACTGCTGCTCCTGCGCGGCTACTTGACCATCAGCGGTAGTGATTACATTTTAAGCATCGAGGTGGAGCATATTGCCCTGGCCCGCCGACTTTTCAGCCTCCTTAAAGCGGCCGGCGCCGGATCTGCGGCGGTACTGAAGAAGCAGGAACACCGCTTGAAGAAAAAAAGATACCTGGTGCAGGTAAGCGGGAAAAATAGAATTGAATCACTCCTGCGTAAAATTGGTCCCGCAGACAGCCCGGCGCCGGATCATCCCCTTGGCATGCCTCGCCGGGTTCCATCGCTGCGATGCTGCCGCCGTTCCTTTCTCAGGGGGGCTTTCCTGGCCGGAGGATCATTAAGCGCCCCCGCCGGCTCGGGATATCATCTGGAGGTCAACTGCGGTTCGCGGGAGGCGGCTCTTATTCTGCAACGCTGCCTGGAGACATTCAATATCCTCTCCTCGGTCAGACGGCGCCGGGACTGCTATTGCCTGTACCAGAAGAACTCGGAGGCAATCGCAGATTTTCTAAGGGTTACAGGGGCGGACAGCGCCCTCCTGCAATTGGAAAGCGCCAGGGTGATCCGGAGCATGCGCAGCCAGGTCAACCGCCTCGTGAATTGCGAAACAGCCAACCTGGAAAAGGTAGTCGCCTCCGCCCAGCTGCAGCTGGGCATGATAGATCGAGTGGAGCGGCATACCGGGTTGCAGAACCTGGCTCCATCCCTGCGTATGGTTGCAGAAATGCGGCGCCGCTATCCTGAGGCCTCGCTGAGAGAGCTGGGTCGGATGTTTGATCCCCCGCTGAGCAAATCGGCTGTAAATCACCGTTTCAGGCAGCTGGCGGCTATGGATAGAAGTAACGATCAGGTATAGAGTGATCTTGAAGGCATATTTTCTTCCAGAGCAGCCAATCCAGGGGATGACCGGTCCATAAATCCGGCTAAAGCAGGAATATCCCGAATATTTGTCGAAATAAACACCGGGGAGTGACCATGATGAAGCTGGATTATCAATTAAAAATTGAGCAGACCCAGAAGTTAATCATCACCCCTGAGTTGAAAATGGCTATCGCCCTTCTGCAGTATTCCACCATGGAGTTGCATGATTTTATCCAGGAAGAACTTTTGAACAACCCCGTGTTGGAGCTGGGTGAAAGTGAAACCAGGGGTGAAGAGGAGCCCCCCGCAGAAACTGTTTCCGACGAGCATCCGGAAGATGATTTTCCCTGGGAGGAATACTTTCGGGATACGGATCTGGATGCTTCGGGGTACGTTCCAAATCCCGCAGGCAGGGATTGGAACGAGTATCCCACAGTCGACCATTATGCCTGCAGCCCGCGCACGATGATGGAGGAGCTGCTCGGACAGCTGCGTTTTCTGCGCCTTTCCCCGCGGAGCTTCAGCGTTGCCGCTTACCTCATCGGAAATCTTGAACCAAACGGTTATTTGAAAGTCGATCTGGCTGAACTTGCTTCTGCCTTGGGGGTTACAGCCGGGGAGATGGAGACAGCCTTGCACACAGTGCAAAGTCTTGAGCCCACGGGAATTGCTTCACGCAGCCTCCAGGAATGCCTGATGCTGCAGCTTGACAGCCTGGAAGACCCCCCGCCGCTGGCTGTCAAGATTGTCGAACAATATCTTTCCGCGGCCGCCGACGGCCGTTTTCGCCAGATTGCAGCCAGGCTTGGCTGCGATGTCAAAGAGGTTCAGGATGCTGTAGATTTTATTCGCACCCTTAACCCCAAACCGGGTTCCATTTTTGGCGGCGCTCCGGAGGCGCGCTATATTGTACCTGATATCAATGTGGAGAAGGTTGGAGATAAGTACGAGATTGTGATGAATGATCAGCTTGTCCCCCAATTGATGATCAGTCCTTTCTACAGAAGGTTGGCCCGGAATGGGATGGGCGACGAAAAGCTTTCTGTCTTTATCAAGGGGAAGCTCGAGAGAGCCACCTGGCTACTGCGCAGTATCGAACAGAGGCGCCTTACTCTGTACCGGGTGGCGCAGCAGATTATTCAGATCCAGCAACCATTTCTGGAACAGGGGATCAAACAGCTCAAACCGCTTACTTTGAAAGATGTGGCTCAGGCAGTCGGGGTTCATGAGTCTACAGTCAGCCGTGCCACCGCGAACAAGTACATGCAGACGCCCCGGGGTCTTTTCTCCTTGAAATTCTTTTTCTCCAGCGGTTTGACGGGTGAAGGGGGCGAAGATTATTCTTCGCACAGTATCAAGAGCTACATGTGCGAGCTTATCGAGCAGGAGGATCCGCAAAGCCCTTACAGTGATCAGCAGTTGACAGAGCTGCTCGAAGAGAAAGGAATTGCAGTTTCCCGCCGCACTATCGCCAAATACCGCGAAGAGCTCTCCATACCCGCCTCCTACCGCCGCCGCCGGCATTAGCGGTTGGGTTCTATTTTCATGATTCCTGCCCCCTGATTCAAATATCCTCCCCGGTCTGTCCCCGTTATTTGCCGGCGATAACATCTTGCGCAAGCCTTCCGATAACTCTTTCCACCCTCCAACATCCGTTCAGCAATGGCGTTTAAAGATCACTTTTGTGGTAGAATAATGGGTGCCAATGAAAATTAGCCCAAGGATGGTGAGCCGCTGTTGAAACTCAGTGTGGCCGATGTTGAGGTGAAGGGTAAGAGAGTGCTCCTGCGGGTTGATTTCAATGTGCCCCTGGATAGAGGACGGGTAAAAGACGATACCCGGATCCGGGCGGCTCTGCCCACAATAACGGACTTATTGCAAAGGGGGGCCCGCCTCATTCTGGTATCTCATATGGGCCGCCCCAAAGGAGAGGCCAGGCCGGAGCTTCGTCTCGATCCCGTAGCTGCATGCCTGTCGGAGCTGCTGGGCCGGACCGTGCCAAAGCTGGATCAGGTTGTCGGCGAGGCAGTGCAGAGAGCGGTAGGTGGGCTTGCTGATGGAGAAATCCTGCTGCTGGAAAACGTTCGCTTCGAGAAAGGAGAAGAGACGAACGATCCTGTCTTTGCCCGGCAGCTGGCTCAGATGGCTGACCTTTTTGTCAATGATGCTTTCGGCACAGCGCACCGGGCGCATGCTTCCACAGCCGGGGTGGCCAAGTACATTCCCGCCGTGGCAGGCTATCTGATGATCAAGGAAATTGAAATGCTGTCGCGATGCATTGAACAGCCGGCCCGCCCCCTTGTGGCCATTTTGGGTGGAGCCAAGGTATCGGATAAGCTAAATGTGATTCGACGGTTTATGGTACTTGCAGACAGGCTTCTTCTGGGAGGGGGCATGGCCAATACCTTTCTGGTATCTCTGGACTACCCCATGGGTGACTCCTTTTACGAAAAGGAGCAGGTGGAAGGGGCGGGAGAAATTCTCAGGGCTTGCGAGGAGAGCCGCTGCTGCCTGCAGCTGCCCGTGGACTTAGCGGTAACCAGGGAACTAAAGCCGCAAAGCAAATTCAGCGTAGTCCCTGTCGGGGAAGTGGGTGAAGGCTGGAAAGCTGTCGATATCGGTCCGGAAACAGCCGCTCTTTTCAGCGAGGCTGTCAATGCGGCGGGAACGGTTCTCTGGAACGGGCCGCTGGGTGTTTTCGAAATGCCGCCCTTTCACCGCGGCACCGAAACGGTGGCCCGCGCGGTCTCCCTGAGCACAGCTTTTTCCATTGTGGGAGGCGGGGATATTGTTGCCGCCATTGAGGACTTCGGCCTGACGGAGCAGATTGACTTCATTTCTACCGGCGGCGGTGCGACTCTCGAGTTCTGGGAGGGGAAGGAACTGCCCGGAATAGCCGTTCTCCGGGATGAATGAGAGTTTGTTGCCGCTTCTTTGATCGCTGCCAAGGAAAAAATACGGAGGGAAATACTTATGAAATTGATTATTGCCGCCAACTGGAAGATGCACAAAACTGCGGCGGAAACAACTGCCTTCTGCAATGAGCTAAAAAAAAGGGAAGCAGAGTTTCGGGGAGTGGAGGTTTTGATCTGTCCTCCATTTACTGCGTTGGCTGCAGCTGCGGCTGCTCTTGAAGGCAGCAGCATCAAACTGGGTGCCCAGAATATGTTCTGGGAGGAAAAAGGTGCTTTTACGGGAGAAATTGCTCCGGAAATGTTAAGGGAATTTGGAGTTAGCCACATTATTATCGGGCATTCCGAGCGCCGCCATATCATGGGTGAGGATGATGCTGCTGTCCGCAAAAAACTTATGACATCGCTGGATAATGAGTTTACTCCCCTGCTCTGTATCGGGGAGACGGGGGAACAGCGCAGCAGCGGTGAAACCGATGCCGTTCTGGAGCGGCAGCTCCGGACAGCCCTGGAGGGGCTTGAGCCGCTTGCTTTAAAGAATCTGGTTGTGGCCTATGAGCCGGTTTGGGCTATTGGGACAGGAAAGGCGGCATCGCCCGATGACGCCGCCGCCGCCTCAGATCTGGCGCGGCAGGTTGTGGCGAGCATTCTGGGCGATGAGATCGCTGCAGCCCTGCGGGTGCAATATGGGGGCAGCGTCAGCGCCGCCAACATGGGAAGTTTTACCGCGCTTCCACAGATTAACGGGGCCCTGGTCGGCGGGGCGAGCCTGAAGGTTGACTCTTTTGCCGCTTTGATTCTTGCAGCGAAGGAGGCGGAGGGGTGCTGAACCCGGTTGCGCTGGTAATCCTCGACGGTTGGGGTTGCCGCAGCGAGTCCTTTGGAAATGCCATCCGGCAGGCTCGCACTCCGCAAATGGATGGCTTGATCGGGAAATACCCCTGCTGCTCCATTCAAGCTGCCGGGGAGGCGGTTGGATTGCCTGCGGGGCAGATGGGCAATTCAGAGGTAGGGCACCTGAATCTGGGGGCGGGACGCATTGTCTACCAGGATCTCAGCCGCATTTCACAGGCCATCGAGGAGGGCACCTTTTTTGAAAATCCCGTTCTCAGGGAGGCGATGCAACGGTCGCTTCAGCATGGCAGCAGCGTTCATCTCATCGGCCTTCTTTCCAATGGAGGGGTGCACAGCCATACCGATCACCTTTCGGCTCTTCTGGAGATGGCGGAGCGGCAGCAAGTGGAACGCGTTTTTATTCATGCCATTCTTGATGGGAGGGATACGCCGCCTGCCAGTGCCGGCCCCTACATCGAACGGTTTCATGAACGTAGCATGAACCGGGGACGTGGTGCTATCGCCACCATCTGCGGACGTTATTATGCCATGGACCGGGACAGGCGTTGGGAGCGCACCGAGAGGGCCTACCGTGCCTATGTCTATGGAGAGGGCAGCCGCTTCACCGATCCGCGGCAGGCCCTGGAAGTGGCTTACCGCTGTGGGGAGACGGATGAATTCATGCAGCCGGCGGTAATCACAGGCCCAAAGGGTGAGCCGGTGGCCACGCTGCAGGAAAATGACAGCGTCATATTTTTCAACTTCCGTCCGGACCGGATGCGCCAGATCAGCCATGCCCTGACAGATGGTGATTTTTCCTTTTTCGAACGCGGCCCGGCAGCACCGCAGCCCCATTGTGTGACCATGACGGAATACGAACGCAGTTTACCTCTGCCGGTAGCTTTTCCCCCTGAATATCTGGAGAGCACCCTGGGCGAACTTTACGGCAACGCCGGGGTACCGCAGCTGCGTATCGCGGAGACTGAAAAATATGCTCATGTCACCTTTTTTTTTAATGGAGGGCGGGAGCAGCCCTTTCCGGGGGAAGAGAGGATATTGATCCCTTCGCCCAAGGTGGCCACCTATGACCTGCGGCCCGAAATGAGTGCTGCAGGTGTGGGCGATGCGGCCTTGCGGGCTATTGTGGAAGGGCGAAGCCGTTTGCTTGTAGTTAATTTTGCCAACGCGGACATGGTGGGCCATACCGGCATCCTGGAGGCGGCGGTGCAGGGGGTGGAGGCGGTGGACCGGCAGCTCGGCCTAATTGTCCAGGCGGCGCTGGAACGTAAGTGGCGGATGATTATCTGTGGTGATCACGGTAATGCAGAATGCATGATCGATGAAGGCGGCGGTCCCCATACAGCTCATACCGCCAATCCTGTTCCCTGCATTTTTCCAGGCTGCGGTGGACTGCTGTTGCGGCAAGATGGCTGCCTGGCTGATGTTGCTCCAACCATCCTGCAGCTTGCCGGCCTGCCCCAACCTCAGGTGATGACCGGGCGTAGCTTGATAAATGTTCGGGAGGGGTAAAGAAAACCTGAACCCCTCTTTTTTGTTCTTTCATCCCGGTAGAAGCGAAGGATCCCCCGGGGGGAATGGAAATGAAAAAACCCGAATGAAAATGAAAAATCCGTAATGAAAATGATGCAGACAGTATGCTAAAAGACCCCAAAAAGGAGAGCATAAAGATGGATGAACGAATTATTGAGGTCAAGGCGCGGGAAATTCTCGACTCGCGCGGCAATCCCACCCTGGAGGCGGAGGTTCTGCTGCAAGGAGGTTGGCGGGGGCGGGCGGCAGTCCCCTCGGGTGCCTCCACCGGTGCTTTCGAGGCGGTGGAGCTGCGGGATGGCGACAAGAAACGTTACCTGGGCAAGGGTGTGCTCAAGGCGGTAAAAAACGTTAACGAGAAGATCGCTCCTGCCGTGCTGGGCCTGAATGTACTGGAGCAGCGTCTTATTGACGGCCTTATGAACGAGCTTGACGGGACTCCCAACAAGGCAGAGCTCGGCGCCAATGCCATACTCGGCGTTTCCCTGGCCGCTGCAAGGGCAGCGGCAACAGCGCTCGATCTTCCCCTGTACCGCTATCTGGGAGGGCTGCAAGGTGCCCTGCTGCCCGTGCCCTTCATGAACATACTTAACGGGGGCCGGCACGCGGATAATAATATCGACATTCAGGAGTTCATGATCGTGCCCGCCGGAGCGGAAAGTTTTAGCCGTGCCCTGCAGATGGGGACGGAAGTATTCCACCGGCTGAAGAGCCTCCTGGCTTCGCGGGGCCTGAGTACAGCCGTGGGGGATGAGGGCGGTTTTGCCCCTGATCTGGATTCAAATGCAGCAGCCCTGGAGCTGATCACCGAAGCAATAACTGCAGCCGGCTACCGCCCCGGCAAAGACATCTACCTGGCTCTTGATGTAGCGGCTACAGAGCTGCTGCAAGAGGGCCGCTATCGTTTCGAAGGGGAATCGTACAGCAGTGAGGATCTGGTGGAGTACTACTGCAGCCTTGAACAGCGCTACCCACTCATCAGCATTGAAGACGGACTGGGTGAAGAAGATTGGGAGGGTTGGACCGGGCTGACCGGGACATTGGGAGATAGGATGAAACTGGTGGGCGATGATCTCTTTGTCACCAACCCGCAACGTTTTGCCGAAGGGATAGAAAAAGGGGTGGCCAACGCCATACTGATCAAGTTGAACCAGATCGGGACCCTGAGCGAAACCCTGGAAACCGTGGCTCTGGCTCACCGCTCCGGCTATGGGGCCATCATCTCGCACCGATCCGGGGAAACTGATGACAGTTTTATCGCCGATCTGGCGGTGGCGGTGGGGGCAGGAATGATTAAAACAGGTGCTCCTTCGCGGGTGGATCGCGTGGCCAAGTACAATCAATTGCTGCGCATCGAGGAGACGCTTGGCGAAAACGCCTGTTTCGCCGGCCTGACTGTCCTGAAAAAGATGTGATCAGAATGGCAGGTGCGAGTCGAGTTTGCCGGACCTTGTTTTTTATGTTAGAATAAATCTGCTTTAGTTTCTGAGCGGGGGTGCCTTGATGCTGGAAAAAATACTGACCGCACTTTACATTCTTGTCTGTCTGGGCTTGATTGTCACAGTACTGCTTCAATCGGGACGCAGCGCCAGCCTTGGCGTTATTGAGGGGGGCGCGCAGAGTCTGTTCGGAAAGAAAAAAGGTCTTGACGATATTCTGGGCCGGTTTACCACGGGACTGGCGATAGCTTTTATGCTTTTCACAATTGTGTTGACAGTTTTGCGGTAAGCTGAGGCTGTTATGGTGGGCAGAACCCGGTCTGCCCTGCTGCTTTGACAACAAGACGCCGGCGCTTCCCGATGTATTTCGGATCAGGGAACAGTTGCAAGCCGGCACTTCTGCGGGGCGGAGGTTTTTCTTCGCTCCTTTTATTTTGCCGTGGCAAAGGGTATAATGTAAACAAGCCTGTAAATGGTAAAAATTTGGAGGAGAAACAGATGGAACGTGAGGAAGCAATGGGGTTGGTAAAGGAAGAGGTCAAGACAAAAAACTTGATCAAGCATATGCTGGCTGTGGAGGCGGTAATGCGCCGCCTTGCCGGGGAGTTGGGCCAGGATGAAGAGTTATGGGCGCTGGCGGGCCTGTTGCATGATCTTGATTACGACAAGACTGTAGACTGTCCGGAGCAGCATGGATTGCTTGGGGCACAGATTCTGGAGGAGAAGGGGCTGCCTGCCGAGCTGATCCAGGCGGTAAAGGCGCACAACGAAATGCTGGGGGTGGAGCGGCAAAGCTTGCTTGATAAGGCTCTCTATGCTGCGGATCCAGTTACCGGGCTGCTGGTGGCAGCAGCCCTGATCCACCCGCAAAAAAAATTGGCGGCTGTTGATCTTGATTTTGTATTGAACCGCTTTAAAGAGAAAAGCTTTGCCCGCGGAGCGGATCGGGATCAGATTGAAACATGCAGCGAGCTGAACCTTTCCCTGGAAAAGTTCATTGCCCTGAGCCTGGAAGCAATGCAGACAATTGCCGCAGAGTTGGGGTTGTAGTTTCATAGGATGGAAATTAAAAAGAAAAAGGACGCATTGACTGGGCGTTTGAAATGCCTTACCGGGGTTTTGCAGGGAAACCGACGGGGCTACGCCTTTCTCAGGCCTGATTCAGGAGAAGAAGATATTTTTATCAACCCATCCGCCCTCAATGGCGCTGTTCACGGAGACAGGGTGACAGTTCGCCTTATTTCCAGCAGCCGGCGCCGCCGCAGGCCCGAAGGGGAAGTGGTAGAGATTTTGAAACGCGGCTGCGAACGTCTCATCGGTACGCTGGAGCGGAAGGGCAAAAATTATTATGTTATCCCCGATGATAACCGCCTTGGACGGTCGGTAGCTCTTTCGCGAAATTTGAAAGAGGCCCGCCGCGGTGAAAAGGTCATGGTAAAAGTGGATTCCTGGCAGAAGGGAAACCGGCTCACCCGCGGCCATCTCGTGGAGCGGATCGGGATGCCGGGAGAAGCGGGAACCGAGGAGTTCCTCTTTGATCATCAATACAAGCTGCCGGGCCCCTTTCCACCCCGGGTTTTAAAAGAACTGGACACCCTTCCCTCGGAAGAGGCGGTTCCGCTCATTGCTTCCGAGGCGAAACGCCCTGACTTGCGCGGCCTACCCATGATCACTATTGACGGGGCGGACGCCAAAGACTTTGATGATGCTGTTTCCCTGGAGATGCTCCCGAAGGGCGGTTACCGCCTGGGGGTGCACATTGCCGATGTTTCATATTATGTCCGCGAAGGTAAAGCCATTGATCGGGAGGCGCTGGAAAGGGGTACCAGCATTTATCTGATCAACCGGGCGGTGCATATGCTGCCGCCGCTTCTCTCTGAGGAGCTCTGCAGCTTGAAAGAGGGGGCGGACCGGCTGGCGGTAAGTGTATCCATGGACCTTTCCCCTGCGGGTGATTTACAGTGCTACAGTATTTCCCCCAGCCTGGTGCGGGTGGCGCGGCGGCTGACTTATCCCCAGGTTGAGGCCCACCTCACCGGCGAAGCAAGAATAGGGGGCCGCGGTGGGATATCCGGCAAGATGCTGGATCAGATGGACCGCCTTGCAGCGCTGCTGCGTCAGAAACGTTTTCAGCGGGGCGCCCTTGACCTCGACATTCCGGAGCCGCAGTTTATTCTTGATGAGGCGGGGCATGTTACGGGAGTGGAGCGGCGCCGGGCGGGGCGCTCCGAATCGCTTATCGAAGAGTTCATGATTCTTGCCAATGAGGTTGTAGCCGTTCATTTTGCCGAAAAGGGCCTTCCCCTGATCTACCGGGTTCATGCCCGGCCGGTCCAGGAAAAGCTGGCCTCCCTGCGGGAAACACTTTTACTGCTTGGTGATAGAACTGCTGCCGAACTGCGCGAGTTCAAGCCGCACCATCTGAAGATGCTTCTGGAAAGATCGCGCGGCAAAGAGGCGGAGGTTTTGATTCGCTACCTGGTGCTGCGCTCGCTGCCACAGGCCCGCTACAGTGTTGTCAATGAGGGACATTTTGGACTGGCTTCGCCTTTTTACTGTCATTTTACCGCGCCAATCAGGCGGTACCCCGATCTTATGGTCCACCGCTTATTGAAAGAATCGCTGGCTCCGGGGGGGATTGCCGGTAAGCGACTCGCCGTCCTGGAAGCGCGCCTGCCTGAAATTGCCGTACATGCTTCGGATAGGGAGAGGGAGGCGATGGAGGCGGAAAGAGCCTGCGAGGATGTCAAAAAGGCTCAGTTCATGGAGGGAAAGCTCGGGGAATCCTTTCCGGGGCTCATCAATGGTGTGACAAACTTCGGCCTTTTCGTTGAGCTGGAAAATACCGTTGAGGGGATGATCCCCCTTAGCGATCTTGACGATGATTACTATGTTTACAGGCAGGAGGCGGCTGGCGTTATCGGTGAACGCCGGCGCAGGGTTTTCCGACTTGGCGATCCGATCCGGATCAGGGTTATCCGTGTGGACAGCTCTCTGGGAAAGATCACTTTTGCCCTGGACAGCGAAGATAGATGAGGGGTATTGCTGCAGTTAAACAATATCAGGAGGTGGTGTTGGAGATGGAGCTGTATGAGGCTCTGGAGGGCAGGCGCAGCATTCGCAAGTATACTGCAGATCCGGTTCCGAACGAGGCGCTGCAAAAAATGTTGAATGCCGCCCGGATCGCTCCTTCATGGAGCAACAAGCAGTGCTGGCATTTTATCGTTGTGCGCGAGCAATCCCGCAAGGAGAAGCTGGCAGAA
>JAPXLS010000033.1:0-15110 GCA_033809435.1 Bacillota bacterium
TTCAACCCCCTGATTACATAAGTCTTACTTGATTATATCAAAAATGGCAGGTAATTACTACCTGCTTGATCTTCTGAATTTATGGGCCATAGATCAGGCTGTTTGAGCAAGATATTTCAGGTAGAGCAGCCCGCCGGAAAGGCGGGCTGCTCCATGACGCCCCTGTTTCTGTCCCGCTCACTGAGTCAAAGTCTCCGTCCCCTCGACTCATCAGGTTTTATTCTCCGCCAGGGCGGCCCGGGCGGCGGCCAGGCGGGCAATGGGCACCCGGAAGGGCGAACAGCTGACATAATCCAGGCCGGCCTCGTGGAAGAATTCAATGGAAGCGGGATCGCCGCCATGCTCCCCGCAGATGCCCAGTTTGATCTGCGGCCGGGTGCGGCGCCCCCGGGTGATCCCTTCCTTCACCAGCTGTCCCACCCCCTCCCGATCTATCTCCACAAAGGGGTTTGCTTTCAGGATATTCTCCTGCAGGTAGAAGGGCAGGAATTTTCCTTCGGCATCATCGCGGCTGAAGCCAAAGGTGGTCTGGGTGAGATCATTGGTGCCGAATGAGAAAAATTCGGCGCTCCCGGCAAGCTCATCCGCGACCAGGCAGGCCCGTGGCAGCTCGATCATGGTGCCGGTGAGATAGGAAAGTTTCCGGCCCGATCCATCCAGCAGCTCTGCAGCTGCCTCCGCAACCACTCTCTTCATCCGCTCCATTTCGCCGGCGTGGCCCACAAGGGGAATCATGATCTCCAGCTGAACCTGCTCCGCAGGGAGCCCCTCTTCCAGCAGCTCCAGGGCGGCCAGAATTATAGCCCGCACCTGCATGCGATAAATATCGGGATAGACCAGCCCCAGGCGGCAGCCGCGGTGGCCCAGCATGGGGTTCAGTTCGGCCAGCGAACTTACTTTTTGCAGCAGCTCTTCCCTTTGCCGCAGCAGCTGCCCGCCGCCTCCTTCCCGGCGCAGGCGGTCCACTTCAAGCAGCAGCTCCTCCCGGTTGGGCAGAAATTCATGCAGCGGCGGGTCAAGGAGCCGGATGGTCACCGGATAGCCGGCCATCTCTCGCAAGATCCCCTTGAAATCCTCTTTCTGCACCGGCAGAAGCTGATCGAGCGCTTCCTTGCGTTCGGTGTCGCTGCCCGCCAGGATCATCTGCCGCACCAGCGGCAGCCGTCCTTTCTCCATAAACATATGCTCTGTCCGGCAGAGGCCGATGCCCTCTGCTCCCAGTTCCAGGGCGCGGCGGGCATCGCCCGGAGTATCGGCATTGGCGCGCACGCGCAGGCGCCGGGTTTCATCGGCCCAGGAGAGGAGCTCCCTGAACTCCGGCGTGGGCTGCGGATCAATGAGCGGCGCCCGCCCCAGGATGACCTCTCCGGTAGCACCGTCGATGGAGAAGACCGTTCCCTCGGGATAGACCGTCTCATCAACAACCATCCTGCGGCTTTCCAGGTCAATTTTAAGCTCCTCGCAGCCGCAGACGCAGGGCTTGCCCGCCCCCCGGGCCACGACCGCCGCATGGCTGGTCATCCCACCGCGGCTGGTGAGCACGCCCCGGGCGGCGTAGATGCCGTGAATATCATCGGGAGTGGTTTCGGGGCGCACCAGAAGCACTTTCTCTCCGGCTTCGGCGCTCTCCTGGGCTTTGTCGGCGTCGAATATGATTTTGCCCGATGCAGCCCCCGGTGAAGCCGGCAGGCCGCAGGCGATCACATCAAGGGAGGCGCCGGGATCAAAACGCGGATGAAGCAGTTGATCAAGTTCGGAGGGATCGACTCGCTGCAGCGCCTCCTCCTTGCTGAGCATCCCCTCCTTGACCAGGTCAACGGCGATCTTCACCGCAGCAGCCGCCGTCCGTTTGCCCGAGCGGGTCTGCAACAGATACAGCTTCCCCCGCTCGATGGTAAATTCAATATCCTGCATGTCGCGGTAATGCGATTCAAGGGTGCCGCACAGTTCGATGAACTGCCGGTAGATCCCGGGCATCTCCGCGTCAAGCTCTTCAAGAGGACGGGGGGTGCGGATGCCGGCAACAACATCCTCTCCCTGGGCGTTGAGCAGGTATTCGCCGAAGACTCTTGCCTCTCCCGTGGCCGGGTTCCTGGTAAAGGCGACGCCGGTACCGCTGTCGTCGCCCAGGTTGCCGAAAACCATGGCCTGCACATTCACCGCTGTACCCAGATGGTCGGGAATCTTGTTGGCTTTCCGGTAAACAGCGGCCCGCGGAGTGTTCCAGGAATCGAAGACCGCTTCAATGGCCAGGAAGAGTTGCTCCCGCGGATCTGTGGGAAATTCTTTTCCAGAAGCGCGACGAACAGCATCCAGAAAAGCGGCAATCACACCTTCCAGTTCCGCCTCGTTCAGCCCGGCGTCGTTCTTGACCCCGCGCTTCTGCCTGGCTCCGGCCAGGATCTCTTCAAAAAGGTTGTGATCGACCTTCAAGACCACATCGCTGAACATCTGGATAAAACGGCGATAGCAGTCCAGGGCGAAGCGGCTGTCAGCAGCCTCGGAGGCCAGGGAAGCCGTTGTTCGCTCGTTCAAGCCGAGATTGAGAATTGTATCCATCATTCCCGGCATGGACATGACCGCACCGGAGCGGACCGACAGGAGCAAAGGTCTCTCTCCGCCGAAACGGCGGCCGGTGAGTTCCTCGAGGCGCTGAAGCTCGCCCAGGATCTCATTTTTCAGTTCCGGCCAGATCGTCCGGCCCGCAGCGAAAAAACTGTTGCACGCCTCCGTGGTGATCACAAAACCCGGCGGCACCGGCAGCCCGATTCGCGTCATCTCCGCCAGATTGGCCCCTTTACCGCCAAGTAAACTCCTCATCTCTGCGCTGCCCTGGGAAAACCGAAAAACCATTTGCTCACTCAATGCTGTTAACCTCCCTTGACCACCTGCATGATTTGATTGGCCACCTCTTCCACGGCCTTGTTCGATACATCAAAAACGGTGCAGCCGATCTGCTCCATGATCCGGCGGGCATAATCAAGCTCCGCCACAATACGCTCTATGGAAGCATAGCTGGCCTGCGCGTCAAGCCCCAGGCTGTTCAAACGCTCCTGCCGTATGGAGCGCAGCTGCTCGGGGGCGATCATGAGACCGACTATTTTTCCCGGTGGGACCCAGCAGAGCTCTTCCGGGGGCTCCACTTCGGGTATGAGGGGCAGATTGGCCACCATGAGGCGCCTGTGCGCCAGGTACATGCTTAACGGGGTTTTCGAAGTGCGGGAAACCCCGATCAAAACAACCTCGGCCAGCCGCAAGCCGCGGGGATCCTTGCCGTCATCGTATTTCACGGCAAATTCAACGGCGGCTATGCGCCGAAAATAATCTTCATCGAGACGGCGAACCCGCCCCGGCTCCAGGTGGGGTTCTTTTTCCATGATCCTGGCGAAAGCGCGCATCGCCGGACCCATGATATCGGCTGAGGGGATGCCGCGCTCCGCCGCTTCTTGCTCCACCACCCGGCGCAGCTCCGGAAGGACCAGGGTGTAGGCGATCATACTGTTGAACTGGGAGGCCTCCTCCATCACCTCCACTACCCTGGCGGCGTCGCTGACAAAGGGAACCCGCCTCACCTCGATATCCTCCGAGTCATACTGGCTGGCCGCCGCCTTGACCACGAATTCGGCGGTTTCACCAATGGAATCTGAGATAATGTAGACCACCGGTTTCCGAGAAACCAACCTGTTCACCTTCCTCTCCCTAACTGCTCAACTCCGCCAGCAACCGGGCCAGCGTTGTTTTGGTAACCTTGCCCAGAATCTTGAATTTGCCCGGCTCCGCTTCCCTGATTACCGGAAGCGCGTCGATCTGATAATCAACTATTTTTTTTGCCGCCGTCACCACGTCAAGATCGGGGTCTGCGGTAACAATGTGCGGCATCCGGGTCATGATCACTGTCACCGGAACACGCAGGAGATCACTCCCCCCGATTGCAGTTTTCAACAGATCCTTGCGTGAAACAACACCCTGCAGGTATCCCTCTTCATCGACTACAAATAGGGTGCCCACATCTTCCACAAAGAGAGTGACGATAGCATCATATGCCGAGGTTTCTTCCCGCACCACGGCGGGTACAGCCTTGACTTCGCCCACGGTGAAGCGCCTCAGGTAATCGGCAAAAAGATTTTTGGCATCCTTGCCGGCATAGGTATAGCCCACCCGCGGGCGCGCCTCGAGCAAGCCGGACATGGTTAAAATTGCGAGACAGGGGCGCAGGGCAGCGCGTGAGACATTGAGCCGGGAGGCGATCTCCTCGCCGGATATGGGGCCGGAGCTCTTTACAATCTCCAATATTTTTTTCTGCCTCTGGCTTAGATCTATCTTCTCCACCTCCCAAAGCAGGCATACAGGCTACCCTGTTTTAAAGAAATCAAATAAATAGTATATACGGTACAAGCTGCCAGATTCCTGCCGGTCCTTTCAATCCGCAAGCTGCAGCAGGGAAAAATCGGCAAATCGATTGAAAAGCCCCTTCACCGCCGCCAGCAGATCAAGGCGATTCCGGCGCAGCTCCTCATTCTCGGACATGACCAGAACCTCGTCGAAAAACAGGTCCACCGGCCCCCTGAGGGAGGCAAGCAGCTCCAGGCAGGCGCCGTAGTCCTGCCGCTGCAGAGCCTGATTCACCCCGGGCTCAATTTCTGCCAGGCGCAGGTACAGCTCCTTTTCGGAGGACTCGGCAAGCAGGCCCCGCTTGACCTGCCCGCCGCCGGCGCGGCGGGCCAGATTGGCTACGCGGATGTAGGCGGCGTTCAAGTCCCGAAGCAGGGGAGCGCGCAGGCGCTCCTCCAGAGCAAAGGCTCTCCGTTGAAGTTCGGCCAGGGAGCGGTAGGGCACGGCGAGAACCGCATCAACGACATCATAGCTCAGCCCTTTCCCCTGCAGGGCGAAGCGGAGCCGCTGCGCCATGAATTCATGCAGGGCGCTGCGCAGCGTGCCCAGGGTTCCCGCTGAAAGGGACAGTGCCTCACCATGCTGCCGCAGTGCCGTCTCCAGAAGCTCTGCCGGCGTGATCTCGAATTCATGTTCCAGCAGGATGGAGATGATACCCTGTGCCTGGCGCCGCAGGGCATAGGGGTCCTCCGATCCGGTGGGCTGCAGCCCCACGGCAAATGAACCGCTCAGCGTATCGGCGCGATCAACCAGCGAGAGCAGGGCTCCCTCGATGCTGCCGGGCAACTCATCCCCGGCGTGGCGGGGCAGGTAGTGCTCGTAAATGGCCCGGGCTGTTTCGGCTTCCTCACCGCTGCGCAGGGCGTACTCGCGCCCCATGACACCCTGCAGTTCGGGGAGCTCGCGAACCATGGAGGTTACAAGATCGGCCTTGCAAAGCCCGGCGGCCCGCTCCGCTCTAGCAAGACGGTTCCCGGAAAGGCCGAGGCGCCCCCCTGCGACGCGGATCAGCTTTAGCAATCGCTCCTGCTTTTCCGCCAGGCTGCCCAACTCTTCCTGGAAAACCACTCCCGAAAGACGCCCGGCATATGCCGCCAGGGGCTCCTTGAGATCCTCTTCATAGAAGAAGCGGGCATCGGCCAGGCGGGCGCCGAGCACCTTTTCATAACCCCTTCTGATATTTTCATGGAAACGATTATTGCTGATCCCGATAAAATTGGGCAGCAGGGAGCCGTCCTCCTTGCTGATGACCGGGAAATAGCGCTGGTGAACCTGCATGGTTGTAATCAGCACCTCCCGGGGCAGTTCAAGGTAATCCGCGGCAAAGGAACCGCCCACAGCCGCGGGATATTCCACCAGGAAATTGACCTCCTCCAGAAGTTCCCCGTCAATGAGGGGCTCGCCGCCCAGGGAGGCGGCACACTCCATGAGCTGCCGTTCAATAACGGTGCGGCGCCGCTTCTGATCCAGCAGCACATGGTTCTCTTCAAGACAGCGGAGATAGGCGGCGGGATTTTCCACGGTAATGGGGCCGGGGGAGAGAAAGCGATGGCCAAAGGTGCACCGGCCCGAAGCAACCCCTGCGAAGGTAAAGTGCAGCGGCCTGTCACCGTAAAGGGCGAGCAGGTTCCGGATGGGGCGGGCAAAGCGGTTCTCCTTGTTTTCCCAGTACATGGGCCGGGGAAAACTGATCCGGCGGAGCAGCCGGGGCAGCAGCCGGGGCAGAAGATCTTCCGCCGCCTCTCCCGGCAGCTGCTGCAGTGCAAAGACAAAATCGGTCTCCTTCACCTTCTCCACGATCAGCTCATCAGGCAAGAGGCCCTTGCTGCGGGCGAAACCGAGCAGCGCCCTGGTGGGCGCTCCGGCGGAATCATAGGCCCGCTCCAGGGCAGGCCCCTTTATTTTCTGCAGCAGGTCCGGCTGGCGGGAAGCGAGGCCTTTGACCAGCAGCACCAACCTGCGGGGAGTGCCCCAGGATGCGCTGCTTTCAAAGCTGAGCCGGTTCTCTTTGAAAAGCAGGACCGCTTCTTCCTCCAGGCGGAGCAGTGCTCCCGGTATGAGGCGGGAGGGGAGCTCCTCGCAACCAATTTCCAAAAGCAGCTCGTTTTTCTGGATAGGCGCCATCGGTTAAACCTCCTCCCCGGGAGCCAGCAGGGGATAACCCGATTCCCTGCGCTGCTTCAGAAAGGCCCCGGCGCATTCACGCGAAAGGCGGCGGACCCGCGCGATATAGCCCGTTCTCTCGGTAACGCTGATGGCGCCCCGGGCCTCCAACAGGTTAAATGTATGCGAGCATTTCAAAATATAGTCATATGCAGGCAGGACCAGGCCTGATTTCAGAATCCGCTCCGCCTCGGCCTCGTAGAGATCGAACATTTTGAACAGAAGCTCCCTGTCGGCCTTTTCAAAACTGTAAGTTGAGTGCTCATATTCCGCCTTCTGAAAGAGATCACCGTAGCGAATCCGTTCACTCCAGTTCAGATCATAGACGCTGTCCCGATCCTGAATGTACATGGCGATGCGCTCCAGCCCGTATGTCAACTCCACCGGTACCGTCTCCACATCCATTCCGCCCACCTGCTGAAAATAGGTGAACTGGGTGATCTCCATCCCGTCGAGCCAGACCTCCCAGCCCAATCCCCAGGCGCCGAGCGTGGGTGACTCCCAGTTGTCCTCGACAAAACGGATGTCGTGCTCCAGCGGAGCCAGATCAAGCGAAACAAGGCTTTCCAGGTACAGATCCTGGATGTCCGCCGGCGCCGGTTTGATCAGCACCTGGTACTGCAGGTGCTGGTACAGCCGGTTGGGGTTTTCCCCGTAGCGGCCGTCGGTGGGGCGGCGTGAAGGTTCAACATAGGCCGCCGCCCAGGGCTCGGGCCCCAGGGCTCTCAGGAAGGTGGCCGGATTCATCGTCCCTGCTCCCTTTTCGACGTCATAGGGCTGCCAGATGAGGCAGCCTTTCCCGGCCCAGTATGATTGAAGCCTGAACATAATTGTTTGCAGATCCATCGCCGGATTCATCTCCTTTCCCCTACAGCTAAAAAATATCCCGTCCCCGATAGGGACGGGAGGTCAGCTCCCGCGGTTCCACCCTACTTGGTTCACCGCCATGTGAACCCGCTTCATTGAAGATACGCTCAGGAACGCCCTTCGCCGGGAGTCCTGCCGGGCTTGCACCCTCCCCGGCTCGCTAAATAAAACTGCACCGGCTACTCCTTTCCATCATTGCGCCTGGACTTGTTTGGTTGATCCGATCCTAAACCAGGACCCGCTTTTTTGTCAAGATTTTCTTGATCAAACCACTCTCCCCGCGCATCAGCGCCGCCCTTGCGTCCCCCTACCTCGATGGATCCCTCGCTGAAAAGCATCCCCGCAAGCCCCAGCGCGGCGATCTTGGGAAAAAGGGCCACACCCAGAGCGCCGTATGTGGCCGGCAGATCCACGAGGGTGTTTTCCCTGATCTTGACGCGAAGCCTGGTCCGGTGCAGCTCCGAAGCAATGCTGCGCAGGCGCTGTGAAATGTCATGGCCCCAGCTCGAAAATCTGTGAGCACCCTTTCCGCCGCCCTCTTCGATGTAAATCAGCGCCTCCACGAGATCGCCCTCCGCCTCCTCAAGAACGGTTTTTGCCTCAAGATAGCCGATGCCGGCGCGGCGGCGCAGCTCGTCGATCTTTTCCAGGGGAATTTGCATCCCCATCAACCCCCTTTGCCCTAGTTTAACGATCCGGCGCATTTTTATCCATGATCAAAAAGGAGACAACGGCGCAATTCAATCGCCGGGGTTCAGCATCCTGATCATTTTGAGCGAGCGCAGCTCGCCCGGATCAAGATGATAGCGGCGGAATGCCTCGGCCATGCTCGAAAGCTCACGCATCTGAAGGGCAAGGGGGCGGAGTATTTTTACTCTGTCCAGGGGAGCTTCCAGCAGGCGCCGGGCCAGGGCCACCGTCCCGGCGTTCAACTTGACCGCACCGCCGCCGGTGCAGCTGCGGCAGAGCAGCCCGCCCTGACGGGGGCTGAAATAATGTGCTTCCACGGCGCCGCAAAGCAGGCAGCCCTTGAGGTAGGGGCAGAAACCGGTTAATTCCATCAGCTTCAGCTCGAAAGCGCGGCAGAAGAGCATCCTGCACCGGGGAGCTGTTTCACCGAGCAGGCGCCAACCTTTCAGAAGCAGCGAGCAGGGTCCGGGCGAGGGCTCCTCGCTGCGGATGAGCCGGCCGGTGAGCTCGGTAAGGAAAAGGCCGTACGGATAAAGAGCCGCATCTTCGCGAAAGGCGGTAAAGTGTTCCTTCACCGCCTGGCCGGTGATCAGATCGAGGGTGCGCCCCAGGTGCAGCTGGTAGTGCCCGTAAGTGAAAAGGTCCACCCCCGCAGCCAGCCTGCTTTTCACTTTTCGGGCGCCGCGGGCAACGGCGGTGATTTTCCCCCGCTCCCAGGTGAGCAGATCAACAAGGCGATCGGCCTCGCCCAGGGGGCGGCTGAAAAGGACCAGGGCATCGGTTTTGTAGGTGCGCTCCGCCAAGGGTGCCTCCTTTTACTGCTCCTTGTATCCGAGTTCCCTTAACAGGCGCTCGCGGTTTCGCCAGTCGCGCTTGGCCTTGACCCGCAGATCAAGATAAACCTGCCGCCCGAAAAGGGCCTCTATCTCACGCCGGGCTGCGCTGCCGGCCTCCTTGAGCAGCCGGCCGCCCTTGCCGATGATAATCCCCACCTGGGAGTCACGTTCCACATAGATCTCGGCACGCAGATCGAGCAGATCCCGCCCCTGCCGGGGAGAGATCTCTTCGATAACGACGGCAATGGCATGGGGAATCTCTTCCCGGGTAAGGTGAATGATCTTTTCGCGAATTATTTCAGCAGCGATGAAGCGTTCCGGCTGATCCGTCACCATATCCGGGGGATAGTAGCGGGGCCCCTCGGGCAATCGGGCGGCAGCAGCCTCCAGCAGCGGTTCCAGCCCCTCTTTGTGCAGTGCCGAAAGGGCAAAGCTGCCGGCAAAGGGAAAGAGCCTGCGGTAAAGGGCGCCGTGCAGATCAAGCTGCTCCGGTGAAACCAGATCGGTCTTGTTGATCACCAGGAAAACAGGCCCGGCGGCCCGGTCCAGCGAAGCGGCAATATGGCGATCCCCGGGGCCGGGTTTGAAAGATGCTTCTACGATAAAGCAGACCAGATCAGTCTGTTGGAGCGCAGCCTGCGCCGTCCGGACCATGGTGCGGCCCAGCCGGTGCTTCGGACGATGCAGTCCGGGAGTGTCGATAAAGATGATCTGAAAATCCTCACGGGTGAGCACGGCCCGGACAGCGGTGCGGGTTGTCTGCGGCCTGGGCGAGACGATGGCGATCTTTTCACCCACAATTGAA
Source organism: Bacillota bacterium (assembly GCA_033809435.1). GTDB lineage: Bacteria > Bacillota > Dethiobacteria > DTU022 > DTU022 > JAAZIN01. The sequence continues at coordinate 9,754 of JAPXLS010000033.1, forward strand.
TTGAGCAGCGTCGATTTTCCCACATTGGGCCTGCCCACCAGGGCCGCGAAACCGGAGCGGTGCTTCCTGGAATCACTATGGTTCAACTGTCACCAGATCCTGCCCTTTCTTTGATTGTATTGTGCCTTCTTGCAGGGGGGTGAATACCGGAATTCGGAACCCCTGCGAAGACAAAGCCCGCCCCTAGCCGGTAACGCTGCGGGAAATGACTGTTTTCAGATCGAGGACCGGGGTGCCGTCAACGAGATCCAGACCACGTACCCTCAAAAGAGGACCGCGCCGCTCGAGCAGCTCCACCTCGGTCATGCTGATGGGGTTGGGCCGGCGAGGGGTGCGGCTGGCAAAAAGTCCGTACACTTCGCCGCCCCGGCCGCGGCGCCCGGCTTTAAGTTCGTACCCCCCGGCGCGGTGCAGGTAACCGATGACGATGATCCTTGGTTCCTCGTCGATGCGGTAGAGTCCTTCCTCGAGATCGGGTTCGAGGATTACCTCCGAAACAAGGGTTTTGTAATTGTCGGGCACGGCGCCCGGATGGGGGAAAGCGCTGCGGACCCGTCCAATGGGCTGCAGGGTCAGCGGCAGTCGCCAGAGGCTTTCATGGGCGGCGGAAGGTAAAGAAGTATCCGCAGTCGCTCCCAGGCAGCGGCTGCCGAAGGGCCCGGGCAGCAGTTCGCTCAGGCGACGCCTGACGATCTCGCCCTGCAGGTTGCCCATGACAATTTCGATGTCGCCGGCCAGTTCGGATATGACCTGGCGGCAGGCGCCGCAGGGCGGCGGGGGAGGCGAACAGTCGGCCACCAGGGCCATACGGCTGAAATGTTCGCGGCCGGCCTGGCGCGCACTCCAGAGCGCCACCCGTTCGGCGCAGACGGTAAGCCCAAAGGAGGCGTTTTCCATATTGGCTCCGGTAAAAACAGCCCTCCCGCCTGCCAGCAGCGCTGCGCCGACGGGGAAACGGGAATAGGGTGCATAGGCCCTGGTCCGGGCCGCCGCGGCGATAGCCAGCAACGTTGAATCGCGCATTCGATCCTTCCTTTACCTGTCGGCCTGATTGGCGCCTGCCTTTGACGCCGGTGAATAGTTTATTCTCCCGTCCGCGAATAGGCGGGCAGCTTGAGTTGCGAGCCCCGCTCGATCTCTACCCGAACCCCCCGGCTTACCTCCAGATTGGTTTTGATGATATCCAGGCCGCTGATCAGAAGATCGGGATCGCCCACAGCCTGAATGATGACGGGATTGACCGTGATCAGCCTGTCATTGACCTTGATCAGGGAGCCGCTGCAGCGCACCGCCGAGGTGACAATGATGCGCTGGCCGCCGAGGCTGACCCCTTTTGCTCCCGAGCCGAACAGCTCGTTGATCACATCCCGGATATCGGTATCATGAATAATAGAACTGGAGCTGGTGGCCCCGAATTCATCAAAAAGCTTCACCGTGATCCCCGCTCCCGTCATCTCCGCCAGGCCCGCCTCAACTCTCAGTTCATGCATTTTCAACCCGGCGGCGCGGAGTTCCTCGCTCAGCGTCTCCAGCTGCTCCTCGGGATTGTAGGGGGCCAGGCGGGCCGTGCCGGCGGCAACTTCGATTTCCAGCCGGTTCGTGGTAAAGCGATCCCGGGGAATAAGCCCCGCTATCTTTACCATCGCATCCCCGGAGAGCACAGCGGCGGGGACAGTGTATATATCCTCGTCGGAGAAGCGCAGCGAAAAATGGAACCCCTCTTCCGTCTTCCGGATCTGTTCATCGCTGTTTATCGCAGCCAGGATCTGATCCATGAGCATAAGGTTGGCTTCGCGCAGGATGGTCTCCTGCAGCTTGCGCCCCTGTTCCAGGATCACCTTGGTCAGCTCATCATCCCTGGAAACCTCGATGTCGTAGTTGAACCCCGCCAGGGCTCCTTTTACCTCTTCCCGCTCCAGCACCCCGAGCTCCCCGGCAAGGCGGAGATTGTAGGCGGCCAGATCGCGTGCCACCTCCTGCTTGGAACTGCGCCGGGCGGAGGCTGTGGGGAAAGAGGTGCGGAAGATGTAGTAAACCCCGCCGACAAGCAGCGTGTTCACAACAAGCAAAACCAGCAGCGCCCATAAAAAATAGCCCTTGTTATAATCCTTCTCAAAAATTCTCACGGGCAAGACTACCCCCAATTATATCTTTTACATCTCTATTATAGGAAGTTGTGGGAAAACCCTATTACCAAATTATGAAGATTGTTAAAAAATGCTTAATTTATCAAGGGCTTCCCAGAGACGCGGCCCCAGGATAAGTATCCCCACAATGATGGCATAAAAGGTAGTGAGCAGAACAGCCCCGGCGGCTGCATCCTTGGCGATATGAGCCAATTTTTGCCGCTCTTTCGTGGCCAGGTCAACGGTTTTCTCTATGGCCGTATTGATCGCCTCCACAATGATCACGGCGAATACGGCTGTCAGGATGAAGAAGAATTCCCATCGCGCCACATGCAGCAGTCGAGACAGCAGCATAACGGCCGCCCCGGCTGCGGCATGAATAACCATGTTCCGCTGTGTAGCAAGGCAATATGCCAGGCCGGCAAAAGCATCACGGAAACTGCGAATCAGGCGTTGCATCGTCCCGTTCTCACCCGGTATGCCCTTCCACCAGGTGAAGAGTTTCGACCTCCTTTTGCTGCATCGCCGCAGCAGCGCCGCTGCAGTCATGATCATGGCCCAGCAGGTGCAAAAGCCCGTGTATGGCCAGGATCAGCGTTTCCCGCTCCCAGGAATGACCGGCGGCGGAAGCCTGTTCATGCGCCCGCTCCAGCGAAATATAGACATCGCCGATCATTGTCTCCTCGCCCTCCCCCGCCGCAAGTTTCTCCCGGTCCTCTTTTTCCAGCATGGGGAAGGCGAGCACATCCGTGGGGCAGTCAAACCCGCGGTAGCGCAGATTCAGCGCCTGCAGCATATTATTGTCGGCCAGAACAATGGCGGCGTCGCCGCCTTCCAGACCCTCCCCCCCCAGCAGGATTTGCGCAGCGGTAATCAAGTTTTTCTGCAAAGCCTCCGGCAGCGGGCCGCCGCCGACGCAGTGTACAGATATGGTCAGCGCAGGGCACTCCTCTCGATCTCGGCTCTTAAATCTTTTTCCGGATATTCAATGCGGCTGTGATAGATCCCCGCCATGATCTTGACAAAGGCATCACCGATCTGATCAAATTCTTTCAGCGTAAGATCACTCTCATCCATCTGGCCGCTGTTCAGCTTCTCCTTGATGATCCGCCTGATCAGGGCTTCCACCCTGTTGGCAACAGGGTTGGGGAGGGAGCGGACGCCCGCTTCAATGGAATCGGCAAGCATGATGATGGCCGCTTCCTTTGTTTGCGGCAGCGGGCCCTCGTAGCGGAATTTTTCGGCGGAAACCTGCCCCTCATCACCGCTGCTTTCCAGCGCCTGCTGGTAGAAATAGAATATGAGGCCTGTCCCGTGATGCTGCCGGATTATATCCTCGATGACGGTGGGGAGACGGTATTTGCGGGCCAGCTCCACCCCGTCCTTGACATGAAGGCGGATGATCATTGCACTCAGGTTGGGCGACAGTTTGTCATGCGGATTTTGTCCCGAAAGCTGGTTCTCGGTAAAAAAGTAAGGCCTTTTCAGCTTGCCGATATCATGATAGTAGGCGCCCACACGGGTCAGAAGGGGGTCCGCGTTCACCGCCTCTGCAGCGGCTTCGGCCAGGTTGCAGACCATCATGCTGTGGTAGTAGGTGCCCGGCGCAGTTGTCTGAAGGCGCCGCAGCAGGGGGTGATTGGGGTTGGACAGCTCCAGCAGGGTGATTGCCGTGGTCACCCCGAAGGCGCTCTCCAGGTAAGGAAGCAGCCCGATGGCGATGATTGAAGACAGCAGGCCGCTGCCGGCACCGGCAGCCAGGGCGTAACCCAGCTCCTTGAGGATCCCGCCCTCCAGGCTCAGGTTCCCCAGAAACAGAAACTGGGCTGCAATGGTCACCATATTGGTTCCGGCCACGTAGAGCCCGGCCCTGGCCAGATCGCTGCGCTGGCTGACGCGGGAAACAGCATAGACTGCGGCCAGCCCCCCGGTCAGGGATACGAGCACATAGCTGATTTCGCCGCCCGTTACAAAACCGGCCAGCAGGGCGAAAACAAGGGTCATAAGCACGGCGAGACGGTAACCAAAAATCACGGTGATCAGGATCACTCCCATGGCCACGGGTATCCAGTAACCTGAGAAGTAGGCGGCCAGAACGGTCGCCAGGAGAGTCAAAATAGCCACCAGACCCAGGAGCAGCAGCAATTTTGGGTTCATATAGGCATTATTCACAAATTTGTACAGGTATATGCCCACAAGGCCGAAGATTATTGACAAAAGGAGAAATAGTCCGATCATTCCCGGGTAATCAGCGTGCTTGCCCCGCAAAAGGCCCAGATTCTCAAGCTGGGCCATCTGCTTCTCCGTAGCCAGTTCACCTGCGCTGATGATCAGGGTGTTGCGCTGCAGGATCACGGGCTCCACCGCCTTGCCTGCCGCTTCGCGATTACGGGCCGTGGCCTCGGGATTGGCAATCATGTTCGGTTTCAGCAGCGGCCCGGCCAGGATCTCGGTCACCTGCTTCAGTTCGGCGCTGACAGGGAAAAGGGCCGCCTCGCTGTTGAACTGGCGGCGCGCCGTCTCCACGCCGTTCGCCTTGATTCCCTGGTCGAATATTTCGGTCAGGACTGAAGAGATGCGTCTCTCCAGATCGGCCAGGACAGTTTTTTCGCTGTTGAGCGCCTTGACCGTGGCAAGAGGGACCTCCGCATCAAAAAGCGCCTGAAAGGCTTCCAGCTTTTCCGCCGGCACTCTCTCCCCATCATCACGGATCAGGGCCACGCGGCCGAAAAAATCCTCAACGGCCGCCAGAGCCTCTTCTTCAACGGACGCATCGTAGTCAAATGCTTCCGGCACCTCCGCTGCAGCGGCCAGGCGGAGCTGCTCCGTGGTGTATTCATCGATGGTCTCCCGGGGCGCATATATTGTCTTCGGACTGGGCCGGCCCAGCTCCACGTATACTCTGGCGGGCATGCAAGCAAAGACCAGGATCAGATAGATAACGATAAATAAAACCGCCCCCAGCGTCAGCCTCCGGGTGCGCTGATCCCATTTTGGCGGGAAGTAGCCATCCATGATCCCTTTTATTTTTGGACTTATCTTCACGGTTCATCCACCTTGCCGGCCTCGTACGCCTCGTAGGCCTTGATAATATTCTGCACCAGGGGATGCCTGACCACGTCTTTCTCGGTCAGGTAGACGAGAGCGATCCCTTCCACATCGGCAAGAATGCGCGGCGCCTCGGCCAGGCCCGATTCGCGCTCGCGGGGGAGGTCAATCTGGGTAATATCC
>JAPXLS010000034.1:0-15102 GCA_033809435.1 Bacillota bacterium
ATGAAAACATTCTTGATAAAGGATTCAACCCCTATCTGTGCGAATATGACCGCCTCTATATAGTGCCTTCTTTCAAAATACCTTGATGCGTACAGCAATATTTCCCTGGAAAAAAGGAAGGGGTTTGTATTGTTCTGCAGCGCGTTTAAATAGTTTTCGATCTGTTCACAGGCTTCGCCGGGCAGCTCCATTTTGTTGTAGGGTATGTTTTTGCTGATCAAAAACATATCGCTGGAAACCGTCTTCCAATCACCTGCCTGCAGCACCTTGTAAACACAGCTTACTTCGAGATCTGCGCGCGTTACCCGGAACACTTTGATATCGCGGCTGTACATGGTACAGGAGGCGATGATCAGGTTCAACACTTCCAGCAGCTTGTCAAAAACGATGTTCAGATAATGATCATCCGGGGAATTCGCCCAATCTGGTGGTACATCTGGCAGGATCCCTGCTCAATACAGGGGCCATAGAAAACGCAAAGGGCGCGTTTTATCTATTCGGGCAAGGTCTTTCTCCCTCGGTGCTGCGCTGCATGAGGGCAATTTACGAGGAGAAATTGGCGTTGTTTGAAAAGCTGTCCTACAGAGATAGGTTCAACTGGAATTTCCTCGAGCGCATCATGAATCCCGGGGAATACCCGGGTTATTTTGAACGTTACAGGCTTGAAGATTACCTCGACAACAGCCTTTACAAGAGAACTGTGGAGAGATTATTCGAGGAGCGAAAGCCGGTATATCATGATCATATCCGGTGAAGAGCATATCCTTGATGAGACCGATATGGAGGATACGGTGTTCTATGGCAAATGGGAAAAGGGCGGCCTGTGGGTCTCGGGCCCCGGCACCATCCGCCTTACCGGTTCTACGAATGGGAGGGCAAGCAGTACGCCGTCGGCACTTGTGGATATACCCGATGGGGTCCCGGCGGTGATGGCGCTGGTACGGCCGTAAGGAGGGCTTGAACGGAGGGGCGCCGGCGGGTTTGCCCCGGTCCGCCGGAAGTGTTCCTGCCTGCCGTCAAGCGCCGGATTGGTTTCTGAGCAGGGTGCTGATCAGCTCGGCCCTGCTGGCCACGTCGTATTTGGAAAAAATATTGCGAACGTGGGTTTTTACGGTGCTTTCGCTGATGAAAAGGGCCCGGCCGATTTCGCGGTTTGACTTGCCCGACAGTACCTGCTGGAGCACCTCCTGCTCCCTCAGAGTCAGCTCTTCAAGGCTTTTGGTCCTCCAGATAACATCCGCTTTCTGTTCCAGATCCATCCGATCGTAGGCCGCCAGATAGGTGTGGCTCTTGAGCAGCAGCACCAGTTGCCTGTTGAGCGGCGGCAGCAGGACCAGGGTGATGCAGACCACGGTAAGGGCGATCACCGCCACTTCGGCGCCGGGAAGACGGACCGAGGTGATGCCCACGCCCAGGATATCACCGAGCAATACGCCGAGCACATTGAAAGAGAGGCCAATGCCGAAGATCCGCGCCGGATTCTCGGTATATTCCAGCATCTCTCCCAGAATGCTCCACCAGAAGAGATCGAAAATGCCGCAGGCGCCGAGCATGAGAGTATCGACAATCAGGTAGCTGCCGGTATCCCGCCCCAGAAGCATGAAAGCGATAAAGGCCGCCATGATCATGGCCATGCCCGCGTACAGGATATTGGATCGCCGGGCCTTTGCAGGAAGATTACGCATGATGGCCAGGGCAATGATGTAGGGCAGCGCCCAGTACCAGCTGACCAGCCCGGTCAGATGTTCAAAGGCCGGGTTGATCACCTGGTACATCAGGCCCGAATTGATCGTAATGACCAGAACAAAAAGGCATAGCCACATCAGAGAGCCTTGGGTATGGCCATGGGTCTTGCCTTCTTCTCTGTCCGCACCGGTCTCATCCTTTTCCGGGGGGAGGAGTGCGATAAAGGTGATGCCGATTACCAGACAGAGCACCGAGAAAGCGAGTCCGCCGAAAGGCGACAGGTGGGCGGCGACCATATTGACGCCGATCATGATCACATTGGAATAGATCAACACATCGGCACAGGTTTTTATGCGCTCGTTTTTGGGGGTAAAAGCCTTCAGATAAAAGCCCCATGCGGCCACCGTCCAGCCGCCGGCATAGCCGCCGGCGATGAGCGCCGCAATCCACAGGGCGGAGGGGACGAAGAAGAAAGGTGCTGTGGCCATGAGGCAGAGGCCGCCGCCGGCGAGGGCCGCATATCTGGCCCATGTCCGGGATTTCACGAAAAAACCGCAGGAGAAAAGCCCCGCAAAATGGGCCACGATGGCCGCCAGAATGTAAGGGGCGGCCCCGACCCCGTTCAGTTTCAAAAGGGCGTAGAGTACCTGGCCTTCAAAAAGGAAAGAGAGGATGTACGCAAATATAAAGGAAAAACCAATTACAGAAAAAGCACGATTATTGGCGCCGGGCCGATCCATGAGATCACCTTTTGTTTATCCAGAATGCGGTTCATTCATCATGACCTTGCCATGTATATGTATAGGTTCGCCCGGCTTCTCCCCGATCCCTGTCAGCGGGATTTATCTTCTACCGGTCCTCCTTGGACTGCCGCCCTGCTCGAACACGATCATGGGCGCCCGGGGTGCGGTGCAGGGAAGTAAAGTGGAGCAACAGCGCCGGCCCGGCGGGGCGGCGCCGGAGAAAGTGGTATAATGGAAAAAAATAAATGCAGAGGGGACCGGATCTTGTTAGGGACCGTAGTCAACGCTGCAGCAATCGCTGTCGGAGCCCTGGTGGGAAATCTTTTGAGGGGCGGCTTTCCCGAAAAATATAAATCGGTGATCATGCAGGGGGTCAGCCTGGTGGTGATCCTCATCGGCCTCTCCATGGCCCTGCAGAGCGAAAACATCCTGGTGCTGACTCTGAGTATTGTCAGCGGCGGGCTGCTGGGCGAGGCACTGAGGATCGAGGAGCGCCTCTCCGGCCTGGGAGACAGGCTGGAGGCGCGGTTCAGCGCCGCCGGCGGCCGGGGCGGCAGCCTTTTTACGAAGGGTTTCGTAACCGCCAGCCTGGTTTTCTGTGTGGGCGCCATGTCGATCATGGGCGCCCTGGAGGGCGGCCTTACCGGAAAGCACACCACCCTTTTCATCAAGGCCATCATTGACGGGGTGGCGGCAGTTGTATTTGCTTCCACCATGGGGGTGGGGGTGGCTTTCTCGAGCCTGCCGGTATTTCTCTATCAGGGCGCCATTGCCGCTGCCGCCGTCTACGTGAAGCCCTTCCTGACCGATGCCATGATCGCCGGGATGACTTCAACGGGCGGTTTGCTCATCTTCGGCATCGGGATCAATCTGTTGACGGGCAAACAGATGATCAGGGTGGGGAACCTGCTGCCCGCCATCTTCCTGTCCATTCTGTTTGTGGTTCTCCTGGGGCACCTTTCATTCTAAATATATCGGGGAGGTATGGGCTGTCCCCGGATGAAGCGGGCGCAGATGTTGCCGGGTTCGCCGGTGTACAGGAATTTTTGCAGACGTTCTTCCATGGAGAGGCCGGCGGTGATGAGCGGGTTCTCTTCCACGACGAGGGCATCAAAGGCATACCCTTTCTCGAAACTCCCCACCTTGCCGAAAAAACTGCCGCCGCCTTTTGTTCCCAGGTAGAAGGCTTCCGCCGCGGTCAGCGGTTTGCACTGCGGTTCATGCAGGCTGTAGAGTTTTGACAGCTGGATGGCCCGCGCCGCCACCCGGTAGAGCGCCGGGTTGTGGCCGGCGCCGATATCGCTGCCCAGCCCCAGCCGGATGCCCCTGTCCAGAAGTTCCCGGATGGGCATGGCCCCGCTGCTCAGATTGATATTGGATTCGGGGCAGTGCACCAGGGTAACGGCGCTGTTCTCGATCAGGGCCAGCTCCATCTCCTGCAGGTGGATGGCATGGGCCATCAGGGTGGGGCTCTGCCCCAGCAGGCCGAATCTGTGATAGACATGGGCGTAGGAGGGTTCGGAGGGGAACAGTTCCCGGACCCAGTCCACCTCCGCTTTGTTTTCGGCAAGGTGGGACTGCACCGGCAGGTCGTGCCGCCTTGCCAGGCGCCCCAGGGCCTCCAGCAGCGCAGGGGTGGAGGTGGGGGCAAAACGGGGCGTGATGATGGGCTTTACCAGGGGGTGCCCTTTGTATTCTGCCGCAAGTTCCTCCGTTTCTCTCAGGGAGACAGCTGTTGTTTCCTGCAGGTAGGGCGGGCAGTGGCGATCCATGCTCACCTTTCCCACAAAGGCGCCCATGCCTTTTGCGGCCAGCAGGTCAAAAAGGATGGCGGTGCTCTCCTTGTGAACGGTGGCAAATATGGATGCCCGCAGGGTGCCCACCCGGATCAGCTCATCGACAAAAAGCCCGTAGGCTGCGCGGGCAAATTCCCTGTCGGCAAAACGTCCCTCCAGGGGATAGGTGTGGCGGTCAAGCCAGGGGATCAGTTCATCATCCAGGCCCACACCGGTTTGGAAGAACTGGGGGGCATGCACATGAAGATCAACAAAACCCGGCAAGATCAGGCGTCCGGAAAAGTCGTGGAGCGGCAGATGGGAAAATTGCGGCGGCAGCTCGCTGTAAAGCCCCTCCACGCAGCCGCCGGCAACCACAACATGACCGTTCGGGATGGTCTGAAAACCCTGCGGCGTGGGTGTGAAGATGATATCTCCCTTGAAAACCAGGTTCGTCGCCATTTCAAGCCGCCTTCCTGCAGGCCGGCGGTCGGCAGAGGGAAGCCGCCCCGGCCGGCAATGAGCAATATTTTTTGATGTAGTCGGCCACGATGCTTTCCAGCGACGGGTACTCTTTCAGAACCCTGCCGGTTTTCAGCATTTTGTAGCCGTCGCCGCCGCCGGCAATAAAATCGAGGAGTGCGATGCGGTAGTTTTTTTCCGGGACAAGTTTCCGGCCGCCGATGGACACCTCTTCAATCCTTTGACCCGGTTCCCCGAGGGGATCAAAGCTGAACTGAATCCCGGCCACCTGGGGAAACCTCCCATTTTCAGCGGGATAATCGGCGATGCCGAACTCCAGGGCCTGCATCAGTGCGGCGCCGGTGATCTCCTTGACAACGACCCTGTCCACGAAGGGCAGCACTGTCAGAACCTGGCCCATGGTGATCTCGCCGGCGCCGATGGAATCTCTGATGGCCCCCCCGTTGAGCATGGCCGCTTCGGCGCCGGAAGCCTCCTGCATGGCTTCGGCGATCAGTGTGCCCAGGTTGGTCTGCGAGGTGCGCACGCGGCTCCTCTCTCCATCCAGCGGGAGGCCGGCCCAGCCGATTACTTCGGCCATGATTTCCTCGCTGTCTTTCTCGACAGCGGCAACAAGCGAGCTCATTTCGGCGTCGGCCTGCAGGCTCGTTTTTCCGGTCAGGTGGTGGAGGGCGGCCTTTCTCTCCGTGATTACCCCGCTCTGCAGCTCGAATTTCACCATGCCCAGGCATTGCCCCAGTTCACCGGCCTGCACCAGGCAGGTTCCGTTGATCTCCATTCCCTCCTCCAGGGCGACATGGTCGTGCCCCGAGATGATAAGGTCAATCCCTTTCACCTGCTGCGCCAGTTCCAGGCAGGTGCCATCGCAGTCGTTGCTGATGGACAGGTGGACCAGCGCGATGAGGAGATCGCAGCGGCCGCGCAGCTCCGCCACCGCCTCCCGTGCCGCCTCCAGGGGATCCCCGAAGGCAAGGCCGGCCACATTATCGGGATCGGTCTGGTCAACCGTGGCCGGGGTGGTCAGCCCGAAGATGCCCACCTTGATCCCGTCCAGCTCCCTGATCACATGGGGCGGCAGGATCCTTTGGCCCCCTTCCCGGCGGACATTTGCCGAGAGCACCGGAAAGAAGGTCATTCGCGACAGTTCAACCAGCCTCTCCCAGCCGTAGTCAAAATCGTGATTGCCGGCGACCATGGCGTCGTAGTGCAGGCAGTTCATGATTTTTACAATGCTCTTGCCCCGGGAAAGGGTGGCTTCCAGGCAGCCGTGGAAAGCGTCGCCGGCATCGAGCAGCATCACATTCTCTTCGCTTGCCCTGATCTCTTTTACCTTGGCCGCGATGAGAGTATAGCCGCCGCCGGTGTCATCATCTGCTTTCAATCTGCAGTGGATATCGTTGGTGTGAAGAATGGTAATGGAAACCCTTTTATCATCCACATCTGCAGCGCCCGGGGCGGCCTGTATCCAGAAAATCCACATGAGCAGCGCCGCCAGGGCCAGGCATAAACCGGCTGTGAGAAGCTTTCTTTTCAACGAACTCTCTCCTACTGAAAGCGGATTGTATTATGCCGGTAATCCCGCTGTGATACCCGCTGGATGGCCATGGAATCGCCCACCGTCTCGATGGTGCCCACAATGGTGATGATGGCAAAGGCAGCCAGCAGGGGCCATGTTTCCGGGGAAAAATTCATCCGTGATCCGGCCCCTGGGACAAAAGTTGCACCGCCTCTTCGGGCGAGTCCGCAATGGTGAAAATTTCGGTAAAACCGGCAATATCGAAGACCTCCCGGACATTGGCCGACAGGGCCGCCAGCGCCAGTTTGCCCTCCAGGCCGGGCATCTTTTTTGCCGCCATGAGCAGCACCCTGAGGCCGGCGCTGCTGATATAGTCCACTGCGGTAAAATCGAGCACCAGCCTTTTGGTGCCTGTTTCCAGCGTTGCCAACAATTTTCCTTCCAGTGTTCCCGAGGTTACCGAATCGATCCTGCCCTCGATGGCCAGTACCAGCGCCTCATCTTTTTTGTACTCCTTGATATTCATCCGATCTCCTCCTTGCCCTGAACTGTTTTTTTCATGGTCAGGATGTTTTCTCCCGCTTCCCGGCGGTATTCCATGTGCTCCATCATGTTGCGCACCAGGTGTATGCCCAGGCCCCCGATGGGCCGCTTATCAATGTCCAGGGTCCTGTCCGCCGCCGCCTGTTCCAGAGGGTTGAAGGCGACCCCGCCGTCGCGGGTGGTGATCACCACTTTGCCGCCCTGCAGCGCCATTTCCACGGTGATTTCATGCTCGCCGCCTTCGGGAAAGCCATAGCTGATGGTATTGGTCAGCAGCTCGTCCAGGGCCAGATTGACCTGAAAGATGGGGCCGGGGGGCAGATCGTTGGCGGCGGCAAAGTTCTCCACGGCCCGGGCCAGCGGTTCGATCTCCTCCAGCCTGTTTTTTAAACGGAGTTCCATCCTTTGCGAGCCCAGGTATTTTACCACCAGGATGGTGATGTCATCGGCCTGTTCGGCGCTGCCGATGAACTGCCGGGTGCGGTCCCGGATATGCTCCACCGCCTCGCGGGCCCTTTTGCCGTTCAGGCCGCGCAATATAGTCTCCAGGCCCTTGCTGTCCAGGAGCTCACCCCCGGGATTCATGGCCTCGGTGACACCATCGGTGTACATGATCAGGCTGTCGCCGGGCTGCAGCTCGAGTTGTGCGGAAGTGTAGGCGGCGTCTTCCATGACCCCCAGGGCCATTCCCGGCACTTTCGGCAGCAGTTCCGGCTCCTTCCCATCCCGGTGAATATAGGGGGGGGTGTGGCCGCCGTTGCTGAAAGTGAGCCCGCCGCCGGACAGGTCCAGGATGCCCAGAAACCCGGTGACAAACATGCCCGAGTCATTGTCTTCGCAAAGCTCGCGGTTTACCCGGGCCAGTATCTCGCCCGGGTCCAGTCCGCTCTCCGCTTTGGCCTTGATCAGGGTTTTGGTGACGGCCATGTACAGGGAGGCGGGCACCCCTTTCCCCGATACATCGCCTATGGTGAAGCAGAGGTGGTTGTCGTCGAGCATGAAAAAATCATAGAGATCGCCGCCCACCTCCCTGGCCGGTTCCAGGAGGGCAAAAATATCGAGCTCCGCGCGTTCGGGGTAAGGGGGAAATATTTTAGGGACAATCCCCAGCTGGATCTCGCGGGCCACATTCAGCTCGCTTTCGATGAGTTCCTTGCTGCGCTGTGTTTCCCGCTCCCGGATCAGGTTGTGCAGGATGAAGGCAAATATGCCCATGCCCAGGGCATTTGTCGAGATCATGGGCAGGCTGATGCTGGAGATAATGGGCAGGATCTGGTGAAAAGGTTTCACGATGAGCAGGTTCAAACCCATGTGGAAGCTTTCCATGAGCGCCATGAAGATGACCGCTCCGGCAATGCCGGGGAATTCGCCTTTCCGGTATTTGTAGATCAGCCCTCCGGCCAGGCCGGCCAGTATGGTGGAGATGGAACAGGGGATGCAGGTGATCCCCCCCAGGCTGAAGCGGTGCAGCCCGCCGATGAGGGCGGCGCCCAGTCCCACCAGCGGTCCGCCGATGAGCCCGCCGATGGCCGGACCCAGGTCGCGGATGTTGGCGATGGCGCCCATGAAGTCGATGCCGCTCAGGGTGCCGTACATGGAGAAGAGCCCGAAGATGAGGATCATCCCGGCCTGCTGGCCCGGCGTAACCTTTTTCTTGGCCATGATGGCGGCGTAGGCGCCGGTGCGGGTCAGGACATAAGCCAGCACCATGACCAGCGCCATATTCTTGATCAGATCAATGCACAGGGCGATGATATTGTTCATCCGGGCCGCCTCCCTCGCGCTTATTTCATAAGTTCAGGAGTGAACCCGCTTCCCCTGCACCATGAAAGGCTGTTGCCGCCTATTGATTTTAAATATTTTCTACGCCAATATGAAAAACCCTTTCTGAATCGACCTGTTAATACAACAATCTGCAATTTATGCCCACAATGGTGCAAATAATGGTATAATCTCTTAAAATAACTGCTGCGGGCAATCCCTGGAGCGGGCGCTTTTTGGCCCGCAGCAGGCGTTGCGGAAAAATCAAGGCGGAGATATGTTCATGTTCAAGCCAGTATCCGGATACATAGCCCTACTTTGCACCGGCCTGATCCTTTCCCTTCTTCTTTCCCTCTCCGGCTGCGCTGCGAAGCAAAGCGAGCTCCTGGATCCCGATGATCTGAGCGGCAAAACGGTGGGGGTAATCCTTGGCAACAGCCCTGATTATATTTTGACCAATGCCGGCACGGGTGCGGAGGTGCGCCGGTACGATTCCAACGGCGAGATGATGCTGGCCCTGGCCTTTCACCAGCTCGACGCTGCAGCCATGGAGCGGGACGAGGCCGATGTGTTCTGTCTGCTCCAGCCCGAATACAGGGTTCACTCCACCTTTGTCCGGAAGGAGCGCTATGCCTATGTCCTGGATCCCCTGCGGAGCGAGCTGAATGAACAGTTCAATGCCTTTGTCGCCGAATTCAGGGAGAGCGCACAGTACAGGGATATTGTGGAGCGGATGGCGGAGTGCGCCTGGCGGATCTTCAGGAGCCGGCCGGTGGAAAGCAGGGGAGAGGGCGACAGCGTGCTCAAGGTTTTGGTGTACGAGGACTGGGAACCCATATCCTACTTCAACCCGGAAGCGAACCGCTGGGAAGGGGCCGATGTGGAGCTGATGACCCATTTTGCCAACAGCATCGGCGCCGGAATCGAATTTCATGCCGTGGGCAGCTATACCCAGGCCGTGCTCGATCTGAGGTTTGGCAAGGCGGACATTCTTGCCTCTCCCGATTCGCTGCAGATAAAGACGGATCTGGAAAAGGCCGGCAATGTCACCATGAGCGATTGGGTCTGGGAGAAGGAGATTGTTTTCATTGTGAACAGCGCCGACTGGCAAAAATAATTTTTGAAGCGGGGGATCAAGGATGGAGGCATTTTGGCAGGCTGTTCAGAACTCTTTTTACATAAATCTGGTCTATGAGACCCGTTATCTTTTTCTCCTCAAAGGCTTCGGCCTGACCCTGTACATGACCCTGGCCACCTTCCTTGCCGGAACGGTGCTGGGCGCTCTATTTTGCAAGATCAGGCTGGGCAGATCACAGCTCGCCGCCAGTATCGTGGAGTTCATCCAGAACCTCTTTATCCGGCTGCCCACCCTGGTGCTGCTGCTCATCTTTGTGTACCTTATATTTTCGAGCACCACCGTGGATACGGTGGTCCTGGCCATCATCGCTTTCTCCATGAAGACCGGTTCCTATATCGCGGCAATCATGCACACCGCCATAAAGGCGGTGGACACCGGTGAGATGGAGGCGGGCCGCACACTGGGCCTGAGCAAATTTCAGGTTTTCCGGCTTATCACCCTGCCCCAGGCGGTCAAGCATGCCTTGCCCACGTACAAGAATCAGCTCATCATCACCCTGCAGGAGACCTCCCTCGTCGGCTTCCTGGCCATAAACGATCTCACCCGGGCCAGCCAGGTGATCACCAGCCGGACCATGGATCCCTACATTGCCCTGATCATCAGCGCCGTGGCCTACCTGATCGTCGGCGCCCTTTCCAATGCGCTGTTCTGGTTTCTGGAACGGGAGAAACATCTGCAGGCCGGCCTGGATTACCGGATCGAGGAGGTGCAGCCGTGATCCGCACCCGCAATCTGAAGAAGAGTTTCGGGGACAACCTGGTTTTTGAGAAAGTTGACGCTCACATCAGGAGGGGCGATGTGATCGTGGTGATCGGCCCTTCGGGCTGCGGCAAAAGCACATTTATCCGCTGCCTGAATCTGCTGGAGCGGCCCGATTCGGGCGAGATCATCATCGACGGCGTGGATATAACGAAAAGAGGAGCCGATCTTGACGGGGTCCGGCAGAGGATGGGCATGGTTTACCAGAGCTTCAACCTTTTTTCCCACAAAACAATTCTGGAAAATGTGATCCTGGGGCCTGTAAATATTCTGAAGATGTCGCAAAGGGAAGCGGTGGCCGAGGCCTTCGGTTTCCTTAAAATGGTGGGCATCGCCAACAGGGCCGATTACATGCCGGGGCAGCTTTCCGGCGGGCAGAAACAGAGGGCCGCCATTGCCCGCTGCCTGGCCATGCACCCGGAGATTATCCTTTTCGATGAGCCCACGAGCGCGCTCGATCCGACCATGGTCGACGAGGTGCTCTCCGTCATTCGCAAACTGGCCAAAAGCGGCCTCACCTGTGTGATCGTCACCCACGAGATGAATTTTGCCCGGAGCATCGCCAGCGAGATTTACTACATGGATGGGAAGGGGATCTACGAGCGGGGTACGCCGCGGGAGATTTTCGAGCATCCCCGGCGGGAGAGGACCCGGGCCTTTATCAACAAACTGAAGGTTCTGGAGTACGAATCCAGGATTATCGATGTGGACATCTATGAGTTTGTGAGGATGCTGACGGAGTACTGCCGGAAGTACGACCTTTCCAGGCAGGAGAGGGATAATATGAACCTGGTCATTGAAGAGCTGCTGGTCCATATCGGCGCCGGAGCTGCGGCCACGGATCGCATCTCTCTTACGGTCAGATACAACGAGTACACCGGAGAGAAGGAAATTCTGCTGCGCTATAGCGCCCCCAAGGGTAATATCATGGAAAGTGAATCCTTCGACGAGATCAGCCGCCGCCTCATCAGCGGTTTTACCAGTGAGATTTCCTATTCCCGGGAGGAGGGGGCCGGTGTTTTGAAGCTGGTTATGAGAGGCGGCTCCCGGGCCCCGTGACGAACCGGGGGGCAGGTCCCGCGGGAGCGGAAGGCGATTTTAAAAAAATGGGGTGCAGAGGAGAGTGCGGACCGATGATCAGGATAGAACACCTGTGCAAGCGGTATGGCGGGCTCACGGTGCTGAAAGATATAAATGCGGAGATAGAAAAGGGTGAGATCATCACCATCATCGGCCCTTCGGGCAGCGGCAAGAGCACCCTGCTGCGCTGCCTGAACCTGCTGGAACGGCCCAGCGGAGGCAGTATTTACATCGACAACACCGATCTCCTGGCCCGGGGCACCGATGTGCCGGGAATACGCCGGAAAATGGGCATGGTCTTTCAATCCTTCAACCTCTACGCCCACCTGTCCGTGCTGGAAAACCTGACCCTGGCTCCGGTGAAGCTGCTGGGCAAAGGCAGAGCCGAAGCCGCCGGCACAGCGGTAGAGCTGCTGAAGCTGGTGGGGCTGGCGGAAAAGGCGCACAGCTTCCCCGATGAACTCTCGGGGGGGCAGAAGCAGCGCGTGGCCATCGCCCGCTGCCTGGCCATGGAGCCGGAGGTGATCCTTTTTGATGAGCCCACCTCGGCCCTTGATCCCGCCATGACCGGCGAGGTGCTGGCCGTGATCCGCCGCCTGGCCGGCGAGGGGATGACCATGCTGGTGGTCACCCACGAAATGGAATTCGCCCGCAATCTCTCCACACGCGTTTTCTATCTGGACGAGGGAGTCATCTACGAGCAGGGTCCGCCGGAGCAGATATTTGAAAAGCAGCAAAAAGAAAAAACCCGGGCCTTTATCAACCGGGTGCGCAGCTATCACTATCGGATCAACAGCCCCGATTATGATCTCTATGCCATGAACGGCGAGATCGCAGCATTCTGCAGCAAGCATTACCTGTCCCGGGCGGTTTGCGACAATGTGCTGCTGCTGGCGGAGGAGATCCTGTTGCTGCAAAGGGATTTTACAGAGATCACCCTTACCCTGGCCTATCATGAAAAGACGGGAAAACTGGAGGTTCTATGTGCCGCCGCCGGGGCGCCCTTCAATCCGCTGGAGCGGGGCGCCGGTGCTGACGATATCGGGCAGAAGCTGATTCAAAGCCGCAGCGCCGGCAGCGAGTACCGTTACGAGGAGGGCAAAAACATATTGTCCGTCTTCGTCAGGGGGATGAACCATTGAGAACAGATGTGTCGTTCAATAGAGGCGTGGGAGGTAATCCGATGAAAAGAATAGCGTCCTCGCTGGTCCTGGGCCTGTGCATGTTCGCCCTCGTTGTGGCGGCGGGATGCAGCGAGGTGGAAAAAATGCCGCAGCCGCCAGCCGGTGGAGACAGAATGGCGGTGCTTGACGATATCGAGGGCAAAAGGGTGGCCGTGTACACGGGTACCATTCACGATGCTTTCGTGGCCGCCAATTATCCCCGGGCGGAGATCCTGCGCTTTGACAGCACCACCGATATGGTTCTGGCCTTGAAGAATAAAAAAGCCGATGTGGCCTTCTATGATCTGGCTTCGGCAAAGGTTCTCATCAGCAGCAATCCGGAGCTGGGAATCCTGACGGAGGACGCTCTCTCCATGGCTCTGGGCGTGGGCTTCAACAAAAACAATCCCCGGCTGCGCGACAGATTCGACAGCTATCTGGAGAAGGCGAAGGCAGACGGCACCTATGATCTGATCTACCGGCGCTGGTTTGAAGAAGATCCGGAAGAGGCGGTCATGCCGGAATTCAAGAATCCCGCAGAGGGCGAAGAAGTGGTGCTGGGGGTGGCGGTGGCAGATTTGCCTCACGTGGCTTACATGAACGGTCAATATGTGGGTTTTGACATCGAGATGCTGCAGGATTTTGCCATGCGCGAGGGTTTAAGACTGAAGATCCTGACCATGGAATTTTCCTCCCTGGTGGCCGCCCTGGCCTCGGGGAAAGTGGACATAATTACCGACGGCATTGCCATCACCGAGGAGAGGCGGAAGCAGATCGATTTTTCCGATCCGTACATGGACTTCAAAACAGGTGTTGTTGCCCTCAAGTCCAACCTTGCCGCCTACGCGGGTCAGGCCGGGGCCGAGAAGGGCGGCTCTTTCCCGGCAAAGGTCAAGGAGAGCTTCTACAACAACATCATCCTGGAAAAGCGCTACCTGCTGATCCTGAATGGACTGAAGGTAACGATCATCATATCGCTGCTGGCCACCCTTTTCGGCACGGCCCTGGGAGCGCTGATCTGTTTCATGCGCATGTCGTCAAACCAGGCTCTGCAACAGCCGGCCCGTTTCTACATCTCCATTTTGCGCGGCACCCCCGTGCTGGTCCTGCTCATGATCACCTTTTACGTGGTTTTTGCTTCCCTGGATATTGATCCCATCCTGGTGGCGGTCATCGCCTTCGGCATGAATTTTGCAGCCTACGTTTCCGAGATGTTCCGGACGGGCATTGAAAGTGTGGACCGGGGGCAAATCGAAGCGGGCATTGCCGGCGGCTTTAGCAGGTTTCAGACCTTCCTCTACATTGTGCTGCCCCAGGCGATCAGGCAGATTTTACCGGTGTACAAGGGTGAATTCATCTCCCTGGTGAAGATCACCTCCGTGGTCGGTTACATTGCGGTGCAGGATCTGACCAAGGCCAGCGATATCATCCGCAGCCGCACCTTTGACGCCTTCTTCCCCCTGATCATGGTGGCGGTGCTCTACTTTCTCGTATCCTGGATCCTTTCTTTGGCCCTGGGCTACCTTGAGTGGGCCGCCAATCCCAAAGCCAGGAGAAAGAGAGCCTCCCTGTATCAGGGAGAGCGCCCGCCTGACATATCGGGTATTGCCGGATCGATGTGAGGGGCGCGGTGAAATAGCTTCTTCCGGTACAGTTGATGGAAAATAAATAATCAAACGTATTGCAGGAATCTCCGGGTTAATGTAGAATATTCATGAGTGTTACAATATAACATATTAGTAGCACATCAGGATTCATTCGCCGGGGATTTTTTTTGGACAGAGGGTGGCACGAAAATAAATTTGATGTTACTGAAGGGGGGCTGGATGCTGATCGTGGTTCGTCAGGGGGGGCCGGCAAAAATTTCAGGCCGGACCTGTCTTGATAAAAGCCCGATGATGGGCGATCCATAGCGAGCAAGTTCGGGAGGTGGGGCACATGTTTGTAGAGGAAGATTGGAAGAGGGCCGCCGCTTTTCACGGCCATATCTGCATCGGGCTGACCATCGGCTACCGGGTGGCGAAGATGGCCCTGGCCGCCCTGCAGGAGAGGAGGGCCCCGGATGAGGAGCTCATCGCAATCGTGGAAAATGATGCCTGCGGGATCGATGCGATCATGGTCCTGACGGGGTGCACTCCGGGCAAGGGCAATCTGATTTTCAGGGATACGGGCAAGAATGTCTACACTTTCGGCAGCCGCAATTCCAAAAGAGCCGTCAGGATATCGGTGCGGGGAGATATCCTGCGGAGCGGGCCCGGGATGAGGGCGCTGCAGCGGAAGGTGATCGAAAGAAGTGCCACGGCAGCGGAGAGGGCGGAGTACGAGAAGCTGCGCGATGAGAAGATGGTCGAACTGTACAACATGCCCGAGGAGCAGTTTGCGGAAATAAAAGAGGTTGACTTTGCGGTGCCCGGAAAGGCGCGCCTCTTCTCCTCCCTGAAATGCAGCTGCTGCG
>JAPXLS010000035.1:0-15088 GCA_033809435.1 Bacillota bacterium
GGACGGACATAGGCGGTGAAAAGGGCAAAATAAAGCCCCAGCAAGAGGGTCAGGTAAACGCTGTTGACAGGAGACTCACCGGTTACCGGCGGGTAAAAAAGGGCGATAAAGACCGCCGTGTAGATGAGGCCACTGTAGAGCATGAAGGGTATCCTGCGGCCGAGACGCCCGCCGTGATTGTCGGACCAGCGGGCAATGAGCGGGTCGGCCACAGCGTCGACGACGCGGCCCAGGAACATGACCACACCGAAGGCAACCCCGGTAATAAGCGCCTCTTTTCCCTTGATGGGGGTAAGCACGTAATAATACATCAGCCAGGTAACCATGATCCGGTCAATAAGGCTGAAGCCCCCCGCACCGATTCCGTAGGCCAGTTTGCCCCAGGGAGACAGTTTTTTGACCATCTGTCAGATCTCCTTTGCAAAAGAATTTATCTTTTCACTACTTGTTTTCGTTAAGGGCCCCCCCTTTCCTTTATTTTCTTCAACAAAAATGCGGCTCGCCGCTCCCGGCAGCGTTTTCAAAAAATATCGGCTTCAGATTTACCGCTCCATGACCAGAGGGCATGGGCCAGAAAGCCTGCAGCAGAAGCAAAGGCCGCCCCCGTAGCCGCCCTTCCCGTTTGCGGGTCAACGGTTTCACAGCAGTAGCCGTTATCCATGGGTGCGCGGAGCAGGAAATCGCGGCCGCCTTCATCGAGAGCGAGGATGTCGTTGCATGCCGCCAGCGGCCAGGGCCCGGGTGCGTGAAGGGATCCCGCCTCGGCAAAGGGGCAATCCACATGAAACAGGGGGTTGTTCGGGGAGCGGATCCAGGCCACTGTGTTTCGGAAAACCCGCTCCTCGCGGGAGCAGAAACCGTAAAAGGAGAGGAGCTGCAGGCTGCCCGGCGGATTATCATAGAGCTGGAAGCGTCCTTTCCCGTCCACGGCCCAGGCAAACATGATCCCGCAGGGCCCCTTCACCGTGCCGTGGCGGTATATTTCCTGGTGCAGCGCCGCCGCCAGCCCGGCAAAATCCGCGGGATGTTTCCAGCGCTCCGACGCCTGCAGTCCGGCCAGGTAGGTGAAGGCGCACTGCAGCAGGGCATTGTCATATATGAGGTAGGGATAGAGCACGGGATCATCGGAAGGGTCAAGAAAGGTGCGGTACAGCCCGCTTTCCGGATCAAACTGCTCCATCGCTTTTTCGGCAAGCAGCTCCAGCCCCCGGCGGATCAGATTTTCTCCCGTCAGCGAAAGGTCCCCGGTTACATGCTCGTAGCGTTGCAGCGCCAGGAAATGGGCGGCAAGCTGGTCCAGCTCGAAGCCGGGGTACAGCAGAATGCCGTTGATGTAGTGGGCATGCTCGCCGGCGCGGTCGAGGTGGCGGCGGAATATGGTGAGCAGCAGCTCCCTGGAGAGGGACCTGTCAGCCAGCAGGAGCCCGGGGAAACTCCACAGCAGCGTGTCCCTGCTCCAGTAGGCGGCGCTCACGTAGTAGCGGGGGCTGCGTGAGGTGACCGGCACCAGGGAGTCGTCATCCAGGGCCCGCCCCAGGGCATAGAAATAGTTGAACAGAAGATTTCGGTTCATGACCGCGGAAACATCCGGATCCGCCGGCTCCAGCCGCAGTTCCGCCAGCCTCCGCTCCGTCTCCGCGGCCAGTGCCGCGGCGCCGCGGCGCCGGAGATCCATGGCGGTGGTCCCTGCGCCGTCGCCTTCGAGATTCGCGGCGATGTACAGGGTGACGGCGGCACTTTTTCCAGGCGGCGTTTCCAGGTGAGCCGCTCCCCTGTAGGCGGCGGTATCTCCGGGACGGTCCTGAAAGTCCCAGCAGGGCTCGCCGGCCTCTTCCCGGTCCACGGCAAGGGCCAGCGCCAGCGCGGCCAGGGGCAGGCCGCTGCGTGCCTCCAGGAGAAGGCTTTTCGTCCAGTCGTCGTATCCAACGCTCATTTTGCCTTTTACCGGCCGCCTGCTGAAAATGAGGTGATTGAATTCGCTCCAGCAGCCCTGCCAGCCCATCTCCACCTTCAGCGGCTCCGCGGAAAGGTTGGTCAGGCGGAGACGGCAGCAGCAGCCGCGCCGGCCAGGCGGGGCAAAGATATCGCCCTCGATAGCGAAGCGCCCCGCGGCCCATGCCTCGAAATGGGGGATCCAGTCCTGGCGCAGGCTCCAGGCCAGGTTTTTCGGCAGAAGGAAGTCTTCCCCGTCAACGGTGACAAAGGGGGCCAGCAGGGGGCGCCTGTCCGCACCCCTGAATTCGAGCAGGCCGCGGGCGCCCATGTGCAGCACATTTATGGAGCCTATTTCACCCCGCTTTCCTATTTCGGGTAAGGAGAGATATTCGTTGCCGGTAAGACAAAGAGCCTCCTCTGCAGCCAATCTGGGAGAAGCGGTCATCAGCTTTGCCATTTTCTTACCGGCAGTGTACTTTTCGGTCATGGTCATTTCCTCCCGGCGGTGTTGGGTGAGTACTGGCGAACGGTGATGTACCTATTAAATTATTCGTTGAAGGCGGAAATCCCTTTTTGAGATTGCGGCCCGGGAAAAGGATTTTGCCGGATTGCTCCGCCCCGGTGCCGGGAGGGGCATAAGTATGGGGCGTCGGGCCTGTCAAGAGAGCAAGGGCACAGTGAACCGTGCCCTTGCGGAGATCTTGTATTTGCATGAGTCAAATCGATCCCGGGGGGAGGATGCCGGCTTCTTCCCTCAGTGCCGGGCCAGGATGAGAGAGAAACGGGAGAGCCAGGCAAGAAGGGAGCTGCGCAGCCATCCGGGGGCGCTTGCCCCTGTTCCTCCATTGGGCTCTTCCACAATCGTTACGTCGATAGAAGCGCTTTTACTCTTGTCGGATTTTTTACCCAGTTGATCATATGCTATTACATAGTATATGTAGGTTCCGGATTCTGTAATGTGGTCCTCATATACTTTTTTAGTGGTTGTTCCAATAGGTTCAGGTTTGTCGCTGCGATAGATCTCGAATCCCAGATCATCCGCTGCCTCCCAGGTAAGCTTCACAATGTTCTTGTTTACGTCATCCAACTCTGCTTTCAGATCGGTTGGAGCAGCCGGCTTGAGCAGCGGCTCCGGCACCGTTACATTTGCCGTGACCGGATCGGAGCGGTGGCCCTGCTCGCTTACAGCGTAAAGGGTGTACACATAGGTTTTGCCTGCCTGCACATTTTTGTCCCTGTAAGAGGTCTGCTCTTTTCCGAATGTCCCGATAAGCACGGCTGCGCCGCCGTTGCCGTTTGTCACCTGGCGATGAAGCTCGAATTCTTTCAGCAAAGTGCCGCTGTAACCCCATTCCAGG
This sequence comes from Bacillota bacterium, assembly GCA_033809435.1. Taxonomy (GTDB): domain Bacteria; phylum Bacillota; class Dethiobacteria; order DTU022; family DTU022; genus JAAZIN01. The sequence goes on from JAPXLS010000035.1 coordinate 3,294, forward strand.
CTGATTTCATCGTTCTTCTTGCTGAGTGAAGCTGTAAAATGGGTAAAGGCCCCGGAATGTTCCGTGTGCACATCGCAGATCTCCTCCGGCGGGTTCTCGGCCGCATCGAGCGGCCCCCTTCCGGCCCCTCCGCTCCAGCCTCCGTCGGTGATGATATAATCCGGCCGTTTGAAAAAGGGAGTTTGCACAACCTGCTCCGCAGGGCAGAATTCTCCCGCCAGGAGCCCTGAAGCCTGGCAGATATCGACCATGACATGCATATCACAGGGCAGCCTGGGCACATGGTTTCTTAGAAAATAATCGCCCCTGACCGTTCCCGCTGCGCGGCATTGATCGCTGGGCAGAAGACCGGATTTCGTGCACACCTCCACCCGGACCACGCCCGGCGGCGGCGGGGGGAAATTTTCCTTGGGCAGGGTTTTGAAAACCTCCTTGAAAACCTCCCGCATCAGGCCGGTGGAGATATTCCAACCGCTGACGATTTTACCCATATCCTTGATGTCGTAGCCCATCCAGAATGTGGCCACCAGGTTGGGCGCGTACGTGGCCAGATAAATGTCCCGGGCATCGTCCGTTGTCCCCGTCTTGGCAGCCAGGGGGCGGCCCATTCCCGAGAGGCCCCTGGCGGTGGTGGAGCTGACCACATCCTGAAGGATGCTGGTGGTGATGAAGGCCGCTTCCGGCGACAGCACCTGTTCGGGCTCGGTCTTGCATTCATAGATGGTCTTTCCGTTGCGGTCCTCGATTCGCCGCACCGTGTGCACCTTCATCTTGATTCCGTTGTTGGCCAGGACGCCGAAAGCCTGGGCCATATCCAGCGCCGTGACCTCGCGGGAACCTATGGCCCAGCTGGGCACCGGTGAATTTTCCCGGGGGTTGTAAGTGGATATGCCCATCTCGTAGGCTTTTTCGGCCCCCTTCTGCAGCCCGATATGCTCGGTGTAGGCCCTGATGGCCGGAATATTGTACGACCAGGAGAGGGCCTGGCGGGCGGTGACCATCCCCAGAAAATTCCTGGCATAGTTTTCCGGACGCCAGCCCTGCGGTCCGATGAGGGGGGCGTCATCCAGAGCCGAGCCGGCACCCAGCAACCCCTCCTCGAAGGAGGGGGCATAGGCAATGATGGGTTTGATGGCCGAACCGGGCTGACGGGCGCTGAGGTAGCGCAGCACCTCGTTCCGGTTCTTGCTGTACTCCCGCCCGCCGCCCAGGGCCAGGATTTCCCCGCTCTGCGGGTCCGCCAGCACCAGCGCCGATTGCGGCTGGGAGATGCCGTTTTCCTCGTCAATGTAGGCGTTGGGGTAATCGGAAGGGATCCGGCCGTTGTTGGCGGTGACCGCTTCGCGGAGTTTGCCCATATCTATGTGGATGGTGCGGGGGTAAAGGTCGGTATTGTTGAGCACATCCTCCAGGTGCGCCTGGTAATCCGTGTTCAGGGTGGTGTAGACCTTGAACCCGCCATTGTAGATGGCCTCGTAAGCGTTCTCGACAGTCCCGAATTCGGGCATATTTGAAAGGATATCGATGAGCTCATGGTGGACCACATAGTCCACAAAATAGGGGTATGGATAGGCGAAGGATGTGGGCTCGGCAAAGGTCAGCTCTGTCGAAAGAGCCTCCTCGTATTCCGCAGAACTGATGTACTTCAGACGTTTCATATTGGCGAGCACCAGCTTCATCCGGTTGATGGCTCCCTCTTCATTGTAGAAGGGGTTGTCATATGTCGGCAGCCGCACAACGCCGGCCAGCAGGGCCGATTCGGCCAGATTGAGCTCATCCACGCTCTTGCCGAAGTAGAAACGGGAAGCGGCCTCCACTCCGTACACGGCGTGGCCGAAGCAAATCCGGTTGAGGTACATCTCCAGGATCTCTTCCTTGCTGTACTTTGATTCAAGCTGCAGGGCCAGCCACATCTCCTGGACCTTGCGCTTGATTCTTTTTTCTTTCTCGAGCAGGGTATTGCGGATCAGCTGCTGGGTAATGGTGCTGGCCCCCTGCGAAAAACTGCGATCGCGGATGTTGACCAGGATGGCCCGGCCAAAGCCCAGCAGATCGACTCCTCTATGTTTTTTGAAACGCTCATCCTCTATGGCAATGAAGGCTTTCTGGAGCCGTTCCGGAATTTGATCGATGGGGATTACCACCCTGTTCTCGGCGGCGTGGAGCTGTGCTATCTCTATGCCCTCACGGTCAATGATGTACGACGCCTCCACCGTCTCCAGTGCTGCCGGATCCAGACGGGGCGCGGTAGCGGCATAACTTATCAAGACGCCCGCGCCAATGAGCCCCGCCAGCGCGATGAGGATCAGAATGGGTACGACAGTTATTTTAATGATATCCCCTTTAATTTTTAACTTCGGAAGACGGAACATTTTATCCTTTTGCGCATCTCCCTTTTGGGAATCTCCCAAGGAAACTTTTTTTTCAGCCACCTCTAGGAGCGCCTCCTCCCGCTTGCTCAGCTATAATAAAGACATTATAGCATAATACTTTTGCCCCAAGCGCTATTTTAACTGAATTTAACTTTTAGAACAGATCCGATTACATGTTATATTATACCAAGGATATAATTATCCTACTATTTCATCCAAATTTTTGGTAATGGGATATTAATATTGTTAATCTTGCACAAAAGGATACCCAAAAGCGACCTTTTCGGGTAAAATGTTTATAATATGGGCTGAAACATGCAGTCTCCATTTGAGACCAAGGAGGTAATTTTAGTGACGGCCGAGTCGATGCAGGATTTGCAACGCAGGCTGCAGCAGGAACTGCATCCTTTGCTTTATCCTTCCTCTATTGCCATCGTGGGTGCCAGCCAGAACCTTGTAAAACCGAGCGGCATTCCCCTGGCCCTGTTGACCATCTTTGAATATGCAGGCGAGATCTATCCGGTAAATCCAAAGTACGAACAACTGGGGGGATGGAAATGTTATCCCGCCATGGCTGATATTCCGGGCACCGTTGATCTGGCCATTATAGCCGTTCCCGCCGCCATCACCATGGCGGCGCTGCAGCAGTGCGCCGCCAAAGGGGTCAGGGTGGCCATTGTCTTCACCTCGGGATTTGCCGAGGTCGATGCAAGCGGCAGAAAGGTGCAGGAGGAGATGCGCAGCCTGGCCCGGGAATCGGGCATGCGCATACTCGGCCCCAACTGCCTGGGGGTGTTGAACCTTTACAATGGCAGCGTGCCCAGCTTCATGTTTCACGAAAAGCCCACCGGCCTGTACTATCCGGAAAAACTCTCCTATATCACGCAAAGCGGCGGCCTGGGGGCCATTATCTACCAGATGGTGGTGCAGCACTCCGTAGGCTTCAACTATTTTGTCAGCACCGGCAATGAGGCCGATATCGGTTTTGCCGAGATATTGAGTTATCTTGCCGGCAGGGAGGAAGTGGGGATTATCGGCGGTTATGTGGAGGGGCTGCAGCGGGACGGCCGTCTCTTCATGGACGCCTGCAGCAGGGCCCTGCAGGGGGGCAAGCTGGTTACCCTGCAAAAAGTGGGGCGCACCGCCATCGGCGCCACCGCGGCGGCCTCCCACACCGGCGCTCTGGTAGGCGAGGATCGGGTTTACGACGGCGTGTTCAAACAGTGTGGAGTCGTGCGTGCCGATGATGTGGAACAGATGAATGCACTCATTGCCCTGCATGCCACCGGACGCATGCCCCGGGGCAAAAATATAGGCGTCATCACCATTTCGGGCGGCGGCGGCGTTGTTGTGGCCGACAAATGTCCCCAATTTGGCCTTGAAGTGGTCCGCCTGACCGAGGCGACACAGAATAAATTGCGCGAGTTCTTCCCCTCTTTCGGAGCAGTGGCCAACCCCGTTGACCTGACCTCGGCCATTTTCACCGATGAAGCCCTTTTCCAGCGGGCCATACGCACGGTCATGGAGGATCCCCTCGTCGATGTGGGGGCCTTTTTCTACAACTTGCAGATGCCCGATCTGGAGGCGGCGCAGAAGATTATCGATGTGTACTACTCTGTAGACAAACCGTTGGCCATATTTACATGGCCCACGGGTCAGGACTTTGCCGTTGAAGCCAGGGAGAAGATGATCCGCGCGGGAGTGCCCGTAATCGAACATGTCCCCAGCGGGCTGTGGGCCCTTTCCGCCCTGGCGGATTGGGTCAAAAAGGCAAAAACCGCGGGCCCCTTTCCTCTGTACGAGCCGGGTGCGGAGAGGCGGCGTGCGCTGGAAATACTGAAATCTTCCGGGGACTGCAGCCTGACCGAATCCCGTTCCAAGGCTGTCCTGAGAGCTTACGGGATCCCCGTGACCGGGGAGAAGCTGGTTCGCTCCGCTGCAGAGGCGGCGGCAGCGGCGGGGGAAATGGGCTACCCCGTTGTTTTGAAGATCGAGTCGCCGGATATTCTTCACAAGACCGAGGCGGGCGGGGTGCTCCTGAACCTGCCGGATGCGGCCGCGGTGGAAGAGGGCTACGAACTCATAATCAAGAGAGCGCAGGACTACAACCCCGCAGCCCGTCTTGATGGAGTGCTGGTCCAGGAGATGTTGCCGGCGGGGCTGGAGATAATTTTGGGTCTGAAAAAGGATCCCATCTTCGGTCCCACCCTGCTTTTCGGCCTGGGCGGGATCTATGTGGAGCTGCTGAGGGATGTGGCTCTGCGCAGCGCCCCCTTGAGGGAAGAGGATGCCCGGGAGATGCTCGATGAAATTCAGGGGAAGGCCCTTCTCGACGGCCTGAGGGGTCAGCCTCCCCGGGACCGCCGGGCCCTTGTTTCCATCATGATGCAGCTTTCCAGGATGGCGGTGGAGCTGGGCGACGAGATCGCCGAGCTTGATATCAACCCCCTGATCCTCTACCCCGATGGAGAGGGCGCTGTCGCCGCCGACGCCCTCATAGTCCTCACGTGAGTCACGGGGACGTAGACTTTGACTCACTTTGGGGACGTCCCACCGGGACCGGAGATGGCTGATTAGCCCGGGGCTACGGGCATATGCGGGTGAGCAATGCTTGCCCCCGCAGATTGGTGCTTGCATCATTGCAGCTGAAAGGTTTTCGGCTTGGAAATGTGCTGTACATGCCAGTTGTAGGGGCCGGGCCTGCCCGGCCAATCAGGGGTCAGATGCGGGAAGTCGGAAATGCAGATCAGCATAAATATGCGGCAGCACATTGAGCCCCGGGGGCGGGGTATACCCGGCCCGGATCTGTACCGCAGATCATCCGGATAATGCGCTTTACCCGGCCCGGATTGTGCCTCTTGCATATCTTCTCTTGCCTCCGGAAAAAATAAAATGCTTCAATTATACCGACAAGGGAGGTTTTTTGATGAAGGCAGCGACCATGCGCAACGTGGGCAAGGCGGAATTCATGTGCCTGTTCCATCAGTACCAGGCGGAGTCGCTCTGCAGCAAAAAGATGCAGGTTTACTCATCCCAGGTCCAGGATCCGCGTCTGCGCAACCTGATCAACGAGCTCAGCACCCAGTGCCAGCAGCGAGCGCAGTGGCTTTCCACGACATTGAGCGAAGCCGGCGGCTCCCAGTATATCACTTCATAAGGAGGCAAATCACGATGGCGCAGCAGTTAACGGAAAAGGATATTGCCGGCGATATCCTCTCCAGCATCAAGCTTAATGCCGGCGGTTATTTGCATGCAGTTATGGAGGCGCAGGATCCCGCCATTCGCCAGACCTTTGTTGATTACCAGAGCCAGTGCATTTCCTCGCAGGATAAGATTTTCCGCTATATGCAGGATATGGGCTGGTACAAGGTCCCCATGAACCAGGACACCATGGGCTAGGTGAGTTGTCCCTTTGCATTGCAGGCGGCCCCCCATGGCGGGGCCGTTTTGCTGATCCGGCTTCTGCGGCATGTTATAATATCTGTACACTGGAGATGGTGCGGAAAATGTGTCTTTTCAAGACCTGACCCCCCTGCGGAGGCGAAATGTATGGAGAGACTCCGGTTAAAAACCGCTGACTACGTGATCATGGCCATCCTGCTTCTGGCCGGGTTCGCGGGCTTGTGGCTGAATCTGCAAAGAAGCGGCGCCCCGCAGCAGAAATATCTGACCATTCATGTGGATAACCGGGCTGTTGCGGAGCTGTCCTTTGCCCCGGAAGATTGTTTCACCTACTCATTTTCCTACGGTCAGGGGCGGCACCAGGCTACCCTGGAGATTGAAGGCGGCCGGGTGAGGCTGCTTCCGCTGCCGGAAGAGCTCTGCCCCCGGGGCGTCTGTTCCCACACAGGATGGATTTCCCGCTCCTATGAAAGCATTGTCTGCCTGCCCAACCGAATCATGATTGTTATTTCGCAGGCGCCGGGGGGAAAAGAGGGAGATATAGACAGCCTCACCTACTGAAGGGGTTCCCTTGTCACCGGTTTTCTCCTTTCCCCTTTTGTTGACAAAGAAAATCAAGCTCAGTATAATTGTTTTAGTTTTGCAAAGGATGGTAGAAAGATGCGGATTTACCTGCCCGGGGTTAAACAGAAAAGCGGCGGGGCGCTGGAATACCATTTCCAGGGCAGGATCAAGGATTATTTTGATGCTGCAGCCGACGACAAAAGCTGCTTTGATCTGGCTGTAACAGTGCGCAGCAGCGGTGACAAGATCATTGTGGCCGGCAAGCTGCAGGCGGAGACAGAGGTTAACTGCAGCCGGTGCCTGCGGCCTTTCAGGCAGCAGCTTGATTCCGATTTTGAAGAGCTCTTCACGCTGGCGCCCCTTCAGGATAAAAAGCTGTCGCCCGAAGAGCTGGCCCTGGAGACCGCAAATGAGCTCACCGTGAGCGGAGACTACCTCTATCTGAACGAATTTATCCGGCAGCTTTATTTTCTGAGCCAGGTGTACAATCCGCTCTGCAAACCTGACTGCCGGGGGTTATGTGCGAACTGCGGCGCTGATCTGAACAAGGGTGCCTGCTCCTGCGAGGATGAAGCCCAGATCGATCTCCGTTTGCTGAAACTGAAAGATTTTCATCCGGGTGACCGGGCCTGATACTATTAAGGAGGCGGATTCATGGCTGTTCCCAAGAGAAGAACTTCCCGCACCAGGCGGGATCAGAGGCGGAGTCATAAAAAAGTGGAGGCGCCGCACCTGGTTCCCTGTCCGCAGTGTCACGAGCTAAAACCGCTCCACCGGGTTTGCTTGAATTGCGGCTATTATAAAAACAGAGAAGCCATCAAGGTAGAGTAGCGTACTTTTCAAGAGTTTGGCGCCCCTTTTGCCGGATCAAAGGGGCGTATCTATTTCGGGTGCGCTGCAGGGAAGGAGTCATGCATATTGATCAGGCTGGCAGTCGACGCCATGGGCGGCGACCATGCGCCGCGGGAGATTGTCCTCGGAGCCGCCGGGGCTCTGCATGCTAAACCGGATTTGCATATCATACTCGTTGGACATCTGGGACAGATCAGGGAAATTCTTGCCGGAACCTCCTATCCCGAGGAGCGGCTGGAGCTTCGTCATGCCGGTGAAGTGATTCATGGCGGCGACAATCCCGGTCTGGCCATCCGCAGGAAAAGAGAATCATCCCTGGTAAAGACCATGCAGCTGGTGCGGTCGGGAGAGGCGGATGCTGTTTTGAGCGCCGGCAATACCGGGGCGGTGATGGCGGGAGCGCTGCTTTTTTTGGGGAGACTGCCGAAGGTGAGCCGGCCGGCCCTGCTTGCAGTAATGCACGGATTTGGCGGTACTCCTTTCGTGGTTCTCGATGTGGGTGCGAACATGGACGCCAAACCCGCGCAGCTGGTTCAGTACGCCTTTATGGGCAGGGTCTATTCGCAGGAGCTGCTGGGCTGTTCCTCACCGCGGGTGGCCCTGCTCAATGTGGGCTCGGAGCTGAACAAGGGCAACAGCCAGGTCAAGAAAGCCCTGCCCCTTTTCCAGGAATATGTTCCCGGTTTTTGTGGTAATATTGAAGGCACGGATCTTTTTCTGAACGGCGCCGATGTGGTTGTCTGCGACGGATTCGTGGGGAATATTCTTCTGAAGACTGCGGAGGGGTTTGCCCGGTCTGTCATGTCGCAGCTGAAAGGGGAACTGTCGTGCAGGCCGCCCGATTGCGGCGACGCGCTTTCGCCGCCGGCTTTGCCGGGGCTGCGCGCCTGGGTGGAGAGCACCAGGTACGGCGGGGCTCCCCTGGTCGGGGTAAAAGGTCTCTGCATCAAATGCCACGGTTCCTCACGGGCCGAATCAATAGAGTGGGCCGTTCTGCAGCAGGCCTGTCCCTTTGTTCAATTGGAGCTTGGGGCCCTGTTCCAGGAAGCGCTCCGCGAGGCCCCCCTGCCGGTCAAAGGAAGGGAACTTCCCGATGGAGAAATATAAACCGGCGCCGCCCCGGATGCGGCGGTGCCCCCCGCCGCCGGCGGGGGTTGTGCAGATATCAACAATAACAGGAAGGAGGTGTTCCGGGTGAGCGTTGAAAAAAAGGTTAAAACAATCGTATCGGAGCAGCTTGAGGTGGCGCTTGACAACCTTACGGCTGAGACCACTTTCGAAGAGATCGACGCCGACTCCCTTGACATAGTGGAGCTGGTGATGGCGCTGGAAGAAGAATTCGATCTGGAAATATCCGACCAGGAGATAGAGAATATCAAGTGCATCGGTGATATTGTCAGGTACATCGAATCGAAGCTGTAGAGCAGATGCGCCCGGGAACAATTCAAATGGTTTCGGCAAGATCAATGTTTTCTGGCGGTGAAAGGCTATGACGAAGCATAACCCGGAAGAACAGACGTCCTGGTCCGGGCGGGTTGGAAAGCTTTTACATAATCTGCAATGGGAGATCGGAGAAAGCGATCTCTACGAGCAGGCGCTGACCCACTCCTCTTTTGCGCATGAACAGGGCGATTTTGACGTTCACAATGAGCGCCTTGAATTTTTGGGTGATGCCGTCCTGCAGCTGGTGATTAGCGATCATCTTTATTCTTTATACCCTCACCTGCCCGAAGGGAGATTGACCAGGCTGCGCGCCAATCTGGTCTGCGAGGCCACCCTGGCCGGCCTGGCCGAAACCTGCGAGTTGGGTTCCTATCTGCGTCTCGGTAAAGGAGAAGCGGCGGGAGGCGGAGCCGGCCGCCCCTCGCTGCTGGCCAATGCTCTCGAAGCGCTTTTCGGCGCTCTCTTTCTCGATCTCGGCCTGGAGAAAAGCAGCGCTTACATCATCGGGCTTTACCGTCCCGCCCTGGAACACCTTGACGGCGGTTTTCTGCACCGCGACTACAAAACGCTGCTCCAGGAATTTATCCAGGCTCGCGACGGCATCACTCCCGAATACCGGATCGTCCGGGAAAGCGGTCCCGATCATGACAAGGTCTTCGAGGCGGAGGTCCTCATTGGCGAGTACGGCGGCGCAGGCAGCGGCTCGGGTCGCAGCAAAAAGGAGGCGGAGCAGGCTGCCGCCAAGAAGGCCTGGCTCAGGCTCTCCTGACAGACCATCCTTGCTGCGGGTGTGGAGCTGTCTGCTTCAGAATAATTATGGCCTGATGTAGCAGGTATTTTCTAAATTCATCAAGAAATAGATAAACACTAATTGCCTTGGACCCAACCACTTCAGGAGGGAGAGCTGCTCTAGAGGATGGAAACCTTGAGGATTTCAGCAGGCTCGAGACCAAAAGCAGTTGCAGGTGCAGTAGCAGCGGTGATCAGGAACGAAGGCTCAGTTGAACTACAGGCGGTGGGTGCGGGCGCAGTGAATCAGGCGATCAAGGCAATCGCCATTGCCCGGGGGTTTCTGGCCCCCAACGGGATCAATCTTGTGGTTATACCGGCATTTGTAGAGATCAAGATCAGCGGTGAGGAGAGAACGGCTCTTAAATTTATCGTTGAGCCGAGATAACATCGATGTTTCTGCCTTTTTTAACCTGCTTTGAACAGGCAGGTTTATTTTTGCCCGGGGAGCGAAGCCATGCAACTGAAACGCATCGAACTATTCGGTTTTAAATCCTTTGCCGACAAAACGGAGCTGGAGCTGGAAAAGGGTATCACCGCCGTCATCGGACCGAACGGCTGCGGCAAGAGCAATATTGTTGATGCGGTGAAATGGGCCCTGGGCGAACAGAGCGTGAAAGCGCTGCGCGGCAACAGGATGGAAGAGGTCATCTTTTCGGGCAGCGCCGGCCGAAAGGCCCTCAATTTTGCCGAGGTATCCCTCACCTTCAGCGGCATCGGGCCCACGCTGGACCTGGACTACGAGGAGGTTACCGTGACCCGCCGGATCTATCGCTCCGGCGAAAGCGAGTACCTGATCAACAATTCACCCTGCCGCCTGAAAGATATAACGGGTCTTTTTCTCGATACCGGGGCCGGCCGGGAGGTATATTCAATTATCGGTCAGGGCCGCGTCGAGACGATCATCAACAGCAAACCCGAGGATAGAAGGGAGATATTCGAGGAGGCCGCGGGTATCCTGAAGTACAAGCTGCGCAAGAATGAAGCGCGGCGGCGTTTGGAGGAGACCCGGGAGAACCTGGTGCGGGTGCAGGATCTGGTTATCGAGCTGGAATCGCAGATAGAACCGCTTACCGGCCAGGCGGAGACGGCGCGGCGTTACCAGGATCTGCGCGGGCAGATCGACAGGGCTCAAAAAGAGCTCCTCTCCCACCGGCTTCACCTCTCCCGGGAGGAACTGGCCGGGGTGGAGAGGCGGCTGCAGGGCCTTACCGATTCGCTGAGCGAAACGGCGGCGCGCAGCGGGCGGCAGGAGGAGGAGCTGCAGCGGCTTAAACTGCGGCGGCAGGAGGATGAACGCCGCCACGGAGAACTGGAGCAGCAGGCCGGCAGAGCATCAAGGGAGATGGAGCGGCAGGAAAATGAGCTGCGCCTGCTTGAAGAGAGGGAAAATCACTGCAGGGAGCAGATATCCCGCAGTGAACAGCGACTGCAGCAGCTTGCCGCCACGATCCGGAGGTTGGGCGATGAAAAAGAGAGCGGCGCCCGTGAGCTGCAGGCAAAGAGAGAGGCAATTGCCGGGGAAAAGGAGAACTGCCGCCTGCTTCAGGAGAAGATGGAGCAATTTGAAGCGGATTTTTCCGCCGGAGATGTGGAGCGGCAGCAGCAGAGACTTTACCGGGCCGCAGCCCGCCGGAGGGGGCTGGAATCCGCGCTGGAGGAGATGGGGCAGCAGCAGGAGCGGCTGAGCCGGCGCCGCGAATCTCTTTTGGGGGATGGAGAGTCCCTGGCCAAAGAGGCGGCCGTTCTTGACGCCAGGCATGCCGAACTTTCCGCCGCCGCCGTAGAGGCGGAAAAAAACGCCGCAAAGGCTGCAGAGCAGCTTGCCGCAGCTGAACGTCATCTTGAAAAACTGGGCGGAGAACTGGCCCCACTGCAGCAAGGGGAGCAGCGCTGCCGCGAGGAGCTGGGCGGTTTGAAAAGCCGTCTGCAGTTGCTCCGGGACCAGGAGGCCGGTCTGAGCGGATATTACCGGGGTGTGCGTGAAATAATTCAAAACAGGGGTTCCCTTTCAGGGATTGTCGGCCCCGTCGTCGATCTGATCACGGTGGAAAAGCGCTTTCAGAGAGCCATTGAAGCCGCACTCGGGCCGGCGCTGCAGTACATAGTTGTTGATACCGAGAGCGCCGCCCTGGAGGCAATTCGCTTTCTCAAGGAGAGGAAGCTGGGCTGGTGCACTTTTCTGCCGCTGGATACGATTCGCCTGGCTGAAACCAATCTGGAGCGCTTTCCGGCCTGGCGCGATCTTGAAGATGTTTACGGGAAGGCATCGGAGCTGGTCGAGGTCAATCCGGCCTATGAAAAGGTGGTCCGCTACCTTCTGGGCTCCATTCTCATCTGCCGCGATCTGAAGGCGGCCACGGAGGCGGCCCG
>JAPXLS010000036.1:0-14949 GCA_033809435.1 Bacillota bacterium
CCCGCAATTATCAGGGAGCATAATATCAAGGTGGCGCTGATCACGGTACCTGCAGATCTGGCCCAGGAGGTTGTCGATGAGGTGGTGGAGCAGGGGGTGACGGCAATCCTGAATTTTGCCCCGGCCAAGCTGCACGCCCCGGAGGGAGTGCATATCCATAATTCCGATCTGACCATCGAGCTGCAAAGCCTGATCTACTACAGCACCGCTGAAGAAGAGCGCCTCTCCCGGCTGCAGCAGGAGGCGGAAGAGAGCAAATCAGGCAAAATGCTCAATCTCGAATAGCGCTCCGGCGGTGTTTTTTACAGCCGCGAAAGGCCTGGAAAAGCGCCGGCGGCGGGTTGACTTTTTGAAAGCTGTTGTGTATACTTTATTCACGCGGAGCTGTGGTGTAGCGGTTAACATGCCGGCCTGTCACGCCGGAGATCGCGGGTTCAATTCCCGTCAGCTCCGCCATTTTTTGCCGAGATAGCTCAGTCGGTAGAGCAGCGGACTGAAAATCCGCGTGTCCCCAGTTCGATTCTGGGTCTCGGCACCATCCGTGCGGAAGTGGCTCAGTGGTAGAGCATCGCCTTGCCAAGGCGAGGGTCGCGGGTTCGAATCCCGTCTTCCGCTCCATTTCGAGGCGACATAGCCAAGTGGTAAGGCAGAGGACTGCAAATCCTTTACCCCCGGTTCGAATCCGGGTGTCGCCTCCATTTTATGTTCATGCCGGAGTGGCGGAACAGGCAGACGCAAGGGACTTAAAATCCCTCGGGTAAACCATCTACCCGTACCGGTTCGATTCCGGTCTCCGGCACCAGAAAGCCTGATATACAGCGTTTTATCGGGGGTTGCCGAAAAGCAAGACCGCCTTTGAGGGCGGCCTTTTTCTTTGTCCTGTGCCGATCCACATCTCCCGTTGCTGCAAGATCCGGCGAACCGGATAAGGCAGAAAACTTAAATAGTATGTATATGCAGGAATATTTAAATATTTGTCGAAGGTATAACGGGAACAGGCACAAGTTAAAGCACAGGGCAGTTAGGTGCGGACGTCAATTCATCCTATATGGTTGTCACCATTTATTCAGCAACAACAGCAATGAAATCAGTGCATAGCTAGAGGTAGAGAAGACAATGCGCTCACGATGCAGGAAGAGCCGGTGTTGAATTTATAGCCTGTTCCAGAATTATTCTGTGCTTTGGAGGGAGGTGATCTGTAAAAGCACTAATCCTGTTTTCCCCAGTAAATGTACAGAATATATTAGGGGGGATTAATGAATGTCAAGGAAAGGATTTGTTCTGTTGCTGGGCCTGCTCATGGCAGCGGCCCTGCTGGTGCCTGGATGCGCCGAAAGGGAGGTCAAGGAGGCGGGTGAGGGGGCCCTTCTGGGCGAGGTGGTCTTTGAGCTGGTGGACAGCCCCGCGGAAGCGGTGCTTCAGCTGCAAAGCGGTGATATCGATGTCTATGCTTTTGATATCACCGATCCCGATCTTTTCGATCAAATTGCCTCGGATGAGAACTTGTCCTATGGTTTCTGCTACGGTTCATACAGCGACATTCGCTTCAACACCTGGGGCAAGGAATTCGATGACGGCAGGCTGAATCCTTTTTACTCCGCTCGGATCCGCGAAGCGATGAACTATTTGATCGACCGGGATTGGGTGGTTGACGAGTATCTTGGAGGCCTGGGCGCTCCGAAATGGACTTTTCTGGCCACCAAGTTCCCCGATAATGCCATCCGTTACCCCGATATGGTCAAGGAGATCGAGGAGTTCTACGCTCATGACGAGGCGAAGGCGGCGGAGATTGTCGCTGAAGAGATGGAGAAGCTGGGAGCTGCACAGGAAGATGGAAAGTGGATGTACAAGGGCGAAGAGGTCGAGCTCATTGCCCTGATCCGCTCGGACCTGCCGCCCTATCCTGAGGCGGGCAACTACTTTGCGGGCCTGCTTGAGGGTCTGGGATTCAAGATCGAGTACAAAATTCTAGCCGGCAGCGAGGCCAACCCCATCTGGACCGGCACCGAGCCCAAGGAGGGCCAGTGGCATTTCTATACCGGCGGCTGGTCATCTCCGGTGATCCAGCGCTGCGAGGCGCACACCTTTGACCAGTTCTACACCCACCGGGTTATGCCGTTCCCCGTGTTCCAGATACTCAAGGAGCCGCTGGAGAGCGATTTCCCGGAACTGGATGAGGTCTCCAGAAAGCTGCGCCAGAAGGACTTTACCACCATGGAAGAGCGGGAGGAGCTCTTCAGTACCGGCTTGTGGGAAGCGATGAAGTTCTCCAACCAGATCTGGGTCTGCGACCAGGCCGGCGTCTATCCCTACCGGGCCGATGTGAAAACGGCCGTGGACCTGGGCGGCGGCATCGGAGATCCTGCCTGGGTGTTCACCACTTTCCGCCACAAAGATGGTGTGCCCCAGTTCGGTGAAAGGCTGAAATTCGGGGTGCCCAACATGATGGTGGATCCCTGGAACCCGGTGGAGGGATCGGCCTTTGTTTATGACAACCTGATCAACCGCCGCGCCCTGGGCGATGAGGGCTACCTGCCCGACCCGCGCGACGGGATCTACTGGGCCAAGCGGGCCGAGAAGGCCGAAGTAACGGTGCAGACGGGTCTGCCCGTTGATGTCACCCTGGATTGGGCCAGCCTGGCCTTTGCCGATGAGATCGAGGTGCCCGGTGATGCCTGGGCCGACTGGGATGCGGCGGCCCAGAAGTTCATCACCGTGGAGGAGAAATTCCCCGAGGGGGTCACCGCCCTGCGGAAATCCGTGGTTTACTATCCTGATGACCTCTTCGAATCTCTCCTGCATGATGGAAGCACCCTCTCCATCGGTGACTTTGTCATGGCCATGATCGTGTACTTTGATCGCGGCAAGGAGGCCAGCCCCATTTTCGACGAATCCTATGCAGACCTGCTGGAAGCCGATCTGGAAATGCTGAAGGGTATCAGGATCGTATCGGAGCAGCCGCTGGTCATCGAAACATACTCCGATGTCTGGTACCTGGATGCAGAGTGGAATGTGAACACCTGGTGGCCCGATTACGGCACCTATGACTGGTCGGGCTTCTGGCATATGATCAGCGTGGGTCTCCTGGCCGAGTCCGCCAAGGATCTGACTTTCTCCAAGGATAAGTCCGTGGAACTCGGCGTGGACCAGATGGATTACACCAAGGGGCCGAGCCTGGAGATACTGGAGCAGCACATGAACAAGGCGGCCGGGGATAACTTCATTCCCTATGAGCCTACCCTGGGAGATTACATCACGGCTGAAGAGGCCACCGCGCGCTGGGCCAATATCCAGGCCTTTTACGAGGAAAGGGGCCACTTCTGGGTGGGCGCCGGACCTTATGTTATCAAAGAGGTCCATCCTGTGGAGAAGATCGCGGTCCTGGAGGGTTTCGCCGAATACCGGGAGCCCGCGGATCGGTGGTTCTTCTTCCTCGAGCCGCTGGCAATTGAATAGAATAGAAGCGGCATTTGATCCGGCTTGAAAACAACAGCGTTCACAAAGAGGGGCCGGCGGCTGGACCTCCGGCCCCTTCTTCTAACATGACATCGCGGTTTGGGGCGGCTGATTGAACTGCCCGCCGCTTCGGGCGGCCTGGAGGCTGCTCGCAGGCGGATTTATGATTGGGGGGGTGTTCCTCCATGAAAAACATTCCGGCCACGCTGGGAAAACATATGCTCTCAAGATCCCTGTCGCTCATCATCACCGTGGTCATTGCGGTGTACCTCACCGTCTTTATCGCCAACTGGGGTGGGCACATGGATACGAACCGCAAGAACAACATCGAATACAATGTGGCCATAGCCGTTTATGCCAGCCCCGCCAGCCAGGCCATGTCCACAAGCGAGCTCCAGGAGCTGATCCAGAAGCGGGCCCAGCAGGAGTTCAAGCGGCATGGGTTGGATCGCCCCTTTATCGTGCGCAGCTTCAGCTACCTCTGGGATGCCATCACCCTGAGCCTGGGCCGCTCCGAACAGCTGACCAGCGACTCCGGTTCCCGGGAGGTGCGGCTGGTCCTGCTGGAGCGGCTTCCCCCGACCCTGATCCTTTTGGGATCAGCCGAGCTGATCATATTTTTCCTGGCTTTATTCATTGCGCTCTATCTTTCCCGTCGATATGGAACCTTTCTGGACCGGGCCGTCATTGCCCTGGCTCCCACCTCGGCAGCGCCGGCCTGGCTGTATGGTCTCTTTCTGATCATGTTTTTTGCCGCCATGCTCAGGGTTCTCCCCTGGGGCGGGATGGTGGATGCGCCGCCCCCGCCCACAACCTGGGGTTACACCCTGAGCCTGCTGAAGCACATGGTTCTCCCTGTCACCGCCATGGTGATCAGCTCCATATTCGCCAGCATCTACAGCTGGCGGACCTTTTTCCTGATCTATTCCAGCGAAGACTATATTGAACTGGCCCGGGCCAAGGGGCTCTCCTCCAGGGCCCTGGAACGGCGCTACATTCTCCGGCCCACCCTGCCGCCCATTATTACCACCTTCATGCTCATGATGATCTTTATGTGGATGGGCGCCGTGGTGCTGGAAACCGTATTCTGCTGGCCGGGCATAGGCCGCCTCTTTTATCAGGCCGTCCAGCTAAGCGACACGCCGGTGATCATCGGCACAGTGGTGATCTTTGGCTATCTTTTGGCGGTCTCGGTGCTGCTGCTGGACTTTGTTTATGCCGCCCTGGACCCCCGGGTGCGGCTGGGCGCGGAAGGAGGAGGGCAATAATGAATCAATTGAAAGAGCTGCGCCGCCACCCCTCGGCCATTGTTGGTCTGGTCATACTTCTATTTTTCATCGCCTTCTCCATTCACACCGTCATTGCCCTTCCCTACAGCGAGGCCATTGCGCTGTGGAAAACGGGCAAGGGGGTGTGGGATGACAACCCCCGGCGCGCCGCGCCTGTCTGGTATGACTGGTTCACCAGGGACAGACTGCCGCGCACCATTGTTGTCACCCTGGAAGACGCCGGACAGGTAAAAGTTGCGCAGGCGGGAGAGGGAATGAAACGGGTGGAGATGATCCTGCCCTTTGACTATTTCTATGATCGCTTTCCCAAGGAGCTGAGCCTCTTTACCGAGGCCGGCAACCGGCTGCCCTTCACCGTCAGGATGCGCAAACCCAACGGCGAAACAACCGTTTTAACGGAGGAGCTGGAATTCAGGGCCTCCCATGCCTACCGCATCTCCCAGGATTCAAGCCTGCGCACCGCACTGCAGGGAAAGGCCCCGCATATGGGGCTTTTCCTGGCGGATCTGGCCACCGACCTCCGGAAACCTCTGCAGGGGCGCTACGAGCTGCTGGTGGAGGGCCTGCTGCCGCAGGATAGCGAAATGTACAGCGCCAAACTGGTGGTGTACGGGCAGGTTCACGGCTGGGCCGGCACCGATCACCTGCGCCGCGATCTGACCGTTGCCCTGCGCTGGGGGGCGCCCATCGGGCTTATCTTTGGGGTGCTGGCAGCCATCGGGGCCCAGGTCAGCACCTTTGTGCTCAGCGGAATCGGCACCTGGTTCGGGGGCAAGGTGGATGCCCTTTTCCACCGGATTACGGAGGTGACCATGATCCTGCCTCTGCTGGCCGTGCTGATCATGGTGGGCCATTTCTACTCGCGCAGCATCTGGGTGATGCTGGGAGTGGTCATCCTGATGAGCATATTCGGTTCGAACATGAAGGTGTACCGGGCCATGTTTCTTCAAGCCAAGGAGGCCCCGTACATTGAGGCGGCCCGGGCCTACGGCGCAGGTAATTTCAGGATTGTTTTCAAATATCTTTTGCCGCGCCTGGCGCCCGTGCTTCTCCCGCAATTTGTCCTGGTCATCCCTACATTTGTGTTTCTCGAGGCCACTCTTGCCGTTCTCGGGCTGGGTGATCCGATTCTGCCCACCTGGGGCAAGGTCATCTTTGATGCGCGGGCGAATGATGCCCTGTACATGGGTGATTACTACTGGATGCTCCAACCGGCGGTCCTGCTCATGCTCATCGGCTTCAGTTTTTCCCTGGTGGGCTACACCCTTGACCGCATCTTCAACCCGAGACTGAGGAAAATATGACAAGGGGACTGAGCATATTATGAGCAATAATTTCAGCCGGGAGGCGAATAATGCAGCCGTCGACGGCTTCGGGGCCGCGGTGGAGGAAGAACTGCTGCTCAGGGTAGAAGAGCTGCACCTTTACTTCAGCACCACCTTTGGCGTGGTCAGGGCGGTTGAGGAGGTCACTTTTGACATGTCCCCCGCTCGCTCCCTGGCGATCATCGGCGAATCGGGCTGCGGCAAAACCTCGCTGGCCCGGGCCATTCTGCGGCTGCTGCCGCAGAATGTGGATACCTACAAGGGGCGCGTATTTTTGGAAGGCCGGGACATAATGAAGTTCAGCGATGAGCGCTTTCGCCGGGAGGTGCGCTGGATGAAGGTGTCCATGGTGCCGCAGGCGGCGATGAATTCCCTTAACCCGGTGCTGAAGGTGGGAGAGCAGGTGGCTGAGCCTCTCCTGGTCCACCAGCAGGCGGACAGAGCGGAGGCCCTTGAACGGGCCGGGGGTGTATTCCGGGTTGTGGGCATTCCCCCTGATTTCATGGAGCGCTACCCCTTCGAGCTCTCCGGGGGCATGCGCCAGCGGGCCATCATTGCCATGGCTCTCATCTCCAACCCGGCCCTGGTGATCCTGGATGAACCGACCTCGGCGCTGGATGTGCTGACCCAGGCCAATATCATGAATGCGCTGAAGAAAATCAAGCAGGATCTGCAGCAGAGCTTTATCCTCATCACCCATGATATTGCCACCTCCAGTGAACTGGCCGATGAGGTCATCTGCATGTATGCGGGACAGATTGTGGAGCACAGCAGCGCGGCGCGGTTCTACCGCCGTCCCCTGCATCCCTACGCCCGGAAACTCATGGCCAGCGTGCCCACCCTGCGGGGGGAGAAGAAACCTGACTTCATCACCGGAGAACCGCCCAGCCTGTTCAACCCTCCCGCGGGCTGCCGCTTTGCCCCCCGCTGTTTGGATAAATTTGCGCGCTGCAGCGAGGCCCCGCCCCTTTTCCGGCATGAAGAGGGAGCGGTCCGGTGCTGGCTCTATGAGAGGAGTTAGGGAAATGGAAGAGGGAAAACTGCTCATGGTCAGGGATCTGCGCACCTGGTTCGAACTGAAGCGCTGGGGCTTTATCCATGCCGGCTATGTGCGGGCCCTGGATGGAGTCTCCTTTGACCTGGACCACGAGGAGACCATCACCATTGTGGGGGAAAGCGGTTCGGGCAAGACCACCCTGCTGCGCACAATCCTGGGCCTGGCCCAGCCCACCGGGGGGGAGATGTTTTTCAACGGGAAAAAGATCGACAAGCGCTCCAGGGATCTTTCCTGGCTGCATTCGCAGGTCGGTTTTGTTCAGCAGGACCCTTATGGCGCCCTGCCGCCCTTCATGAGCATCCGGCACATTCTCAGCGAACCGATGATCATAAATCGTGTGGGGCAGGAGGAGCATGAAGCGAGAATCAGGGAGGTGCTGGACGAGGTCAGGCTGATCCCTGTTGAAGATTTTCTGGACAAATACCCGCACATGCTCTCGGGGGGGCAGCAGCAGCGCCTGGTCATTGCCAGGGCCATCATACTGCGCCCCAAACTGATCGTGGCCGATGAACCTGTCTCCATGCTCGATGCTTCCATGCGCGTGGAAATTCTCGAGCTCATGCGCAAGATCCAGCAGAGACACAGGATCGGGGTCATCTATATCACTCATGATCTCTCCTCGGTGCGTTATTTTTCCGAACGTGTTTTTATCATGTACGCGGCGAAGCAGGTGGAGAAAACGGATGTGAGAAGCGTTGTGGAAAAACCGCTCCATCCCTACACCCGGACGCTGCTCAATGCCATCCCCGATCCCGATCCGGATAATGCGGCCCGCTTCAGGGATGTGCCGCCCGGCGAGCCGCCCAGCCTGATCAGCCCGCCGCCGGGCTGCCGCTTTCACCCCCGGTGTCCTCGCATGATCAAGGGCCTGTGCGATGTGCAGGAGCCGCCGGAGTTCGAGCCCGATCCCGGCCATTTTGTGGAATGCTGGCTCTACAGGTAAAATGATTATCGCGGGGTTTTTGCTTCTATTGACGGGCCTGCTTCTATCCTTCATCATGGTTCTGCAGCTTCTCGAACCATCCTTCCCGCTCTGTTTTCTCTCGTACCTTCTCATGCTGGGCGGCCTGGTCCTGGGCCTGGCCGGCATCATGCAGAAACGGCGCTCCCGGAAATAGGCGGCTGGAAACCAGAGGGGATGCGCCCTGCATTTCTGATAATTATTTCCAGGGAGGGGCGGTGACTGCAGTGCCCGCCGTGCAATTGGGTTGGAAAACAGGTTCCCGGACTTGCCAGGCGGGTCTGTCCCTGAGACAATTGAGATGAATTGGTCGGACAGGTTTCCGGGCCGGTCCCCCTTTGGGGGGCGGGACAGATTCCAAGAAAGGAGATTGATCTTGAAAGAAAAAATAGAGAAGACGCTCACCTTTTTGCAAGGGCGGAATGTGGACCATGCCGATATCCGGGTGCACGAGATCACGGAGGAGTCCTGCACCACCGAGAACTGCCGGGTTCTGGCGGCCTCCGGCAGCCGGAGCCGGGGTTACGGTGTGCGGGTATTCCTGGAGGGATCAATGGGATTTGCCGCCTCCCAGGACTTTGAAAAGATGGAGCAGACTGCGAACCTGGCGCTGGATTTGGCCAGGGCTGCCCGGCTGGCGCAGAAACGGCCGATAAAGCTGGCGCCGCGCCCCGCTGTTGTTGACAGCTACCGGACGCCGCTCCGGATCGATCCCTTTGCCGTTTCCAGGAAGGAGAAGCTGGAGCTGCTGCTTGCCGCCGGGGCGGAGATGCACAGGGCCGAGCCGGGACTGGCCAGGACAGAGGGCGCCCTTGATTTCCGCCGCGAGGAGAAGCTCTACGCCGACACCGGGGGCTCGTACATTACCCAGGAGCTGTACCAGTCGGGAGGCGGCATCAAGGCCTTTGCCGCCGGTGCGCAGGAACTGCAGGCGCGCAGTTATCCCGCTTCTTTCCGGGGCAACTATGCCGCCGCCGGCTATGAATTCATAGAAGAGATGGATCTGGTGAAAAATGCCGCAGCCACCGCCCGGGAGGCCGCGGCGCTCCTGAAAGCTGAAGAATGCCCCTCGGGTATATTTGACCTGGTCATCGACAGCAGCCAGATGATGCTGCAGATCCACGAGAGCGTGGGCCATCCCATAGAGCTGGACCGGGTATTCGGCTACGAGGCGGGCTATGCCGGCACCAGTTTCCTGAGCCCGGGCATGGAGGGTTTTGCATATGGCTCGGAGCACGTAAATATTGTGGCCGATGCCACCGTTCCCGGCGGGCTGGGCACTTTTGGCTACGATGACGAGGGGGTGGCGGCCCGGTGCATCCCCATTATCACCGGGGGCAGATTCGAAAACTTCATCAGCTGCAGGGATACCGCCTTCATGCTGGGCACCCCCCCCAGCGGCGCTGCCCGGGCCGACGGCTGGAACAGGATTCCCATAGTGCGCATGACCAACATCAACCTGCTGCCCGGAGACATGGAGCTGGAGGAGCTATTTGCCGGTATCAAATACGGTTTCTTCCTCTGTACAAACAAGAGCTGGAGCATTGATGACAAGCGTTTGAACTTCCAGTTTGCCTGCGAGATAGCTTACGAGATCAGGGAGGGCCGGCTGACGGGAAGGATATTCAAGAATCCCATCTATACCGGGATCACTCCCGAATTCTGGGGCTCCTGCGACGGAGTAGCCGGCGAGAAGTACTGGCAGATATTCGGCACGCCCAACTGCGGCAAGGGCGAGCCGCAGCAGCTGGGGCGGGTGGCCCACGGCACGGCCCCGGCCCGTTTTCGAAATGTAAAGGTAGGTGTGGCAGATGTTAAGTAGAGAGAGGGTCCATGCCGCGATTGACTGTGTCCTGGAGGCGGCAAGGGGTTACGAAACCAGCGTTGTGGTCCGGGGCGGCACGGAAGCCTTGACCAGGATTGCCAATTCCGAGATACATCAGAATGTATGCGCATCGGAACTGGATGTAACAATTGTCGTCACCGGGCAGGGCAAAAAGAGCGCTGTTACCACCGGGCTCCAGGGGGAGGCGGAGTTGCGCAGGGCCGCCGGCGAGGCCATCAGAAATCTCGAGTTCATGCCCGAAGGGGAAGAGCAGCCGCCGCTCATGGAGTCGCCCTCCGGGATGGAAGCGGTGGAGCTGAATGGCGAACTGGAAGAAGAGTACAGCGCGGAAAACCGGGCCCGCCTGGTCAGCCGGAACCTGGCGGCCCTGGATGAGGGCTACAGCGCCTTCGGCGCGTTGACTTACAAGGTCAACCTTCTCGCTCTGGGCAATTCCCGGGGAATCAGGCGGCTGGCCCTGAATAACAGCGTTGATTTCACTGCCCTGGTTGCTTCGGAAAGGGGCGGCAGCGGATATGCCGAAGCGCGTTCCGGCAGGGCCGGCGACCTGGATATAGCCGGCGCCTTTGGCAGGGCTTGCGAAAAGGCGCGCCTGAACCGCGATGCGACAGAACTGGAGCCGGGATCGTACACGGTGATTCTGGAGCCGCCGGCGGTGGGAGATATTTTGGGCTTTCTGGCCTATATGGGCTTGAGCGGCAAAAGCGTGCAGGATCAGGCCAGTTTTTTAACGGGCAAGCTGGGCCGGAGAGTATTTGACGAGTCCATCACCATCGTTGACGACTGGACCGACCCCGGCATGATCCCGCTGCCTTTTGACCTGGAGGGGGCGCCCCGCCGGAAAGTAAGCATTATCGAAAAGGGGATCGCCCGGGGTGTGGTGCATGATCTCACCAGCGCCCGGAAGAAGGGTGTGGAGAGCACGGGACATGCGCTGAGCGCAAGCCGCCCGGGCTCCATGCCGCTGCACCTGGTCATGGCCGGCGGCAGCCAAAGCCTGGAAGAGATCATCGCCGGCACCGATGACGGCTTGCTGGTGACCCGTTTCAACTACATGAACCCCGTAAACCCGCGCAGCGCCCAGCTGACTGCCCTCACCAGGGACGGCTTTTTCCGGATAAGGGGGGGCAAGATTGCCGGGGCCGTCAGGAACATGCGTTTTACCGAAAGCATGCTTCATGCCCTGAACAATGTCAAGGCTGTTTCGCGGGAGCGGCAGCGAATCGGCTTCTTCGGCATGGGCACATGCTGCGTGCCCGCCCTGAAGATTGTCGATTTTCACTTTACCGGCAAGTCGGCTTGAAAAAGCCCGGTCCAAAGAATTGAGGTGATCAAAAATGCAGGATCTTTCAACTGTATGGGAACTGGATTCCATCTTCCCCGGCGGGAGCGCCTCCGCGGAGCTGGAGGCCTGGCTGGAGCGGCTGGCCGGGGATATCGCCGCTTTGCAGGAATCATCCCTTTCTGGGGAGGACCGGGAGCGGTGGAGGCAGTTCATCGACAGGGTGCAGGACATTGCCCTCCGGCTGGGCGAGGCCTCTTCTTTTATCCACTGCCTCGGTGCCCGGGATGTCAAGGACGAGGAAGCCAGGCTGCTTGGCGGGCGCCTGCAGCAGCTGGAGGCGTCGTTCAAATCGGTGCTGATTGCCCTTGATCAGAGCATGCTGGCCGTAAGCGACGCCGCATGGCGGCGGCTGATGGCCGCTCCGGAGCTCGCTCCGCTGGCCTTCCCTCTTGATGAGCGCCGCACAAATGCGCGCGAGAAAATGGCGCCGGAGCAGGAAAAACTGGTCGCTGATCTGGCCGTGGACGGGTACCACGGCTGGGCGGATCAGTATGAACTCGTTGCCGGGCGGATCAGCATTCCCTGGGAGCGGGAGGGCCGGGTGGAGGCGCTCTCTGCCGGCCAGGCCCGGAATGTGTTCGACGATATCGATCCCGCGGTCAGGGCGGCCATGGCGGTAAAGTGGGAGCAAGCCTGGGCGGAGGAGGCTGAAGTCTGTGCGGACATCCTCAATCACATCGGCGGATTCAGGCAGAGTCTTTACCGGCACCGGGGCTGGGGCAGCATCCTGAAGGAGCCCCTTGCCCTCAACCGCATGTCCGCGAAGACCCTGGAGGCGATGTGGGATGCCGTGGAGAGTAATCTGGATCCCTTTGTGCGCTATCTGGAGCGCAGGAAAGAGCTTCTGGGCCTGGATCAGTTGTCCTGGTTCGATCTGGATGCACCGCTGGGGCAGACAGGCCGGAAATTCACCTTTACCCGGGCTTGCCGCTTCGTCATGGAGCAGCTGGCCGGGATCTGCCCCGGTATGGCCCATTTCTGCGCCGGAGCTTTCCAGAAGCGCTGGGTGGAAGCGGAGGATCGCCCGGGCAAACGCGCCGGCGCCTTCTGCTGTAGCTTTCCGGCAAGCCGCCAGTCCAGGGTGTTCATGACCTTTGCCGGCAGCCCGGGCAATGTCTCCACCCTGGCCCATGAGATGGGCCATGCATACCATCATCATGTCATGTCCGGACTGCCCTATCTGGCCCGGCGCTATGCCATGAATGTGGCCGAGACCGCCTCCACCTTTGCTGAAATGGTGGTGGCCGATGCCGCCGTGGAAAGGGCCGCCACCCGGGAAGTGAAAATCGCCCTGCTCGACGGCAAGGTCAGAAACAGCGTCAGCTATCTTATGGATATCCGCGCCCGCTTCCTCTTTGAGAGGGCTTTCTATGAGCGGCGCCGCAGCGGCCCGGTGAGAGTCGACGAGCTGAACCGGCTCATGCTGGAGGCACAGAAGAGGGCTTACCGGAACAGCCTGGACAGGTACCATGCGCATTTCTGGGCTTCCAAACTTCACTTCTACCTGACCCGCGTCCCTTTCTACAATTTTCCCTATACCTTTGGCTATCTCTTCAGTGCAGGAATATATGCCCTGGCCAGGGAAGGGGGACGCGGCTTTGAGGAGCGCTACGTAAAGCTGCTGCGCGATACGGGGCGCATGAACGTTGAGGATCTGGCCGCCAGGCATCTGGGGGTCGACCTGACGGAGGCCTCGTTCTGGGAGCGGGCCCTGTCCATGACGGCGGCCGATGCTGCCGAGCTGCTCCGGCTGACAGAGTAAAAACCCCTCCAGATCCCGGCGCACCGGTTTTGCCTCCGCAGCTCCATTCAAACGATGCAAAACTTGGTATAATGCTTTTTATTATCAGGCAGGAATCTTGCAACTGGCGCCGAATGTTATAGTTTCAGGAAACATCTCCTGAAGTTTTGCAGAAAAGGGGGGAGCGCCGGGGATATCTGTCTGTCCACCTGTTTTGGATTGTGTCAAAAAAATGCAAGGGGGTTTAAAACTTGAAGAGGAGCCTTACCATTATTGCGCTCATTTTGGGGCTGGCTCTCATTGCCGCCGGATGCAACGGCGGCAAAGGCGGCAATGGCGCCGCCGATGAGATGGTCGTGACCTACAATGTGGGCACCGAACCGGAGACACTGGACCCGGCCCTGATGACGGGGATTCCCGAATTTCACATGACCCTGCAGATGTACGAGGGGCTGACCAGGTTGGATGCGGACAACCACCCGCAGCCCGCCTGCGCCGAGAGCTGGGATATCAGCGATGATCAGATGGAATATACATTCTATCTGCGCGATGACCTGAAATGGTCAAATGGCGATCCCCTGACGGCCTATGATTTTGAGTTTGCCTGGAAAAGAGCCGTAGATCCGGACATGGCCGCGGATTACAGCTACATGTTCGACCTCATCGAGGGAGCCACCGCCTGCTACGAGGGCGAGGGCAGCCCCGATGATATCGGCATCACCGTGGTGGATGACCAGACCATCAAGGTGAAGCTGCAGTCGGGAGCACCCTATTTCCTGGACCTGACTTCTTTCCCGACGTACTATCCCCTGCACCGGGAGACAGTGGAGGCCGACAACGAGGGCTGGCATCTGAAGCCCGAAACCACCATTGTCAACGGTCCCTTCAAGCTGGAGAAAAGGGAGCAGGGCCGGCTGGAGTACGTGCCCAATGAGTACTACTGGGATGCCGGAGCGGTGAAGCTGGATCGCCTCATCTTCACCATGGTTGAGGAACTCAATACAGAGCTGACCATGTTTGAGAACGGCGAAGTGGATATGACTCATGATGTTCCCGGTCCGGAGATCCCCCGGTTGAAGCAGGAGCTGCCCGATGAGCTGAATATTTTCCCCTACCTGGGCACTTACTACTACATCTTCAACTGCTCGAAGAAACCCTTTGACGATGTCCGGGTGCGCAAGGCCCTGACCCTGGCTCTTGACCGCAAGGCCCTCTGCGAAGAGGTGACCCAGGGCGGCGAGCTGCCCGCTTTCGCTTACGTCCCCCCGGGAATTGCCGATGTGGCGGAGGGCTCCGATTTCCGCGAAGTGGCCGGCGATTTCTACGAGGAAGATGTGGAAGAGGCGAAGAAGCTGCTGGCCGAGGCGGGCTATCCCGACGGCGAGGGCTTCCCTGCCTTTGAGATTCTCTACAACACCCATGACATGCACAAGATCATTGCCGAGGCGATCATGGAAATGTGGGAGCAGAACCTGGGCATCACCGGGATCACCCTGACCAACCAGGAATGGGGCACCTACCTGACCAGCCGTGACGAGGGCGACTTCGATGTGGCCCGGGCCGGCTGGATCGGCGACTATGTTGAGCCCAACAGCTTCCTCGACATGTGGAAGACCGGCGGCGGCAACAACAATACCCAGTGGGGCGATGCGCGCTACGATGCGATCATCTCCGAGCTGGTGACCCTTGCCGACCCGGCGGATCGGATGCCGCTGCTGCACGAGCAGGAAGAGATCCTGATGAGAGATATGCCCATCATGCCCGTGTACTACTACACCAGCCCCATGATGGTCAACAGCAAGCTGAAGGGATATCTCTATCTGACCACCGGCGGCCTTGACTTCAAAACCGCTTACCTGGAAGATTAATATCTGATTCTTTAACCTCCAGTAAGCATGGGAGGCATGCGGCCGCGATAATTGCAGCATG
>JAPXLS010000037.1:0-14696 GCA_033809435.1 Bacillota bacterium
GGGCAGGTTACATTGCCCCGGGACTACCGTCTCAAATTGGGCATTGCAGAGGGAACCTACCTGGAGGCAACTGTATTCCAAGATGGGATCCTTTTGAAACCCGCCAGCAGCAGCGATCAGATCCGGGAACACTGCAAGCGATACACCGGTGATCAGGGCAGCCTGGAGAAGGCCCGCCAAGTTTTAAGCAAGGTCCCCTGCTCGCTGTCGGAGCAAACCCTGAAGCTTCGGGATGACTAGCGGTGGAACAAACCAGTTATTTTATTGAGACCAGTGCCCTTTTCAAGCGCTACGATGGGGAGAAAGGCTCTGCCATCATAAACAGATTGATCGATCAGGGTGTGCCCTGCTACATCTCCTCTGCTTCGCTTCCCGAAGTAATATCTAGTTTGCGCAGACTTGTCGATGTTGAGCGGACGCTTTCAAGGGAAGAATTTGAGCTGGTAAAGGCGGCTTTTCTGGGGGAGATCGGTAACGGGACCCTGCATACATTATCCCTGACCTCCGGGATAGTCCTGAAGAGCCTGGATATCTGCTCGGGCAAATATGTGGATCCCCTTGGCGCCATCCAACTCGCTTCCGCATTATCCCTGGCGGGAAATGTGGTTTTCATCAGCATGGATCCCTGTTTATTGCAAATAGCGGGGCAGCATGGTCTGAAGACCCTCCGCCCTTCGGAATGGGGCTAAACAGCCGGCGGCCGCCTGCACCACTACATTTTTGGGCGTCCATCCGGATAACCCGCCGGCCGGGGCAGACCGGCGGGTATCTTTGTGGTTATGCCGGGTGCCTTCTAAGCGCCCGTCATGGGCTCATCTCGTAAGAATCTTTCAGCGCCAGAACCCGGTCGCTCCAGAAGCGGCTAAACTTTTCGGGATCGGCGGCGGGCCTGCGAATCATTTTCAGCAGCAGTTCGGCCTGGGCAGGAGTTGCACCCCGCTTGCTGTAAAGCTGCAGGGCAAAGCCGGAGAAGTCGCGAATCATGAAGTCGAAGATCTGATCGATAACATCATCCCCCACATCGTAAATTACAGCATTCTCCAGGATAAGCTGGCCGTAAACCACCAGGGTAAAGATCTCCCCCAGGGCCAGCATCATGTCGGTATCCCTCTGCTGCTCCGCAGTGGGGGCTGCGGCGAGCAGCGACTCCTTGAACAGGGCAATCTGCTCCTTGAAAATATGCACATTGGGCAGATCGCAGCGATCATAGGCGGGGGCGTAATCATGAAAGCGAATCTTGCCCAGTCCCCTGGCCGGCCCCTGGTCAAAAAGAAAGGCGTCATGCCGTGGCTGGTCTTGCCGCGGGACATGCGGATACTCCTGCTGATTGAAAAAATAGTTGGGGATGAACTTGTTGATGAGGGCGATATTTACATGGACCGTCCCTTCAAGTTTGGGCAGAGCGCGGATATCGCGGGCCGCCATCTCGAAGTAGGTATCGCTTTCAAAGCCCTTCGCCGCGATCACATCCCAGAGCAGGTTGATCACATCTTCACCCTGGGTAGTCACCTTCATCTTCATGGTGGGGTTGTAAAGCAGGTAGCGCCTGTCTTCAGGAGTTGCCGCCCGCATGTAGTCCGCCGCCCGCAGGGCAAAGAGCTTCATGGCCGTAAGCCTGGCATAGGCGTCTGCAAAGAGCTGTTTAACATGGGGAAAGTCGGTTACATGGATGCCGTAAAGGCTGCGGTTGGCGGCGTGGTTCAGCGCCTCGTACAGGGCATGGGTGCAGATACCGATGGAGGCCCAGCCCAGGTTGTATTTACCCACATTGACCGTGTTCAGGGCGGCGTCCCAGGCAGCGTCGCCACGCGAAAGGATCTCATCCTCCGTGATGGGATAGTCGCGCAGGATAAAATCAGCCACATAGGACTGCGAGTTGACAATATTTTTTACCAGCTCATAGTTTTTGTGCCGGTAATTGGCGGAGAAGAGTACGTACTCATCGGTGCCGGTAATCTTGCCGAAGGTGGAGACCATTTCGGCGATGTTCCCGTTGCCGATATAATATTTCTCGCCATTGGCCCGGTAGGTGCCGTCAGCCCGGGGAGTCAGGGCCATCTCCGTGGAATAGATATCGGCGCCATGCGCCCTTTCGGACAGGCCGAAAGCAAAGACATGGCCTTCCTTGAGCAGCTGCGCAGCACGGCGTTTGGCCCGCTCATTGGGGCTCATCCAGATGGGGCCCAGGCCGAGAATGGAGACCTGCCAGGTATACCAGTAGTGCAAGCCGTAAAAGGCAAGGATCTCGTTGAATTCACAATTCCGCCAGCTGTCCCAGCGGCAGCCCTCACCTCCGTAGGCGTCAGGAGTAAGCAGTCTGTAGAAAATTTCATTGTCGCGCACAAAATTCAGAAAATCATCATACCAGACCCGCTCGCGGTCATCCTCTTTCAGCTTCACCTTGCCTTTTTTTTCAAAGAAATCGATTGTCTTGAGCATGATCTCCCGCGATTCATCGTCGGGGTAGAAGCGGTTATGCCCTTTTGGATTGAGCAGCAAAACAAGCCACCTCCTCATTTAGTCGGTATAGTATTAATTCTTTAAACTGACGGAATAACCTTTTACCCACCAATTTGCCACCTGTCAATTCAAGGATGCCGGCCTTGCAGCGGTTGCAGAAAGCTTCCGTTATTTTACGGACAAACCCGTAAATTCCATTGTTGGTTGCAGCCCGATATGATACATTTTTATTGAGACCCGGGATATAACCCCCGGACTCAACTGTTTATTTATTAGGAGGGATATTGGCAGCTGTATTTCGATATCGCGATGGAATGGCGGAGGCGGTAAGATCATTAATATGTAAATACGCACCCCCCCAGCCTTCATGCGCCCGCGCGCAATGGAAGAAGCATCAGTCACGATTAACCGGGATAACATTCGAAATTACCGGGGGAGGCCTTAGCATTGGTTTTTTCCAGCCTGTATTTTCTCTGTGTTTTTTTGCCCCTGAATCTGGCCCTTTATTATGTTCTAAAAAATAGAAATTACCGCAATTGCCTGTTGATCGTCACCTCCCTCTTTTTCTATGCCTGGGGCGAACCGGTATGGGTTGCCCTTCTGATCCTTTCGACCCTCTTTGACTACTTCAATGCGTTGCTGGCGGGACGCTGCCGCGGCAGCTGGAAGGGCAAGGCCGCCGTGGCCCTGTCCGTGACGGGAAACCTGCTTATACTGGGATTTTTCAAGTATTCGGGCTTCATCGTGGACAATGTGAACGCCCTGCTCGGCACAGGTTTTGGAGCCGCCAAATTTGGCCTGCCCATAGGTATATCCTTCTACACATTTCAAACCATCTCATATGTAGTAGATGTATACAGGGGGGAAACGGAAGCGCAGCCATCCTTTTTCAGGCTGCTGCTCTTTGTCTCCCTCTTTCACCAGCTGGTAGCCGGCCCCATCGTGCGCTACAGGGATATTGCTGCCGAGATCGAGCACCGGGTGGAAACCTTCGAGCAATTCAATTACGGGGTAAGGCGCTTTATCATGGGCCTGGGCAAAAAGGTGCTTATCGCCAACACGGCGGGGAAGATCTGCGGCAATTTCCTGGGCACGGATTATACCCGGCTGCCCGTCACCGGGGCCTGGCTGGGCATTTTTCTTTTTGCGCTGCAGATCTATTTCGACTTCTCCGGCTACTCGGATATGGCCATCGGCCTGGGCAGGATGTTCGGTTTTACCTACAAGGAAAATTTCAATTATCCCTACATTTCCAGATCCGCCGCCGAATTCTGGAGGCGCTGGCACGTTTCGCTGGGCAGTTTCTTCAGGGACTATGTCTATATCCCGCTGGGCGGAAACAGAAGGCGCCACATCTTAAACCTGTTCGTGGTCTGGTCGCTCACCGGGCTGTGGCACGGCGCCAGCTGGAACTTCGTGCTCTGGGGCCTCTACTATTTCCTGCTCATATTTATGGAGAAAGCATTTCTCCAGCGTATTTTCGAAAGGCTGCCGGCCGTCATCTCCAGACTCTACCTGTGGACGGCAGTGCTGGTGGGCTGGGTGTTCTTCTATCACCTGGACCTGTCCGAGGCCATTACATATCTTGGGGTCATGTTCGGAGTAAAGGCGCCGGCATTTTTCGCTCCCGAGGTGGCCATCTATTTCTGGAATAACGCCCTCTTTCTGCTGATTGCCATCCTGGGCTGTACTCCCCTGATCAGAGATATGGCCCGCCGGACCGAGGCCAGCCTTTCCACAAGATCAAATATTTTTTCCACGGCGGGCAGGATGCTGCAGCCCCTTGCAAGTATAGCCGTACTGGTTCTCTCGATTATCTTTCTGGTGGGGCAGTCCTATAACCCCTTCCTCTATTTCAGATTCTAGGCTGTCATCCCTTGCCGGCGTCTTCATACTCCGCGGAGGCGTCTGCTACAAAATTAACGGAGGCAATAATGAAGATGAAAAAACTGAGGATCGATGCACTATTCTTTCTGCTTTTGATTGCGCTTCTGGGGCTGGCCAATTCCTTGAATACTGATAAACCGGCGGTCTCCGTGCTTGAACACCGAACCCTGGAAAAAAAACCTGAATTCAGCCTGCCGGCACTTTTCAGCGGCAGCTATTTTCGGGGTCTGGAGAACTATTACAGCGATACCTTTGTTCTGCGCGACAGCCTGGTTAAAGCCAGCCGGGGAGTGCAGCAAGCTTTATCCGTCCTCGGTCCCGGCATTACCATAATTACCGCCCCGGAGAAGCTGCCGCTTTCACCCGATCCGGAGGGAGAGACGCCTCCGGATGAACCGGGAGAAATCAAAGCGCCACCGGAAATAAATCCCCTGCTGCCGGAAATAAATGATCATGATCAAGATGTGGGCTACTGGATCGTAGTTGACGGCCAGGCCCTTCAGCTTTTCAAATTCAACAGGGAGAGTTTTGATTTCTACGCGGGCATACTTAACAGCTACCGCGAAAAGCTAAACCGGGATGTCAAGATCTACTCCATGATCGCCCCCACCAACAGTGAATTTGTCCAGCTTAAAAGATACCAGGGGATTACCGACTCACAGAACCAGGCCCTGGGCTACCTGGAGAGCAAGCTGGATCCGGGCATCGAAATGATCAATGTGTACGACGCCCTGAAAGGACATATCAACGAATACATCTACTTCCGGACCGACCATCACTGGACAGCGCTGGGCGCCTATTATGGCTACCGCTCTTTCATGAAAACAAAAGGGGAAGCGCCTGTTCCGTTGGAAAAATACCGCCGCGTCGATCTGGAGGGTTTTCTCGGCAGCTCCTACTCGAAAACCCTGGATAAAAGCCTGGAGGAGAATCCCGATACTCTCTCCGTGTACCTGCCCTTTACCGAACACGACTATACCATCTACTACGGCAGGGGGCCGGAAAAGAGAGAGGTCATCGATATGCAGTACGCCGACAGCAAAACAAATAAATATCTTGTGTTCATCAGCGGCGGCGAACTGACCTGGGGTGAAATCAAAACGAATGTGAATAATAGAAAAAAGATCCTGGTGGTAAAAGACTCCTTCGGAAATGCGCTTGTCCCCTTTTTGCTGCCCCATTACGAGGAAATCTATATCGTGGATTCGCGTTTCTTCAGCATAGGAGCCGCAGGCAAAAATATCATCCAATTCATCGAGGATAACGGGATCAACGAAGTGCTGTTCATGCATTACATGGAAGATGTAAACTGGCATAAGTTCATGGAAGGTGTCCAGGCGCTCATGGGCTAGTCCGCCCATCCCGAACGCCAGATCGAACACGCTGCGCCGCAAGTAAAACCGCCCCGTCGCGCCGGAGCAAGGCTAAGATTGGTTCATAGATGATAAAAACCTGGTGGTACACTTGACCGCAGGCAGGGTTTTTGCCGAAAAGGGGAATGTATCACCATGAGAAGATTGATCTTGCAATATCGCCCTGCAGGGGTTGATCAGGGATGGAAGCAATGGATTTTTTCGTGGTAACTGCCGATATTATCAATCCGCGAAAACGCAGCGACTCCGCTGTTCTGGCGGAAAAGGGCCTTGCCGCGCTCAACAATCGCTACGGCTCCGAGCTGGCTGCTGCATTCACCCTTTTTCGCGGCGATGAGCAACCGCCGCTGTCGAGCTGGGAATCAGACCCCGGAGTGTCGCCAAACGCTGCCAGGCCGCAGCATGGAAGGCAGGTCTGTTAACCCCGGCCGGCAACCTCTCGCTAGAAAATATAGTCAATGGCGTGCTGCAGCAGATTCTGCTCACAATCGTTTTTTACGGTTTCGTCATTTTCGGCGGCGCGTGCTCGTGCGCAAGGTGCTGGACCTGGAAGCGCTGCGCCCGCCCGGTTCAGCCGGGGATTTCGGTAACACCCGCCGGGCGGGGCGCTGCATCGGCATGCTCGATCATTATTCCCAGCGGAAGAGTTTGAGGGAGAGAAAGAAGCAGACCGCTGCGACCCCAGCGAGGACCAGGAGGTTGGTGCTCACCGAAGAGATGGTCCCGCCGAGCCACACCGCCTTCATTGCCTTGACCACATGAGTCACAGGCAAGAAACTGGCAATATCCTGCATCAGCTTTGGCATTATTTCAAGGGGGATCGACGCCCCCGTCAGGAAGAGCATGGGGAAAAATACAAGGTAGGCAATGGCGGTGGCAGCTTTCATGTTGGGAGCGAGGCCGGCAATCAAAAAGCCTATGGAAAAAACACTCACTGTGGAAAAAAGAAAAACAGCCGCTACGGACAGAAGACTGCCGATAAAGTTAAGATGGAATACAATTTTGCCCACAAGGACAAGCAGCAGCATGCCGGCGATGGTCATGAGAATATTGATGCTCATCTGGGAAGCGATCACATAGATCGGACTCAACGGAGTGGCCCAAAACCTTTTCAGAATTTTCTTCTCCCTGTATTCACATACCGTCAGCGGCAGGATCATCAGCCCTGTGACCGAAATAACGGTCCCCGCATAGGCCGGCACCGACACATCCACGGTCCCGTAACCCCCGAAAAGCGGCGTGGGATCGTTGCCGAATATGCCTCCGAAGAGCAAAAGCATCACCGAAGGGTAGAGCAGCAGAAAAAATATATTAAGGAAATTGCGGGTAAACAGTTTGAATTCCAGGACGGTCAGCCGGACAATGGCAGATTTCATCTTAACTCCTCCCCTGGACGGCAGCCTGCCGGGAATCCTCCGGCAGGGCATAACCGACAAGTTTTAAAAATACATTTTCCAGGTTGGGGGGTTTTACCGACAGGCCCCTGTACGCGATCCCCTCATCCCTCAGGTACTGCAGCACCACTGCCGCGCAGTCGTCACCGCTCCCGTAAACCGTAACCCTGTTTCCGCTCCGCTTGACGGAGGCAACACCGGCCAGCCTTTCGATGCCTGCGGTATGCAGCATGGATGAGCAGAAAGATATCTCCGTCTGCAGCCCGAACCCGTTCACCACCTCATCCACAGGGCCCACACTTAGCAGACGCCCCCGGTCCATGATAGCCACGCGGTCGCAGACCGCCTCCACCTCATCCATGTAGTGTGAAACAAGAACAATGGTCAAGCCGCGCTCCCTCAACTGCAGCAGGAGATCCCACATCCGGTGGCGGGCATGGGGGTCAAGCCCCGTGGTCAGTTCATCAAAAAAGACAACCCTGGGGTTGGGGATCAGCGCCAGCACGATGGATAGTTTTTGCCTCTGGCCCCCCGACAGCCGGGCCACAAAGGTTTTCCTTTTATCGGCGAGCCCCATTGTCTGCAGGAGATCATCGTAAGGAGCGGGGTTGCGATAGAGAGAGGTAAACAGATCGCAGATCTCCCATACCCGGACCCGGTCCTGGTAAGCGGTATCCTGCAGCTGCACGCCGATAGCCCCGTACAGTTCCTTCCGCTCCTTCCCGGGATCCAGGCCCACCACGCCGACCTTCCCGCTGTGCGCCCGGCGCAGACCCTCGATGCACTCGACAGTGGAGGTTTTGCCGGCGCCGTTCGGGCCGACAATGCCGAATATCTCCCGCTCCGAAACGGTAAAAGAAATGTTGTCCACAGCACAGAAATTCCCGTACTTCACGGTAAGCGAATCTACCCGGATCGCTTCCACAGGCCCCCGCCTCCAGTCTATGTGTTTGCCCCGACACCTTCATCAGAATATGGGTTGCTCTCCCGCAAAATGTCGGCAATCCACAGATTTTTATAAGCATAGCACATATTGTTATAAACATCCAGAATGATTCCTTAGTTGCAGCTTCGCTGGCAAGGGTTTCCGCCGCCCCTAAAATTCGATGCTCTGCTGAATTCCCGGACCCCTTTCCCGGTCCAGTTTTTCGGCAATCTCTTCCGGTCCCAGGCCCCTGATCTCTTCATCTGCAAGATAAGAGGTTCTGTACAGATTGCTCTCCGTTTCATCTATGGATCTGATAAAGGGGAGCCTCAATTCCCGCTCCTGCCCCGTCATCACCGGAAAGCCGAAAAAACAGTTCACATACTTTAGCGGACCCTTTTCCCCGGTATGCTGCCTGACAAATTCAAGGTGATCCTTTAGCCGCTGCAGGTTGGACAGGTTCAGTTCAGCAGCGCTGTTTTTCAGCCGTTGCCCGATGTAAGGTCCAAAGGCGGAATCTATCTCGCAGCCGGCGCTGTTCCTGCCGCAGGCCATCGCCGCCAGCATGGTGGTAGCGGTACCCAGGAAAGGATCCAGCACTGTATCGCCGCTCAGGGAATACATATTGATCAGGCGGAAGGGCAGCAAAAAGGGGAAGGCGGCGCTCCTGTTTCTCAGCTTCTTGCCGCCAATCCCCTGGGCAGCACCCTTGAAATCCCAGTGATCGGAGAACCACCGGTTCCGCTCTTCCCAGAAGTAGCCGCTTTCCCGCCTCCTCAATTTCTCTTCGGGGGAGTCAAAAGTTCTTTTGCCGCCTTTCCGGAAAATAAGGATATATTCGTGCTCCAGCGTCACATAGGCCCCGGCCGGCAGCATTCCTGAACCCATGAACTTGTTCGGCGCATTGGTCTGCTTGCGCCATAGAATAGCGGGCAGGACATCAAAACCTATCTCTGCAAATTGGCCAAGAATACGCGAATGGTTGGGAAAGAGCTGGAAGCGGCCGTTGAAGGTGCGCACGGCATCGCCTACATTGATGCAGGCGATGCCGCCCGCTTTCATCACCCGGTAAAGTTCGTTCCAGACTCCGTCAAGAACTAAATGCATCGATTCAAAAGCCGCCCTGTAATCACCTTGTTCAAGGTACGGAAGGATTTCGGGATTCAATCCGCCAAAGGGCTCATCCCACATTTCAATCATGGGATAGGGCGGCGAGGTCACCACCAGATCTATGCTCCCGTCTGGAAAAGTGCGCAGCTTCTTACGCGAATCCCCAAAGACAACCCGGTGATGCGTCTGCAAGCTTCCACTCCTTTGTTCAACCGTAATTATATAATTACGGGAGCAAAGGCCTTTCTCCTGCCTTCTAATCCTGTCTTCCGAAACCGCAGCCGCTGCCTTCGCCCCGCCTCTGCTGTCCATGCATCCTGCCGCAGCCCTGCTCCCCGTGGGCGGCCATTCTCTCCTGCACCTGCTTCTGGACCGCTTCAGGCAACTTTTCCAGACATTCTTCCCTGAGAGATTGCTGCCTGCTCCTGAACTCTTCACGCAGCCCGTCCATCTTCTCCCTGCGTTCCTCGCAGGCGGCCCTGATCTGTTCCTGCTCTTCAGAACTGAGATCGGCACAGTAGCAAGGACCCCGGCAGATGCCCCGATTATCCCGCCCTCGCTCCCGGGCCAGGCCTCCCCCAAGGGTAGCGGCATGCCCGACCTGGACCAGCACAGCCAGGATCAGAAATGCGGCAACAATTAAAGCTGCTTTCTTTTTCATGCTCCCACCCCCTTTCTCTTTTTCCCCATTATAGCCCCCCTTTGTGGCAAAACTGTGACATCTCCCGGACAAAAAAACAACATATTTGTTCAATGCAGCAGTACTGTGCGGGAAACAATCATTCTCGCTCAGGACAGAGCATGACTGTTTATGCCGGCGGTACACTGTTGGGAGCCCCGTTTTCGGCAGGTTGGGCTGTCCAACAAACCATGCTCAGTGTGGGATCGGGGGCGGTGCCAGGGGCAGGGTGAAACTGAATGTGCTGCCCTCGCCGGGAATACTCTGGACAGCAACGCTTTCACCATGCGCTTCGATGATCTCCTTGACGATGGCCAGGCCCAAACCTGTTCCACCCAGCTTCCGGTCTCTGGACCTGTCCACACGGTAAAAGCGTTCCCAGATATGCGGCAGATCCCCCCCGGCAACACCAGGGCCGCCATCACACACCGAAATTCGCACCTTCTGCCCCTCCTTCAGACAGGAAGAAAGTCCAACTTCCCCGCCCTTTTCGGAATAGCGCAGCGCATTTTCCACCAGGTTCAGCAGTACCTGCATGATCCGATCTTCATCGCCCCACACCTCTATTTCCGGATCAACTCTAACATCCAGCGCTACCCCTTTTTCTCCAAAACTGGATTGTAAACTTCTCCGCAGCTCCAGAGCCAGTTTTTGCAGATTGAAAGCAGTTTTATGCAACTCCAATCCCCTTGCCTGCAGCCTGCTCAAATCTAGCAGGTCTGTGATCAGCCGGTTCAGCCGCTCTATCTCGGAACGAATCATTTTCAGGTACCTGTTTTTTTCAGCCTCGCCCGCTGTCCCGTCCAGAAGAGCCTCCGAGTAACCCCGCAAAATGGTCAGGGGGGTGCGCAGCTCGTGGGAGACGTCGGCCACGAATTCACGCCGCATCCGCTCGAGCCGCTCCGCCGCGCTGACATCCCGGATCAGCCCGACTGCGCCGGGCTTCTCTTCGGCTTCATCCTCCACCGGGGAGACATGGATGGAGTAAACAGCCTCCCCCAGCCCGGCTGTGGCTGTTTCTGCCTGCCCCCCAGAAAGAATTTTTAGGAAAGGCGCTGCCAGATCTGCTCCGGGCAGGACCTGCCCGATATGGCGGCCGGAAGCATCCAGGTCCAGCTGCAGCATCTGCCGTGCCGCTTCATTGAAATAGGTGACCTCACCGGCGCTGTTTACCCCGATGACCCCCTCAAGCATGCCCGTGACCATGGATTCGTATTTTTTCTTGCCCTTCTGCAGGGCGGTGATGGTCCGTTCCAGGCGGGCGGCCAGGCTGTTCAAAGAAGAGCCCAGCCTGCCCATTTCATCGTCCGCATCAATTTCAACGCGGTTGGAGTAATCTCCCCGGCTCATACTTTCCGCCACCCCGGCCATCTCCAGCAAGGGGCGGGATATGCGCCGCGAAAAAAAGTAGCCGGCAAGGGAGGCCAGGGCAATCGCAGCCAGCCCGCTCACCAACACATATCTTAGCAAATTGTTCACCGTACCGCTGATCCCTTTAACCGGGGCATGCAGAATAATGGCTCCCGGCGACACCCCGCGGCCAGGTGCGAAGGGTACCCCCACCGATAGCATGACCTGATCAAAGTGCGCCTGGTAGCGGCGGGTGACAACATTTTCGCCACGCAAAAGAATCTCAAGCTGATCCACCGGGATCTGCGGCCCCCGCCCGTGATGATGCGGCCCGCCGCCGTAAGAGGCCCTGAGCACCGAGCCTTCTCTGTCAACGACCCAGATGCGGGCCCCCAAAAACCGATCAAGAGAGACGAGCAGATCCCGAAAATCTTCCTCGCTTGTATTTCCAAGATAATAGTTTTCCAGTAATCGAGCCAGCTCGGCGCCCTTGCCGGCGAGCTCTCTTTCTTTTTCATTGAAGATGTAGTTTGAAATGAGCCGGGGCAGCAGCAGCGCAATGACCAGCATGGCCGCCGCAATAACAGCGGCATTCATGAGCAAAAGCCTGCCGAAAACACTTTTTTTCAGCTTTTATCCACCTCGAATTTGTAGCCTACACCCCAGACTGTTTTGATATCCCATGTTTCCCCGTTCCCCAGTTTGCGGCGCAGCCTTTTGACGTGCGTGTCCACGGTGCGCGTATCGCAGGTGTAGTCGTAACCCCATACTGACGAGAGGAGCTGCTCTCTGGAGAAAACATGATTGGGCCGGCCGGCCAGGTGCCAGAGCAGTTCCAGCTCTTTGCGAGTCAGGGAAATCTCCCGTCCCTCCTTCGTCACCGTGAATTCATCGTAATTGATGATCAGGTCCCGGTGCTGCAGCAGGTGCGGCGCATCGCTTTCCTGGCGGCTTCTCCTGAGAACTGCTCTGACCCGGGCCACCATTTCGTGGGGATTGAAAGGCTTGGTGATATAGTCGTCGGCTCCCAGCTCCAGACCCAGTATCTTATCGTAGTCCTCGCTGCGGGCGGTAAGCATGATTACCGGCGTCCGGCTGTGTTCTCTGATCTCGCGACAGACCTCCCAGCCATCCCTTACCGGCATCATGATGTCGAGCAGCACCAGATCCGGGTTCTGCCGCTCGATGAGGCGCAGCGCTTCGCCGCCGTCACCGGCGGTGATCACCTCGAAACCCTCTTTTCGCAAGTAGAGTGCGATCAACTCTACGATGCTATCGTCATCATCGGCAATCAGGATTTTGCTCCCTGTGATCATGGCGGATCCCCCCGGAACAACCTTGTGCAAAAAATATAAACCCTGACCCTTTATATTCCCTTATATCCTCCACCTGCTGCAAGACTGGAGTTAACAGCAGGCCCGAGCCAGAAACAGGCTGTTTACCTCACACCAGATTAATAATACATCCGCTATCAGCTATTATCAACATTCCCACCACAGAGCTGCTTTCCTCCCCCCATCAGCTTTCTTCATGGGGCTGCTCCATCATCAGTGCCTGACCGGGCCGGGACTCCGAACACCAGATCCCACACCTGTGACCCATATTAAAGTCTTGCCCAACCTGTTGCGCTGCATTGCCCTTCTTGCTGTGTTAAAATAGACAGGTACCGTTTTATCTGCAGGGGGTTGGTCTTCGTGTTCGATCTGACACGCCAGGATATTGTCCGGATATGCGCAAATGAGAGCGTTTTCAGGCGGGGGCTCCGCTACTTCCGGCAGGGCACAATCAGGGAGCTGCACTGCAGTGAAGAAACAGGGCGCGTTGAGGCGCTGGTCCAGGGAACTAAAAAATACCGCGTAGGGCTGCTCAAGGAAGGGCGCACCATCAGCTTCCACTGCACCTGTCCGGCCTTTGCCTCCTACAAAGGCTTCTGCAAACATGTAATCGCTGTTCTGCTGGCCCTGTCCGAACAAAACCCCGCAGAAAAACAGAAAACCTCGGATGCCGCCCTGCTCGGCAATCTGTTGGATGAATATGCCGGGACCCTGGCCGGGGAAATCAAGCGCCGGGAAGTGGAACTTGAATTGAGCCTGACTCTCTCCCGGCGGGGCAGCCGCCCCGGCTCTTATTCTTTCATGGCCTCCCTGAACATCGGCGAGACAGGGGCCAGGAAGTATGTGGTCCGGAATATCGAAACCCTTGTTTCCGCCGTTGCCAGGGGCAGCACCCTTCATTTTGGCAAGCAGTTCACCTATGACCCCGCCCGTCACTATTTTTCGCCGGGCAGCGGTGGGCTGCTCGACTTTTTTATGCGCATCCATGAAATTGAGACCGGGGACAACATGTATCTCCCGGGTGGGGCGTTGCGGGGAAAGGAGGTCAGCCTTACCGCCGGCCTGTTCAGGCGGCTGCTGGCCGGGCTGGAAGAGAAGCCCTTTACACTCAACCTGAACTCCGCAACCTTTGATCGGATCAGACAGACCACGGCGGGGCTGCCCCTGTGCTTCTCCCTGCAGGATAGCGATGCCGGGCTTATCCTGAGGATGGATGCCCGGGACAGGATCGAACCGCTGACCCGCGAGTGCGATATTATCCTCTATGAAGGGCAGATCTACAACCTTATCGGGACGCCGCAGGAGGCCCTGATCCCGCTGCTGCGCACCATGAAGGGAGCAAGCCGGGGAGAGCTGCAGATCCAGGGGGCCCAGGAGCAGCGCTTTCTCTCGGAACTTTACCCCATTATTGAAAGGTATGCAGCTTTGAAGCCGGATCCAGCCGTGCAAAAACGGCTCTGCCGCCCTTCCCTGGAGGCAGAAGTGTACCTGGATTACGAGGAGGGCGCTGTTGCCGCCCGCCTGGAATTTATTTACGGCGAAGCCAGGATCAACCCCTTTTCTCCGGTACAGAGTAAAAAGAAGGATGCTGCGAAAAAAGAGCGGCTCCTTATCCGGGACAGCGCTGCCGAGCGGCAGGTGATGCGCTTCTTTGAGGAATCCGAATTCAGGGTCATGGGCAGGGCCATGTACCTGGACGGGGAAGACAAGATCTGGCCTTTTGTCTACGAAACCATCCCCGAACTTCAGCAGCACGCCTCCGTGTACTACAGCGAGCGCTTCAAGCAGGCCGGCCGCAGGGCGCCTCGCTTTACCGGCAAGGCGGGCATCGACTGGAAGCTCGACCTTCTCGAACTGGAGCTGAGCCTGGAAGGGGTCGACCCCGCGGAGCTGGCAGAAGTCTGGCATTCGCTCCGGA
Source organism: Bacillota bacterium (assembly GCA_033809435.1). Taxonomy (GTDB): domain Bacteria; phylum Bacillota; class Dethiobacteria; order DTU022; family DTU022; genus JAAZIN01. Next base: position 14,431 of record JAPXLS010000037.1, read on the forward strand.
TCAAACGCCGCTATCACCGCCTGCGCGACGGATCCGTCCTGCCCCTGGAGGGTGAAGGCATCGAGCAGTTCAGCCGCCTGACCGGGGCGCTGGAGTTGCAGCCCGGCGATCTAAAGGGTCAGACTGTGCGGCTTCCCAAGTACCAGGCACTTTACCTGGACGGGCTCATCAACGAATACAATGTCGCTTCAATCAGGGAAAGTGAAGACCTGGCCGCGCTGATCCGCCGCGTCCGCAGTCCCGGCGCGGGGAATCACGATGTTCCC
>JAPXLS010000038.1:0-14293 GCA_033809435.1 Bacillota bacterium
GTCACACCTGCATGGGGCGCCATCTCCAGGATCTTACCCTTGATCGTAATGGCCTTCTCAAGTGCTGCACAGTGGACAACAGCGGTCTGCAGATGTTTGCTCCCCCGGGGAAGTTCCTCCAGCATCCTCCGGATCGCCTTGCGGTCCGTTCTTACCTTGTCCAGAACCTCGATTTTGCCTTCAAAAAAATAGAGAACGGGTTTGATCTGCAGAAGCGAACCCAGGAGTGCCTGTGCTCCGCCGATGCGGCCGCCCTTTTTTAGATACTCCAGGGTCTGAGGAATAAAGAAGGAGCCGATTTCTCTTACTGCCCGCTCCAGCCTGGCGCCTATCCAGGCGCGTTCCAAACCTTCTTCGGACCATTGTGCCGCTGCCAGGACCAGGAAGGCCTGGGCCGCCGAGGTGGTCAGAGAGTCAATGAGCGTAATCTTCCCGGCGTCAACCATGGAGGCGGCTCCACAGGCACTGTTGTAGGTGCCGCTTAATCTGGAAGAGACATGAATGGATATGATCTCTTTTCCCTCCGCAATGAGTCTTTGATAGGCTTCAACAAAGGCGCCCACAGCGGGCTGAGAGGTAAAGGGCAGCTTTTCAGAGCTGTCAACGCGGGCAAAAAAATCCTTGGTATTGATCATTCCATCGTAAATAAATCCATCTTCAAAATTTACTGTCAGGGGAATTACAGTAATATCGTGCCTGGCGATCTCCTCTTCTGTAAGGTAAGCTGTGGAATCCGTTACTACAGCGATTTTCTTCATCCCTATCCCCGCTTTCATCGGTTACAAGATAAAATTGTTTCTACATCCTCCCTGGAGTATCCTTTATTGCGGCTACTCTCAGTGATTTTGAACGGGGCAGGCGGCCTTTTGATTAAAAGCCTGTTTCCCCGTGACGGAGGCTTCAGCTCCCGGCGGCAACCCTGGTGATTCCATGCAGCAGCAGGAGCCAGGCCAGCGCGATCTCCAGGTACAGGCTGGACAGACCCAGCCGGCGCCAGCCGGCTTTACCGGTTACCTTGCCGAGAAGAAGGAGCATAAATCCCAAAAGCACGGTGACGAACTGCAGTCTGGCAATTGTTGTCGGTCTGAAATTTGCCGCACCCATGGCGATATTCAGCGCCCTTTCCCCGCTGCTGCTGCTGCTGAGCCGCGAAGCCCGTATTCTATCTGTTACCAGGACCCCGAGCTGCGGGGCAACCATAAGTATTATTACAGTCAGGGGCAGCAGGCCGGTGATGAGGGAGAGGGCACCCGCCCAGGCGCCGAGAAACCAGTCCGAGGCCTGGTCCAGGTAAGCGCCTTTGCGTGAAGTGAGGCCGCGCAGCCTCGCCAGCGGACCGTCGATAAAATCTGTCAGGGCGGCAGCGCTCAACATCCAGATTTGCAGCTCCAAAGAATAACTGACAAAATAACATATAATTGCTGTAGCCACAAGGATCATCCGCAATCCGGTAATGTGGTTGGGCTTGATCCAGGAAGGAACAAGTGCCTTGAGCATGGGTCTCAGCGCACCGTCGCGAAGCCTCTCCTCGGCATTCGTTAATCGCTCCACCAGGTTCATTTTTAAGGACCTCCTTTCTGATCGGGCTCGCTACAACAGTACCGCGGCCCTGTCCGGATAATTTAGGAAATAGATGCCGGCCCCAAGGGCCCGAAGCTTCGTGGCAATTCAGGCCCATGCAGGGGGGATCATCGCAACAATACTATTTTTCACGGGGCATGCAGATGATCTCCTTGATCACTGTATCAAAAAAATAATTTGAATGTGCAGGGATGATTACACAGGAGCTGTCGGCGCCCCTGCCGCTACCGGCAATAGCAATGATCTCCTCGCCGTAAGGGATGAGACCGGCATCAAGGGCCATGACGCTGATCTCCACGCAAACCTTTATCCCCTGGCCGAACATGCGCAGGGTAGAGGCGATAATTTCGGAGGGGTAAACCCCTTGAAATTTATTTCGCAGAGCACGGTCTACCCCTGCCAGAAGGTGCGTGGCGGTAAGCAGACTCACCCCTTTTTCCCCGAGGGCGGATCGCATTTCAGCAGTCATTTCATCCTCACCCGGCCCGGTAAATCCGACATGATGGGTGACGCAGATAAAGTTGAGACCCTTTCTTCGGCCTGATTCACAAAGCATTTCGGCGGTAGAGCCGCTGTTTGAAGCGACTGTTATAAAATTTATTCCCAGTTCTTCCGCTCGCTTCAGAGCGGCTTCAATGGTGGCGGTGGTATTGGTCGGACCTTTTTCTTTCCAGTACATCAGCAGTACCTCCCGGTTATTCAGTTTTGAAGGCATCAAGGTAAAGATCACTTACATTTTACCATGGCCGATAGTGCCGGTGCAAAAAGGGGTCTTTCCCGGAGGGCCTAAAAATATAATAGGGAAAGACGCTGGAGAGGCCAAATATCCAATAATCTTCCACTAATAAAACTTGCAATCCAAGGAGTGGACAATAAAGGATATTTAAAAGATTCTGTCGAACATATAGAAAGTTTCGTGATACAGGCAAATCCTGTCACCACTAAAAATGGCGAGGAGCAGCAGTGATGAAAGCAATGAATTGGAAAGAGCTCTACAGTCGAAAGTTAACCAGTGTGGAAGAAGCGGTCAAAGCGGTCCTTCCGGGTGATCGGGTAGTTCTGTCCCACTGTGCCGGGGAATCTTTAATTTTAAGCCGGGCCCTGGTGGAGCGTGCTCCCGAGCTTCGGAATGTGACGATCATACATTTTTTGATGTTGGGTCCCAACAGATTCTGTGATCCGGGCATGGAAAATCATTTTTCCCATCTCTCCCTCTTTGCCGGGGCTTCGGTGCGTGAAGCGGTCAACAGCGGCCGGGCTGATTTTATCCCCTGTTTCTTCTCCGAGGTGCCGCGTCTGTTTCGGGAGGGTTACCTTCCTGTTGACAGGGCCCTGATCCATGTCAGCCCGCCTGATGATCATGGATTCATGAGTTTCGGCGTTTCGGTGGACTATACGAAGATCGCCGTCTCCTGTGCAGCAACGGTGATTGCAGCGGTAAATCCCCGCATGCCCCGCACCCTGGGGGACAGTTTTATCCATGTATCCGAGGTTGATTCTCTGGTGGAGATTGAAGAGCCGGTCATCGAAGTGCCCTTACCGGTAATCGGGCCCGTTGAAGAGGCCATCGGAAGCCATGTCGCTCCTTTGATTGAAGATGGCGCCACGCTGCAGCTGGGCATCGGGGCCATCCCCGACGCCGTTTTGAAATTCCTGACCAATAAAAAAGATCTGGGCATTCACACCGAGATGTTCTCCGACGGAGTAGTTGATCTTGTCGAGGCGGGGGTTATTACCAATGAAGCCAAGACCATCCATAAGGGCAAGCTCATCGCCACCTTTCTCATGGGCACAAGGCGCCTCTACGATTTTGTTCATGACAACCCTGCGGTGGAGATGCACACCGTTGACTATACCAATGATCCCCTGGTCATCGGCCAGAACAGCAAGATTGTGTCCATAAACAGCGCCATCCAGGTTGATCTTACCGGCCAGGTTTGTGCCGACTCCATCGGTTTCACCCACTACAGCGGTGTCGGGGGTCAGGTTGACTTTGTCCGCGGTGCGGCCCGCTCCCCCGGGGGGAAATCGATCATTGTGCTCCCCTCCACCGCGGCAGAAGGACAGATTTCGCGCATCTGTGTGGCTCTCGCCGAGGGCGCTGCAGTAACCACCACGCGTAATGATATCCACTATGTGGTCACCGAATACGGCGTTGCCGATCTGCGCGGCAAAAGTTTCCGGCAGAGGGCGGAGGCTCTTATCGCCATTGCGCACCCGGACTTTCGCCGTGAGCTGAGTGAGGGGGTCAAGGCAAAAAGATCAATTTTGGTTCATCCGCCTGCAGCGGAAGAAGCAGGACAGCTCTGGCAGTACAAAATGGCAGCCGGATCGGGCGGTGGCGCCTGATCCCTGCCGTCCCGTACCGTCTCCGTTTAACCGCCGCTTCGCGGGGCAAACTATACTTCCCGGGAATCGCGGCTCGTCTTCAGTGCCGCTGACTCCCGCGGATTATCACCGCCTCAAGGGAGCGATCAGTTCAGATGAAAGATATCTACGTAATCCTGGCCTTTCACGCCCATGAGCTGCTCTGGGATCTGCCGGAAAGACTCCTATCCTATCTGGAAGATGAAAATCCCATGAAGGGGACCGTTCTGGACGAGAACTACATCAAAAAAAGAAAAGAGGAGGGCCGCGATGTCTATACCCTGGGCATCCAGCTGGGCGAGAAACTGGGTGCACCAATATGTGTTGAATACAGCAACGAACTGCTGCAGCAGATCAGGGAAGTGATTCCCGAGATATTCGGGCGAATCGAGGATGCATTCCAGGAAGGCCGCCTCTACCCCATCTACGGCCATGCCCATCATACTCATGTTTCTCTTCTCCAGGAAGAGGAAATCACCAGGGAAATAGTCTGGAATATGCAGTACCTGCACAGCTGCATGCAGGTACCCCACCCCAGGTACAAGGGCTATTTTTCGCCCGAGGCTTCCTACAGCGCTGATAAAATAGAGGGAGCCGCTGCAGCAAATATCGACTATCTCATCTTTCCCCATCTCCAGGAAAGGAAAGCGCCTTTCGAGCTTGGGGGGGCGGGTGATTATCTGTACAAACCCTTCTGGGTGAAAAGCCCCAGCCGCAGCATTCTTGCTTTTCCCCGCAATTTCCCCATCTCCCAGGAAATCTGGCGGCCCATTACCCGCATGAAAAGGGATGAGGTCAAAAATCAGGGCTACAAGCTGGGTGATTACCCGGTATTCTTCAATGAATATTTGACCGGCCGGAGCGAGCCCTTCCCCATCAGCATGGAGGAGGGAGTGGACCTTTACCGTGAGGTTTTGAGACAGGAGTTGCACCAGTCGCCCCCGGATGGGGTGCTTCTTTATATCCAGGATCTGGAGCTCATGGACTTCGGAGATACGGCCATCGAGATCATGGCCCGCGCCTGGCAGAGCCTGCTGGAGGAGGATCGCAAAATCTATCGGGTGCATTTCGTCACCCCCGAGCAGTATATCGATGGTATCCTCAAAGCGGAGGGCTTTGAGCAACTTCCCGAGGTGAAATTCAAGCAGATCTGCTGGGCTCCCGAGATCCGCCTGGTCCTGCGCGCGGACGGCCACTACCCGCCCCTGGGCGTTGATGGCGTCGGCCGCTACACTGTTGAAAAAAGCGGCCTTTATGCCAACCCTTTGATCTTCTGGGAAAACGGAAAGTATTTCTGCGGCATCTGCGATACCCTGGTGGAAAATTTTAAAGTGACGGGGAACATTCCTGTGGATGCGGGGAGGCTTGCCGATAAAGGTTATGACCTGGCCCGCGAAGATCTGGATACCCAGATCGTGCTCTACCGGCGTTTAATGAAGCGGGCCTGCAACTGGGGCTGGCGGCCCACCGAAGGGCGCCAGAAGCGTCCCTGCCTGGATGCCTACCTGCTCTGTGCGGCTTTGCTGAAGAAAATTGATCGCTGCCCTGACCTTTTTATCCTTTTCCGCGAGCTGCAACCCCTTGATGACAGGCATATTGTCGGCCTGGTTGAAACGCTGAAGGTCTTTGTCGACAGCCGCATTGGTTACCTGCGCTACGGCCTGGAGAAATATATGGCCGAAGCAGGCGGCGAATTCTCCCCGGCTTACCGGGACATGGAAGAGGTGGAGCGGTGGAGGGGAGTGGCCGTGCAGAAAGCAAGGGAGCTTTACAGCGTAAACAGGAATAGCAACATAACCGCAATTACCAGGATGAAGCAGATTCTGTCCTTGATGCAGGAATACTGCCAGGCCCTATTCATGGCCACCGAGCATTTGCAAAGAATATGGGGCGGGTTCCCGGATGTCGAATTCATGGTCGACCGCATGTACGAGTACCTTTATGAACTCTACCCGCCCCTTTTTCCGGAAATGATCAACCGTATTGACCGCATGTCGGAGGATGAGGCAGAGTGCTATTTCAATGCCCTGGAGCCTGCGGAAGCGGGCGAACCCGCCTTTGCCCGCATCATCCCTGAGCCGGGGGGACGTTGATCTTGACTCACAGCCCGAATGGGTAAGCCGGGGGATATGCGCCGCCCGCAGCGCAAGCAATCAACGGGGTTTTGCCGGAGCTTTCCAGTTTTCAAGGATTACGAATTGTCCCGGCAATAGGGTGCATCTGGTGCTGTCGGCTTTCTCCATCCCATTTTCACGTCCGCCGTAGTGCTGCTCTTCGGAGTTGAAAATCACCTTGCCTGCAGCTTGTGGTACAGCTGCGCTGCCGACGCCCAGGTTGGCCAGGGCGGTGAGCTTCCGGTCCCTGCTTTTACGGATAATCCTGACCAGCCCTGTTTCCGGGTTGACCTTGACTGCAGTGCCTTTTTTATCCGGATCTTTCAGAGCCGGGTGCTTCCGGCGCAGGGCGAGGAGATCGCGGTAATAGTTGAAGAGTTGTACCTGGCGCTTTCGCCAATCTTTACGGGGGGTCAGCCTGGAGGCGAAAAAAGTGGCGTCGTCCTCGGGATCGGGCACTCCATCCCAACCAAAGGAGGCGAATTCCTCCCGCCGTCCCTTTACCACTGCCTTTTTAAGTTCACGGTCCTGGTAATCGGTAAAAAATAGAAATGGATTCTTCTCACCGTACTCCTCGCCCATGAACAGCATGGGCACATAGGGCGCCGCAAGGAGCAGACCCGCCGCCGCCTTCAGGTAAGGGAAGTCGACGAGAGCCGAAAGCCTTTCACCCCGGGCCCGGTTTCCCACCTGGTCATGCGTCTGGATGGCTACCACAAAGCGGGAGCCGGGCTCGGCTGCAGCATCGCTGCCCCTCCTTTTCATCCAGAACTGCGAGTATTCGCCCGTGTAGAGGTAATTGCCATAGACTTTTTCCAGGTCTTCCATCCTGCCATAATCTTCATAGTAGCCCTTATCTTCACCTGTAAGCGCGGTATGCACGGTATGGTGAAAGTCATCCATCCATTGGGCGTCAATACCATAACCGCCCTCTTCCGGCGTCCTGATCAGCCGCACATCATTGTCATCCGTTTCGGCAATGATCACGATGCGGCGCCCGAGTTTCTTTTCCAGCGCTCGCGCCGTTGCGGCTATTTCCTCCAAAATATGGGGCCTGCTTTGATCCTTGATTGCATGGACTGCATCGAGGCGCAGTCCGTCAAAATGGTAATGCTCGATCCAGTGACGGACGCTGTCCAGCACCATTCGTCGCGCTGCCGCGCTGCCGCTGTCGTCAAAATTAACCGCCTCTCCCCAGGGGGTTTCATATTTGCCGGTAAAATAGGGCCCGAAGACTCCCAGGTAGTTTCCCTCGGGGCCGAAATGGTTGTACACAATATCCAGGATTATAGCCAGCCCTTTACGGTGGCAGAGGTCGATAAGCCCCTTCAGTTCATCGGGTTTGCCGTAGTTACAGTTTACGCTGAAGAGACCCACCCCGTCATAGCCCCAGTTCCAGCGGCCGGGGGTTTGGGTCAGCGGCATCAGTTCCAGCGTATTGATTCCCAGCTCCAGCAGGTAGTCAAGCTTCTTCGCAATGCCGGTAAAGGTTCCCTCTCGGGTGAATGTCCCCGGGTGCAGTTCGTACATGAGTGCTCTCTCCCAATCCACGCCCTTCCAGTCACCGTCTCCCCAGCGATAAGCGTGGTGGTTGACGACCTGGGAAAAGCCGTGCACTCCCTCGGGCTGGTAATGGCTGCAGGGGTCGGGAAAGGCGCCGCCGCCGTCACGGCCCTGCAGTAGAAATTTGTAGCGCAGCTCCAGCCCGCGCCCCTCCACAACAGCCCGGTAAATATCCCCGCCCCTTTTCTCCATCGCTATTTCCTCGACGCCTTCGCCTGAGTCCAGAAGCAGCGATACCTCTGGCCAGCGGTGGGCATAAAGGCAAAATACCACCTTGCTGCCGGTCCGATCCGGAATAGAAGCTCCCAACCTTTCCATACTAAATAATATAACCAGTTGCCGGGGGTTAATGAGCCCGGGGATCCAAAGGTCTGCAGGATGGCACCGGATCTGCCGCGGTTGTCCGGAATCCTATTGTTAATGAAGGGATGTGTTTCGCTATGGAAATGGTGCAGACATCGCCGAATAGATTTGCCGATTACCTGCCCTTTGTTGATCGGGAGACGGTGGAGGAGATCGCTTACCTTGCCGGTGAGCTGAAGGGCAAAAGAGTGGCCATGATCAATGCCACCGCCTTTGGTGGCGGGGTGGCGGAGAAACTGTCAGCCCTGCTGCCACTGCTGAAGGATCTGGGTCTGGATCTTGACTGGTGGGTGCTCAAGGGTGATCAGGATTTTTACCGGGTCACAAAAAAGTTCCACAACCGCCTTCAGGGAGAGGAGGGCAGTCTAACCACTGCGGAAAGGGATATCTATCTCAAATACAGCGAGCTCAACGCTGCCTGCCTGGAAAATTGGGATTACGATTTTGTCATATGCCATGATCCCCAGCCCGCGGCGCTCATCGAGCACCGCAACAGCTTGCGCAGCCGGGCCCGGTGGGTCTGGCGCTGCCATATTGACAGCTCTGTGCCCAATCCGGAATACTGGGACTTCATCTACCACTATATCCGGCAGTACGACGCCGTTATCTTTACCATGTCCGAATATGTCAAAGAGGGGGCGGAAGTTTCCAATCTGACGGTGATCACTCCCTCCATCGACCCGCTGAGTCCCAAGAATGTGCATCTTGAAATTGGGGAGGCCGCCTCCATGATCCGCCGTTTCGGGGTGGAGCAGGAGCGGCCGCTTATTGCACAGATTTCACGCTTCGATCCCTGGAAAGATCCGCTGGGAGTTATTGAAGTCTACAAGATTGTCAAAAAGGAATTCCCCAGCGTGCAGCTGGCACTTGTCGGCTCCATGGCCGGCGACGATCCGGAAGGATGGGATTATCTTTACCACACCCTGCGCCGCGCAGGCGAGGATTATGATATCAAGATTGTCACCAATTTTAACGGCATCACCAACCTGGAGGTGAACGCTTTTCAGACCGCCGCCGACATTGTCCTGCAAAAATCGCTGCGCGAGGGTTTCGGCCTGACTGTGGCCGAAGCGCTGTGGAAGGGCACCCCGGTGATCGGGGGGAATGTGGGCGGGATCAGGCTGCAGATCGAGGATGGCGTCAGCGGCTACCTGGTGGATACAGTTGAGGAATGTGTGGACCGGGTGCTCACGCTGCTGCGCAACCCCTGGCTGGCCCATGATTTTGCCGCCGTTGGAAAAGAAAAAGTGCGCCGCGAATTTCTGGTCACCGGAAACGTTCTCGCTTATCTCCGGCTTCTGCATAAGCTTAATTACCTTCCCTGAACCGCCTGGGGGAGGCTTTGATAATAAATATTATATGGATAAATGTTTATAAATGCCGTAATTTAAATTAAAACATATTATGAATTCTGATATAATCATAATATAGAGAAATATCCTTATATGTACAATCAGTGGCAGGAGGAGGATAATATGAAAGTATGGGATGAGATAATCAGCCGTGCCCTGTTCAATGGAAGGTCCTATCTCATGGAACATGAATCCAAGGAGCTCCTGGAGAGGGAGGGGATTGCCACTACCGGTGCCGCAGTAGCCCGCACTCCGGAGGAGGCGGTGCAGGTAAGCAGCCGGATCGGCTATCCCGTCGTTCTTAAGGTTCTGTCCCCGGAAGTAGTGCACAAGTCCGACGGCGGCGGCGTCAAGTTGAATCTTCAGAGCGCCGCAGCAGTGGAGCATGCCTTTACAGAGATCACTTACGCTTTCAGGGACAAAGAGCTGGTCGGGGTGGCGGTGCAGAAAATGGCCTCCCCCGGCCTGGAGGTCATTGTCGGAGTAAGCCGTGATCCCGCCTTTGGCTCTGTTCTTATGTTCGGACTGGGCGGTCTCTTTGTGGAGGTGCTCAAAGATGTCACCTTCAGGGTGCTGCCGGTGACGGAAGCGGATATTGAAGAGATGATTACCGAGATTCAGGGATATCCCCTTCTCCAGGGCTGCAGGGGCAAGGCGGTGGATCTGCAGTCCTTGAAGAAGCTTCTGCTCCGGGTTTCGGAGATGGTCATCCGCTGCCCCGAGATCAGCGAAGTCGATCTCAATCCCGTTTTTCTCTACGAGGAGGGCTGCGTCACTGTTGACGCCCGCATCTTCGTGGAGGAAGGTAAAATATCGGGGGAGACTGCGAAATGCAGTTCATCTGCCGCAGCGGATGCCGGCAGCTTGCGTGCGCTTTTCTATCCCGAAAGCCTGGCTGTCATCGGCGCTTCGGACAAGCCGGGAAAGCTAGGGTGGAATGTGTTCCATAATCTTCTGCGAAACGGTTTTCCGGGCAGGTTGTATCCGGTAAATGTCAACGGTGGGACCGTCCAGGGGGTACCGGCATACACCGCTGTCAGCGAGATCAGCGATCCTGTGGATGCAGCCGTGATCATAGTTCCGGCAGCTCATACCCTGAGAGCTTTTGAAGAATGCTGCCGCAAGGGTGTAAAGTTCATGATCATCGAGTCAGCCGGCTTTGCCGAAACGGGTGCAGAGGGGAGAAATATGGAGAGGGAACTCGGAAAGCTGGCCGGAAGGTACGGCTGCCGCTTTATCGGTCCCAACTGCTCCGGCATCATCAATACCCATCACCGGATGATCCAGTCCATTGGGGCGGTGGGAGAACTGCGCCCCGGCAATATCGGTCAGATTGCCCAGGCGGGTGTGTACGCCGCCGGGATACTCTGGGGGCTGCGCCACACTACCGATTTTGCCATTGTGGCTACAATCGGCAACAAGGCGGATATAAATGAAACCGATATTCTGGAATATATGGGACAGGATGAGCGGATCAAGGTTGTCTGCATGTACCTGGAGGATGTCAAGGCGGGGCGCAGCTTCATCGAGACGGCTCGCAGAGTTGCGGCCAAAAAGCCGGTCATCGTCCTGAAATCGGGGCGCACCGAAGCCGGCAAGATCGCGGTCTCCTCGCATACGGCATCTCTGGCAGGAAATGATCTCATCTATGACGCCGCTTTCAGGCAGGCGGGAATCATCCGGGCTGCCGACAATGAAGAGATGTTCGGGTTGGCCAGAGCTTTTTCCAAGCAACCTCTTCCCCGGGGGGACGGCGCCATGGTCGTCTCCTATACCGGTTCCTGGGGTGTCGCCGCCGCCGATGCCCTCTCCATGAGCCGGATGAGGTTGTCGGAGCTGGACGACGCCGCCCGTGCCCGCCTCAAGAAGATCCTGCCCCCGTACGTGGGGCTGAACAACCCTGTTGACTGCACATTTGACATGGACGCACCGCAGCTCAGAAGTATCATTGAGGCGGGGTTGGACTGCGCCGATATCGGCAGCTTCATTGTCATTATCCAGGCCGAGCTTCTGCACAGTTATGCCGCCGAACTGCCCCAAATTGATTTTCGGGGCAAGCCTATTTTCTGCTGCGTGCCCTGCAGGGAATTTGCCATGGATGACGTCATCATTCTGGAGCAGGCCGGCTTTCCCCTTTATTCCACCCCGGAGGAGGCCGTGGCGGCTCTCTCGGCCATGTATCGCTATGCTGTGAAAATCCGCCCGGCTGCAGGATCGGTTCAGGGGTGAACAGTGTCCGCCCCGCGGAACAGCAGCGGGAATTCACTCCTGCCGACAGGATCTTGCGCCCGGCAGTCGAATATATTATGGCAATGGAGAATTGCACTTATCCGGACCGCAATCCAGCCGGGTTGCGGCGAACAGCGGAGGCGGGAGTAAAAAATGAGCGGTATGCACCATGAAACCGATATCTGGGCGGGATTGAACAACCCTGAACTGCCCGTTGAGGAGGCCGATGCCGTGGTCCTGGGTCTTCCCTTTGACAGAGCCTCCTCCTACCGCAAAGGATCGGCCCAGGCGCCGCATCGCATCAGAAGCATCTCCACGCACATTCCCCCAACCACCGAGGAGGGAAGGCTGCTTACCGCCTTGAAACTGAGGGACCTGGGCAACATGGAGCCGGGCAACCTTACCCAGGAATCCTACTTTGCCGCTGTTGAAAAGAGAGCCGCCTCACTTTTCGGCAAAACCATCCCCTTCTTTATCGGCGGCGATCATTCTGTTACGATCCCGCTTCTAAGGGCGGCGGCGTACGTCTTCAAGGAGCCGCTGGGAGTGATTCATCTCGATGCCCATACCGATCTCTGCCAGGAACTGTCGGGTAACAGGTTGTCCCACGGCTGCACCCACCGGCGGGCCCTGGAATCGCCCCATATCGAGCTGCAGAACATCCATTTTATCGGCATTCGTTCTTTTGAACTGCAGGAGCTGGAATTTCTCGAAGGGCGGGAGGCCAACATCTTCACCGCCCGCCTCCTTGCTGAAAGGGGCGTCAACAGCGTGGCCGGCGAGGTCTGCCGCAAATTGAGCACGCTCAAGCATGTTTATATCACTCTGGATATTGATTTTCTCGATCCCGCGGCGGCGCCCGGCACCGGTACGCCAAAACCGGGCGGTTTCAGTACCCGGGAGATGTTGGAGCTCCTGCGCATATTTGCCCGGTTGCCCATCATCGGGATGGATGTAGTGGAGGTCTCGCCCCCGCTTGATCATGCCGATATCACCTCTTTTGCTGCGCAAAGGGCGCTCACGGAAATGTGGGGCTGCCTTTTCAGTACTTGATCCGGAAACCTGTCGTGATCCGGGAAACCTTGTAAAAGTGATCCCTTCATGTTTCCCCTTTGAAAGGGGGGCGGGAGATCATGCTTTTTCCCCCCATAGCTCCCTCGCCTTTGCCTCCCACTGCGGGAAATGGGCGGGATCTTCGGGAAAGCCTCTGTAATGTTTTTCCATGGCTCCTGCTTTTTTCATTGCTGACAGCAGCGCACCAAGTCCTTCCCGCGAAAGCTTTCCCTTCACTCTGCCGCCCAGAAGAGCGGCCGCTGCTTTCAGCATCCGAGCCGGCCCCATCTTCACCTGGAAATTGCGATTCATCTGTTCAAAATCATAGCTGGAAAAGATAACATCACGGCTGAAGAGATAATTCACGTCACTCCGCGAGAGCTCCGCCGCCACCGGCAGCTGGGCCATCAGGCCGGCAAACTTGGCTCCCTGATCCCTGAAATAGCGAACATTCAGGGGCCAAAGCTGCTCCCGTGAGGGGTCTCCTGTTTCCAGCGCTGCATTCGCTGTTTCGGCGGCGATCTGGCAGGCGGTAAAGCCCGAGGTGACCCCTTCCCCGGAGAAGGGTTTGGTCATGAAGGCGGCATCGCCAACCATCATGAAGGAATCAGCAACAAGGGAAAAGGGTGAACGGCGGTAGGGCGTCCGCCCCCAGGTCTCCTTCACCAGGCGGTGTTTCACTCCGGGGAAACGCTCTTCCAGAAATTGCTCTCGAACCTGCCTCGCTGTTTCCAGTTCCGCCGGCTGGCCGATGCCCACAATGGCTCCCTCACCGTAGCCCGGATTGATAAAAGCTTTGTGAAAAGGATAGAAATTCAGGCCCCTGGGGACCTCCTCGCCCAGTTCGTCCCAGTACTGCAGGATCACATAAAGAAAATCTTCCGGCCTGATCGGATCAGTCTCCACGCCCAGCCCGGCGGGCAGGTTGATCCGGACCACTGAATCAACTCCCGAGGCATCGATTACCAGAGGCGCATTGACGATAAGATCTTCGCCGGATGTACGAACCTTGACTCCAGCCGGGCGTCCCTGCTCAAGCAGCAGTCCTGTGAATTCGCTCTCAAAGAGAATCTGCGCCCCCGCTTCGAGAGAGTAACCCTGCAGCCGTTTGATGAAAAGAGCCATCTCCATGACGTAAAAAGGGTAGCGCACTATTTTGGCCCCGTCTCCGTCGGGGGGCCAGGCCAACCCTTCGGGATGGTAACCGATGAGCTCGTCGCCTTCGGGCAGCGGGATCCCGAACTGCGCAAAGCGGATTTCATCTACATGAAATATTCCGATATGGCTGCCCGGTTCGCCCTCTTTCTGCTTCTCAACAAGGCAGACCCGGCGACCCATCTGTCCCAGCCTCCAGGCAAGGTACGCACCTGCGCTGCCCGCTCCGACTATGACTGCATCGCATTTCATTTTCCGGCTCATTCAATCCCCTCCGGTTATACTGATTTATTGTTTATTTCTCTGTCACGATGGCAGTTCCTGCCCATAGCATGATGCAGCAGTTTCGGCGCGTCGTTGTACCTGGAAACCCGGCGGCCAGATCAACCGATCATGGGCAGATGGGGCGGAACGTCAGTGTCTAGAGTTCCAGAATCACGCGGATGTCGGATTCATCCATGGAGGAGAGGAACGTCTCACCGGGCTGGATTACCCTGTCAATGAGCTCTTTCTTTC
>JAPXLS010000039.1:0-14282 GCA_033809435.1 Bacillota bacterium
AGCATAAGCTCGTCAAACCACAGGGAACGGTTGGCCAGGTATTGAGCGAGGCGGGCCAACACTCCAAAAGCAACAAGGATATACAAAAATCCGGGGGAGTAAAGTATTTTTTCAGCAACAGGCTTCAGGTTCCTCCCGGCATATAAAAAACCTGTCTTCCTCACTGCTGTTTCCCACCATCCCTTAAAATAAATTTTTCCGGAAGATATTCTTGAAGAAACAGGGAAAAACCTTTTTTGCGAACATACTATTCTCATCGGTTTTTCCACCCGAACTTGATTCCAAAAAAGCTGCGTCCGACCGCGCACCCGGCATCACCTGCGGTACGGATGCATAATGACGGACGCGGTGATTTAAAATATAGGCAAACAGTTGACGGGAGGTTTTGTTGATGTCACTTATTCCCCGCGAACCTTTTCGCTACATTGAGGGCGCCCGCCGGGAGATGGAGCGCCTTTTCGGGTCGTCCCTTTTCCGGGAGGAACCGCGCATTGATATTTACGAAAAGGACGAAGCGGTCATCGCTTCCTGTGAAATTCCGGGATTGAAAAGCAAGGAGGATATCCGCATCGAGATAGGTGAAAACATGCTCAGCCTGGGAGGCACCATCAAGCGGGAGCACGAGGTCAGGGAGGAGAATGTGCACCGCCAGGAGCGCTACTGGGGCGGCTTCCGGCGCAGCGTGGCTTTGCCGGCGCCGGTCATTGCCGGGGAATCGAAAGCAAGCTATCGCAACGGAGTCCTCGAGATCACCATGCCCAAGGCTCAGCCCCAACCGGGGCGGAGAAATATCGAAATAGATTTTCACTAGAGCCCGGGGCCGCATGCTCTGCCTGCTTGCCATGCAGTACATGCGGCCCCGGGTTGGAGGCTGTCGCTGCGCCATCAAAGCGCCCTAGGGCAGCGGAGTCACCGGTTCGTAATCGTCAAAGAATGTGTGCAGCCCGATCTCGCTGAGCTCCAGCGGCGGCCGGTCGTCGGCAATGGGCTTGAAGGCGGGAAGCCTGTCGCCGTGCTCCATGGCCCTGGCCAGGCACTCCGCGGCCCAGTCATAGTGGGGTTCATAGTAAACGCGGCGCGGGATGGCGCAGCGAATGAGCTCGTAGGGAGCCTTGGTGCGCTTGCTGGTGTCCAGGGGGTTTTCCGGGTCAATGCGGCCCCGCTGCAGCGAATCCATGGCGGTGCTGGCAAAGCCGCCCTCGATGTAGGCCTGGGCGGAAAGGCATGTGGCCGGCCCCTGGGTATGGTCCAGATGGGGCAGGCATTTGCCGGCATTGATATAGATTGCATAACTGGAGGCGGGCTCCAGGATATGAACCCCCCGCTTCTTGCATGCATTGCCGAAGTATTCCACCTGGCGCTGGCGATCCTGCAGGTAGTAGTCGTTGACCCCTTCCATCAGCCCCACGGCCAGCGCCTCCAGATCGCGGCCGGCCATGCCGCCATAGGTCAGGTAGCCGTCGGTACGGATAACCTTGGGCTGCATGCGCTGCCAGAGCTTTCTGTCGCGGAGAGCCGAAAAGCCGCCCATGTTGACCATGCCCGTCTTCTTGGAGCTCATATGGCAGCAGTCGGCATATGAGAGCATCTCGCGCACGATCTCCAGGCAGCTCTTCTCCTCGTAGCCCGGTTCATGGTTCTTGATGATCCAGGCATTCTCGGAGATGCGGGCGATATCCAGGCAGAGCAGGGTTCCCCTCTTGTTGTACTTGTCGATGATGCGGCGGGTTTCCCTGATGTCGGCCATGGAGACGCCCATCCCGCCGTTCAGGTTGTTGGGCACCACCAGATCCACCAGGGGGATCTTCTCGGCATGCTCCTGGAAATAGCTCTCCAGGGCCTCGGTATCGATACCGCCCTTGAACCAGCTCGTGGTATCGGCAGGGTCGAAATAGGCGGTGTCCACAAAATCCACCGGCTCCGCACCGCGCATGAAAGTCCAGGCGCTGGTGGTGGTAAAGTGCGTGTTCGAGGGAACCTTGTCCCCGGGATTGACCAGACATTCGTACAGGGGGCCCTCGGCGCTGCGCCCCTGGTGAGCGGGCAGCACGTAGGGCATGCCGGTATAATCCTGGATCACTTCCTCGAGGTACTCGTAGCTGCGGCAGTAGAAGTAGCTCTCATCCCCCTCCATCATGGCGGACCATTGCCGGTCGCTCAGGGCGCCGGTGCCGGAATCGGTGACCATGTTGATGAAAACATACTTGGCCGGTAGAAGACGGCCCGAATAGCCGTACTGTTTCATGATCTCCTTGCGCTTCTCACGGGTCGTGGGAATGGTGTATTCAACTACCTTGATCCGGTAGGGCGGCGCCAGATGAAAGGGCAAGTCCGTTTTGGTCATCATCTCTTCGTTGCTGATACGCATTTGCTTTTACCTCCCATATAAATGTCATAATTTGCTCTCATGTCACGGCTGCGCAGAGGAACGCCGATCAGGGATGATCGAAGAGCGGCTCGTACTCGTCAAAGAAGGTATGCATGCCGATATCCCGATCCTCCAGTGTGGGGCGCAGATCACCCATGTCGCACCTGCGGTATCCGGGAACCTTCTCTCCCCACTCCATGGCCCTGTACAGAGATTCGGCACACCACTCGTAATGGGAATCGGTGTAGGCCCTGCGCGGGAAGGCGCAGCGGATGAGCTCGAAGGGAGCGAGCTGGATCTTCTCCATGTTGGTGGGATCATCGGGATCCAGGTGGCCCCGGTGCAGTGAATCCATGGAGGTGAGCCCCACGCCGCCCTCGATATAGGCCTGCGTGGCCAGAGCGGTCCCCGGGCCCTGCGGCTTGGGTATATGCGGCAGGCAGTGCTCCGCCAGAATCCATACCCCCAGCGTGCAGGCGGGATTGTACGTGGCAACGCCGCGCTTCTTGCAGGCGTCGGCAAAGACATCGCACTGCCGCTGCTTATCTTCCAGGTAGTAGTCGTTGACCCCTTCCATCAGGCCCACGGCCAGCGCCTCCAGATCGCGCCCGGCAAGGCCCCCGTAGGTCAGGAAACCGTCGATGCGGATCAGCTTGGGCTGCAGCCGCAAGAAGTTATGGTAGTCGCGAACGGTAACAAAGCCGCCCATGTTCACCAGGCCGCATTTTTTGGCGCTCATGTGCGATACATCGGCATAGCTCATCATCTCGCGCACGATCTCCAGGCAGCTCTTGTCGCCGTAGCCGGGTTCATGCTTCTTGATCATCCAGGCATTCTCGGAAATACGCGCGATATCCAGAGAGAAAATGACCTCCCGCCGCTTGTGCCGGTCGATTATCTCGCGGCATTTCTTGATGTTGGCCATGGAAACAGGCTGCCCCGCGCAGAGGTTGTTCGGCACAACGAGCTCCACAAAACCGATCCTGTCGCCTTCCTCGATAAACAGCTTCTCCAGCGCATCCGTATCCATGTTCCCCTTGAAGTAGGAACCGTCGGCCTCGTCATAGAATTCCTTGCAGGTCATATCCACCGGGTCGGCGCCGTAGTAGTAACAATGGGCCCGGGTGGTGGTGAAATGCATGTTGGAGGGGACGATATCGCCCTTCTTCACAAAAGCCTCGTACAGGATGGCCTCGCCCGAACGGCCCTGGTGGGAAGGCAGGGCATACTCCATGCCGGAAAACTCCTGCAGCACCTTTTTGAGAGGCTCCCAGCTCTTCGAGTTGAAGTACGACTCATCGCCCAGCCACATGGCCGCCCACTGGCGGTCGCTCATGGCCCCGGTGCCCGAGTCGGTGCACATATTCACATAAATATACTTGGCCGGCAGGTTGCACGCCGAATACTGCGCCTCCCTGATCAGCCCTTTGCGCTGCTCGCGGGTCGTCGGCTCGGTATACTCCACAACCTTGGCCCTGTAAGGCGGAACCTTGCCAAATGGTATATCTGTTGGGGCATACATTTCCTCATTCGAGATCCTCATAACTTGATACCTCCATCTTTGTAATTTATTCTAAATTCACCCGGAATCTAACCCGAATGAAACTCCCCTCAGAGATCCTCTCTCATCTGTACAGGATGCAGGAGACGGAATGCCCCGCCCCCACCTCCACCTCCTCGATCTCCTGGCCCGTGCATGCGGGCATACGCCGGGGGCAGCGGGGCGCAAAGCGGCATCCGGGCTCGGGGTTGACCGGACTGGATATCTCGCCGTGAATCACTTCCCGCTTCTTGCCGCGCAGGGAAATATCCGGAATGGGGATGGCATCGAGCAAAGCGGTGGTGTAGGGATGCCTGGGATTGCGGAAGAGCTCCCCTGTCGGCGCCTGCTCTATACATTTGCCCATGTACATGACGATGATCCGGTCCGAAATATGCTTGACCACGGAGAGATCGTGGGTGATGAACATGTAGGTAAAGCCCGCCTCCTCCTGCAGATCCATGAGCAGGTTGATGATCTGCGCCTGAATGGATACATCCAGCGCCGACACCGGCTCATCGCAGACAATGAATTTTGGATTCAGCGACAGCGCCCGGGCCACGCCGATGCGCTGGCGGCGCCCGCCGTCGAGCTCGTGCGGGTACGAGCCGGCCAGCCGCCGGGCCAGGCCCACCGTCTCCATGAGGCGGGAAACCTGCGCGTACACCTCCGCGCCCGACCTGTATATTCTGTTCACCAGCAGGGGCTCGGCAATGATCTCCTGGACGGACATCCGCGGGTTAAGGCTGGAGAAGGGATCCTGGAAGATCATCTGCATGTGGTGCCGCAGGCTCTTCAGCTTCCTCGCATCGTAGCTCCCCGTATCCTCCCCCTCGAAGAAAATATCGCCCGCCGTGGGCTCGAGCAGCCTGAGCATCACCCGCCCCAGCGTTGATTTACCGCAGCCCGACTCCCCCACCACCCCCAGAGTGGTGCCGCGGGGAATGGCCAGGTCGATGCCGTCAACTGCATGCAGCAGGCCGCCCGTTACCTTGAAATACTTTTTGATATTCCGCGTCTCGATAAGAATGTCGTTCATACCCTTGTCCCCCCGTTGGTATTGGCAAAGAGGTGGCAGCTGATCCTGTGATCGTCCTTCCGCCACAGCGGCGGCGGGGTGCTGCGGCAGATCTCCATGCACTGGGGGCAGCGCGGCGAAAACTTGCACCCCCGCGGCAGGGCGGTGGGATCGGGCATCAATCCGGGTATCGGTTTCAAACGGGAACTCTCCCTCTTGATATCGGGAATGGAACCGAAGAGTCCCGTGGTATAGGGGTGATGCCTCTCTGCAGTGAAGATATCCTCCAGCGAGCCGTACTCAATGATCTCGCCGGCGTACATCACCGCCACCCGGTCGCATGTCCGGGCCACGATACCCATATCGTGCGTGATCATGATCGTGGATGTCCCCAGCGCCTGCTGCAGATCATCCATCTTGGAGAGGACCTGCGCCTGAATCGTTACATCCAGGGCCGTGGTGGGCTCGTCGGCAATGAGCAGATCGGGTTCGCAGGCCAGCGCGATGGCAATGACCACGCGCTGCTTCATCCCCCCGGAAAACTGATGGGGATACTCCTTCTTCCGGAAAGCGGGAATGCCCACCATCTCCAGCGTCCGCTCCATCCGGGCCTCGATCTCCTTGCGGGTGCGCTTGCCGCCGTCATGCAGTATGAGCGCCTCGGTGATCTGATCCCCCACGGTGAGCACGGGGTTGAGTGCGGTCATCGGATCCTGGAACACCATCGAGATGTGCTCGCCGCGCACCTCCCGCATCTTCCCGGGCGAGAGGGTGAGCAGATCCCGGTTCTTGAAGAGCACGGAGCCGCCCGTTATTTTCCCCGTCCGCTCCGGAAGCAGCCTGAGGATGGCCAGGGAGGTCGTGGTCTTTCCCGCCCCCGTCTCGCCCACGATGCCCAGAGTTTCCCCTTTTTCCAGATCGAATGAAATGCCGTTTACGGCATGCACCGTCTCCAGATCCGTTTCATAAATAACCCGTAAATCCTTGATCGACAGGATTGGTTCCTTAATCTCCATCCACCTCCTAGTCCTTCAACTTCGGATCGAGCGCATCGCGCAGCCCGTCGCCGAAAAGGTTGAAAGAGAGCGCGGTTACCATGATGGCGCAGCCCGGGAAAACCAGCATGTATGAATGATGCCGCATGAACTCGCGCGCCTCGGAAAGCATCGCCCCCCATTCCGGCCGGGGTGGCTGCACCCCCATTCCCACGAATGAAAGCGCCGCCGCCGACAGAATCAGGCTGGATATGTTCATGGTCATATTCACGATGATGGGCCCCACGGCATTGGGCAGAATATACTTGAGAATGATCCGGCTGTGGGAGGCGCCGTAGGAAAGGGCCGCCTCGACGAATTCATTGTCTGCAATGCTCATCACCACGGAGCGGACCAGCCGCGCCGAACCGGGCGTGCTGGATATGGAGATGGCCAGCAGGAGATTGATCAGGTTCGGCCCGAGGGCCGAAACAATGGCCAGCGCCAGCAGCATGGGCGGGATGGAGGCGAACATATCCATGATCCGCATGATCACAATATCCACCTTGCCGCCGAAATAGCCCGCCGCAGCACCCAGAAGGCTGCCCGCCACAAAGGCGATCAGACTGGCCAGCAATCCCAGCGTCAGCGAAACGCGGGAACCGTGGATGATCCGGGCGAATATATCCCGGCCGTAGGCGTCGGTGCCGAAAATGTGCCCCGCACCGGGTCTCTGCAGAATGTTCGAGCCGTCCTGCGTTACAGCCCTGGCGTAAGGGCAGATTACATCCGCAAACAGGGCCACCACCAACAGCAGGCAGACAAATACAAAGCCAATCATTGCCGTGCGATTCTTTTTAAGCCGGCGCCAAATTTCTTTGAGCTGGCTGCTTTTTTTCGTTGCCGTTGCTACTCCAGCCATACTGCCGCCCCTTTCACTTGACATACCTGGCCTTGATGCGGGGATCTATGAATGCATACACCAGATCTATAACCAGCATGACCAGGCAGAACAGCGTTGCAAAAAAGAGGGTGCTCGATAGAACGGCCGGCACATCCCGTTGCCGGATGGCGCTGATCATGTAGTCACCCAGGCCGGGGTATGCAAACACATTTTCGATGACTATGGTTCCGCCCAGCAGGTACCCGAACACCATCCCCATGGAGGTGATGATGGGCAGCAGGGCGTTGCGCAGCGCATGGCGCCAGATGATCGTCTTTTCCGGTGCGCCCTTGGCCCGCGCGGTGCGGATATAGTCCATGCGGATGGTTTCCAGCATGGTGGTGCGGGTCATGCGCATGCAGGTGGCCAGCCCCGAGGTGCTCACGGTAATGGAGGGCAGGATATACCCCTTCCAGGAGCCGATCCCGTACGAGGGCAGCCACCCCAGCTTCAGCGCAAAGGCATAGATCAGAAGCATGCCCAGCCAGAAGGCCGGAATAACGGCAAAAACCATGGCCGCCACGGTGCAGCAATTGTCAACGACGGAGTACTGTTTCACCGCCGAAAGAATGCCCAGGCTGATGCCCAAGGTCACGCTGATCACGATAGCGAAACTGGCCAGCTTGAGCGTATTGGGAAAACACTTCATGATCTCGTTGATTACCGGCTTGGAAGTCTGGTACGACTTGCCGAAATCAAACCTGGTGACGATCCCCTTGATGTAGTTGTAAAAGCGTACAGGGAAAGGGAGGTCGTATCCAAGCTCGTGATTGAGCTGGTCCACCGCTTCCTGGGGCGCATCGCTGCCCAGGATCTGCCTTCCGGGATCGCCCGGCGTAAGAGACATGATGGCATAGACAATGAATACAACACCCAGCAGTACCGGTATGGTAACCAAAAGCCGTTTCCCTACATAGCTGTACATGACGTCCTCCTTGTGCACCCTATTCTTGGGAAGGAGAAGCCGGCAAGCGGCTTCTCCCCAAGAGATACCGCTGGTAAAGAAATACCGCCTATTCCGCCAGGGTCAGATCGCTCACATAGAGCACGTAGAGCACGCCAAGGCCGTGTATGCCCTTGACCCGATCCCGGTGCGCACTGATATTCAGGGAATCGTGGATGGGATACATCATCCAGTTATCCACCATGTACTCGTATGCTTCCTTCGCTATGACCTCCCGCTTGGCCGGCTCCTTCTCGGCATTGGCCCGGGCCACGATTTCAGCGAAGACCGGATCCTTGACCCCGTGGAGCGGGCTGTTCTCGTCGGCATGTTTGTTCAGCACATCCATGATGGACATGTCGAATTCGCCCGACTCCCAGATCAGGATAGGGGCCAGACCCTTGCGGGCTTTCTGCACCAGCGCCGGTATTTCCAGCTGCTGAATACCGATCTTCAAGCCGATCTCCGCAAGGTCCGCCTGGAAGATCTGCACCAGCTTGGCCGTACCGGCATCGCAGTCAAACCCGATCTCCCTGGAAGTATCAAAACCCGACTCCTCCAGCAGTTGCCGGGCCAGCTCCCGGTCATAGCGGTCCGAGATATCGACCAGGCCGGCATACTCCCCAAGCAGCTCGGCGGAGTAGAAATTCTGGGCCACCTCGCCATGGCCCAGGCAGAAGGTTTTGATCACATCTTCGATGTTGATGGCGTGATAAACGGCCCCGCGCAGCTTTTTATTGCTGAGGAACGGCTCGCCGGTGAACATCATCATCCGCTGTGCCGCGCCCGGCTGCATGAACACGGAGCAGCCGTCGGCGGCCTCAATGGTGTCGATCTGGGAAACCTGCAGGACAGAGATGATATCGAGCTCCCCTGTCTCCAGGGCAATGGTGGCCGTCGAGGAGTCCATGGGCTGGATGAAGGTGATCTCCTTGATGCTCGGCTCGCCCATATGGTAATCGGCAAAGGCCTCCATATTGATGGAATCGCCCTCGCCGATGGAGACGAACCTGTACGCGCCCGTGCCCACAGGATGATCGGTAAAGCCCTCGGGATCGGCCTCGTACGCCGCCTTGCAGACGATGGGCGAAAACAGAACCAGGGTGTCGAGCAGCTTGGCCGAATAGTCCTTGACCACTATTTCCAGGGTGGAATCATCAACGGCCCGAAAACTGTCGATGGAATCAAGGTTGAAACCGTTGGCCGACGCCTTGTACGATTCAAGCGAGAAGAGAACATCATCCATGCTCATGGTATCGCCGTTGTGGAATTTGACGCCCTGCTTGATCTTGAAGGTATAGGTCACATTGTCCTCACCTACCTCCCAGCTCTCGGCGATACAGGGCTGCACCTCGAGATCGGCGTCGTACTTCACCAGCCGGTCAAAGACCTGCAGCCCCACCATCTTATCGATGGGCGTTCCATCAAGGGGGTTAAGGCCGGTAGCGCCATTGTATGTCATGATCGTAATATGGGAATCTCCGTCACCTGCGCTTTCACCATTGCCGCATCCGGCGGCAATGCCCAGAACAAGGGTGACCGCCAACAAAACTACCAGCGCTTTTTTCATTGTTTAGCCTCCTAATCAGCCGTATTTAGCACCGAACAACAGTCAAATAAACACTGCAACCCCACCCGACATGCTAGAGCGTATTTTTGTAGATCTTTCCCCCCTTCATGATCAGACGCATATTCCTCTTATCTACCAGTATCTCGGCATCCTCGATGGGATTGCCCTCAATGAGCAGCAGATCCGCAAAGGAGCCCTGATCCAGAATCCCCACCTTGCCTTGAGGGTAGGGATCGCGGTAACTGGCAAGCTTGAACATCTCGTGCACGTTGCCTGTCGCGCTTTTTACCGCCTCCAGGCTGCCCAACACTTTTTTGCGCGCCCTGAACTCCGTCAGCTGGTAGGTCTCGTTGGCGTAGCGATCCATGAGCAGATCGGTGCCAAACACAGTTTTGAGCCCGTACTTGTTGATCAGCTCGGCCTGCCTCTCGGTGGCTCTTTTCACCTGGATCCGTTTTTTGTTCGTCTCCGCATTCTTGGTCAAGGTGGAGATGATGTCGTCAAAGTGGAAGGCAAATTGGGGGCACAGCCAGATCCCCTTGTCCGCGATCATCCGGGAAACGGCGTCATCCATGAGCGAGGCATGCTCGAAGCCCTTCACGCCCGCCTCTGCGGCGCGCCACATGGCCTGGGGCGTGTACAGATGGGCAAATACATAGGTGCCGAAGTCCGCGGCGGCCTGCACCGCCGCCCGCATCTCCTCCAGGGTGAACTGTACCGAGTAGAGGGGATCATAGATGGAGCCGATCCCCCCGCCGGCCATGATCTTGATTTGCGAGGCGCCCAGGAACAGCTGCTCCCGGACGGCCCGCAGCACATTGTCAACGCCGTCGGCAGTCACGAACACCCCCGTCTTCATCATGGGCGATTCGTGGCCCAGCACCGTATGCTCCTGGGCCCGGCTGCCCCGGAAGTCGGAATGGCCGCTTGTCTGCGAGATGGCTCCGTTGGAAGGATAGATCCGGGGCCCGTCGATGTAGCCGCTGTCTATGCTGCGTTTGATCCCGTAAGTCATGCCTCCGGCATCCCGGATGGTGGTAAAACCGCGGTACAGAATCTCCTCCGCGTTTTTTGCCGCCCGCACCGCCACTTCATCGATACGCATGCCATCCAGCTCCTTGGGAATGTCGGATATGGATATGTGGACATGACAATCTATGAGCCCCGGAATGGTGGTAAACTTTTCCGCCTCGATCACGGTGTCGAAAGCTTTTTCACAGACCTCGCTGGAGGTCATCTCCCTGACAAGATCGTCCTCGATGACTATGTTCACCCCGCGCCTCAGGGCGCTGGAATATCCATCGAAAACATTGGCCCGCTTGATCAAACATTTCATGAGCAGGACTCCTTTCCACAGCCTTGGCTGGATATGCCTTATTTCAAGAAAACAGGATCGGCAGCCGTCACCGCAGCGAGAAGGCGGGCCGCATCCACTACATCCTCCAGAGCGCACATTTCCACCGGGGTATGTGAGTAGCGTGCCGCAACGGACAGGCCGGAAACCGGCACCCCCAGCGACGAAAGCTGCATGGCGCCGGCATCGGTGCCGCCGGTGTGGGAGATCTCATTTTGAAAGGGAATGTCCCGGGACCGGGCAATGTTCCGGATATGTCTGACCAGGGCCGGATGGCACATTGCCGAGAGGTCAAAAAGCTTTATCGCCGGCCCCCCGCCCAGTTTTGTCGTGATCTCCTTGCTGTAGGCGGGGCAGTCGCCGGTATGGCATATATCCACGGCCAGGGCCAGATCGGGGCGGATCCTCTCCGCCGCCGGCCCGGCGCCCCGGCCCCGCAGCTCCTCCTGGACGGTGAAAACATAGTAAACATCGTTGCCCCCGGCGGGACGCATGGCCGCCGCCAGCAACAGAATCACGCAGCCGATGAGATCGTCCAGGTACGGGGAAAGGAGCTTGTTGCCGGATATCCTGCGGGCCTGCCCGTCAAAGATAGCCACATCCCCCGGCTGAACCAGCTTTTCCGCTTCATCCCGGTCCCAGGCGCCTATATCCACATAGATCTCCTCCATCGTCACCTCATCAAATCTTTTTTTGCGCACTGCCTCGAAGTCGGAAGAGAAGAGGATGCCGGCGGTACCGTTCATGAAACGTAAAGGAAAGCCGATGAGCCGTGCGGGAGGGTGAGAACCGATGGGCACAACTCTTAAAAAACCCTTTTCATCAATGCGGGAGACCATGAATCCGATCACATCCATGTGCGCGGCGGCAAGGATGCGGGGCCCTGCCCCCTTCTTGCGGCAGATGAGGCTCCCCAGGGGATCGACCATGATCTCATCCACAAAGGGCTGCGCAATCTCTGCGATTACCTTTGCGCAGCTCTGCTCGTGCCCGGAGGGGCCCGCCGCTTCAAGCAGCCGGTTCAGGATGGATAGAGGATTCATTCAAAAAACACCTCGCTGTGCTGTAATGTATGCTCCATGCTCAACGGGCCCGGCATCGCCCCTCACCCCTGCCCGCCCTGTAAAAAGCATAGCTGCAGCATGGTATAAAAGTCAAGACAACTTACCCATTTTCGACAATGTATAAAGTTACCCTACAACTTATATATTTCCGACGATGTATGAAATGTTCACCCGATTCACTTTTCCGACGATGTATGATGCCCATCTACGGAAGAGCCGGGCAGGCCCGGCATAACCTTCAAAGGGCCGTCAGCAGCCCGCCCTTTGCCGGGAAGAGCCGCTTCAGGAAAAATGATAAGTAAGGGTGGGGCGTCATGAAGGGTGCGCTATGTACTGTTCACCGCGGAGCGCCGGCGCCGGGCGGCGCCTGATCTGTTCCGGGGACGGGCCGGGGGGCCCTTGCGCAGCCGGGGGGCTGCACATTTGCTATAGAGCGAAAGTGTTACGGAAAAATGCCACAGCCGGCCTTGTGCCTAGTCGCAGGCGGGGGGACCGGCAGGCGCAGCCTGTTGCGGATCAGCGGTTCCGGGATCGGGATAGAGACCATCCTTGAGAAAGGTGCGCTTCAGTTTTTCAGCTCCCTCTTTTATGATATATTCCTGGAACAGCCGCTGTTTGCCAAAGAGGGCCTGAAAGCGCAGGCTCGCTCCGAAGGAGTACCACAGGGCCATGCCCTCCTTGAACCGGCGATCGCAGATAATTCCCGCATCGATAAACGGGCGTATCTGGGAAAACTGCGTTTCCCAGACATGAACCGTGAAAGCCTGCAAAACCGTATCATCGGGATTTGCCTCGAGAAGATACTTGTATTTGGCTCTCAGCCAGGGCAGGTCGCTCATGGCCATCTCGATGCGGTTGTCAATGAACTTGCAGAACAGCTCCACGGGATCACATCCCGGGTACAGATGAGGAATTTTGTAGTCGTATTGATCCTGCATGTAACGAAAGTACTGCGAAAGCATATTCTCTTTGCCCTCGAAGTAATAGGCCACGGAGGTCCTGTGCAGAAAGCATTTTTTTGCCACCGAGCTGAAAGTAACGGCCGGCAGCCCCTCTTCCTCGATGATCTCCGTGATGGCGTCAAAAATGTGGGAGATGTTATTTATGCTCTGTTCTTCTTTTTCCACTGTCCGCCTCTCCCCCTCTTCGTGGCTGCTTATCTGTTTTTACTCCTCCATTATTTCGCCTTCCGGGACAGCGTTGTCTCCGTTGCTGCCGCTGCCCGAACCGTTGTCCGCCTCATCCTCCCCGCCCTCTCCATTTTCCGGATCCGTCTCCCCCTCTTCCCCGTTGCCGTCCAGTTCCGATCCATCCTCCTCCGGACTTTCCGGATCCTCCTCCGGTTCCCGTTCTTCGGGCTCTATCCATTCGGAAGGAAGCGGCTCGGGCGGCCTGTAACTGGGGCCGGGCAAAGTGATCTGCTCCCTGGCCGGCACATCGGCCCCGAAAACCTCCTTGATCAGCTGCACCCTGAGCTGCTCATCTATGACCACATAGGATATATCCAGCCCCCCCTGGGGTGCAAACTGAATGCTTCCCGTAAAAACATGCGTGCTGATGGTATCTGCTTTCACCCTCAGGCCCAGGAGGGCCAGCTGAACGATCTGGGCCTTGTTCAGGTTTGTCTCCATGCTGTGCCGGGCCGAGCTGTAGAGCGCCGGAATATCCCAGATCTTTCCCCGCTTCTTGATCTGGCTGAAGGCCTCGATCATGATCTCCTGCTGCCGGGCGGCCCTGCCGAAGTCCCCGCCCACACTGCGATCTCGGACATAGGTGAGAAATTTATTCCCGTCAAGGAGCTGGTACCCCTCATCGAGCATCAGGTAACCGCGGCCGAAATCTGACCTGACGGGATATTTCACATCAAAGTAGACCCCGCCCACGCGGTCCACCATTTCCCGAACCCCGTCCATATCCACGGAGACATAGTAGTGGATGGGCACACCGCCCAGGAAATCTTCAACGGTGCCGATGGTCGTATCGATGCCGCTCTGGTGGGCATCACCTGCCCCCTCCCGGCGGTACCCGTACATGTACGAATGATTGATCTTGTCATATATTTCACTGTTCGCTATCTTCACGTAACTGTCCCTGGGTATGCTGATCAGCGATACATCCCTGTTTTTCAGGTCCAGGGAGGCGATCATGAGCGTGTCGGGCCGGAAGATGGAATAAACACCTTCCCTGGAGGCATCCCGATCGAAACCCATCAGCAGAATGTTGACCCTGCCGGGAGTGATATCTTCGGCTGCCGCACCGCCGCTCCACCTTTCGCCGCTGCTCTTGAAGAAAAGTGCCGGAAAGAAGAAATAGGCGGCGCTGAAGGCGGTCACCGCCACGATTATGGCCAGAAATGCAGTTTTGCCCACTATATTTCGTCTCTTTTTTTTCATTATTTGCAACATCTCAATTCTTTTTCAGCTATTGGATCCGTCCAAGTCACAATTATATACAGAGACGATAAAAAGTCAATCAGCCCGGCTGCACCAGATATCGTCTATAACAGAA
>JAPXLS010000040.1:0-14190 GCA_033809435.1 Bacillota bacterium
CCACTGCTCTGCGGTGACATCTTTCCAGAGAGCTATTTCGCGGTAATCGCGCAATTCAATCTCTCCTTTCTTGAGTTTTCACCGCCCTACTGCGGCGCAGTGTAAACCGGATCGTATTCTGCGGAATTTGCACCTTTGCAAGGGCCACCCACCCGACCGCAGGTCTGGTGAAAGGGAACGCCGGCTGATCAGCCGGCGTTCATGGTAAATCTAACTCATTCAGGCCCTTACATCAGCCTTTCCCGCTTCAACTATATCTGCCTCCGATGCCGTGCTCTTGCCCACAAGGCGGACAAAGACAATCAGCACAATCCAGCCCACAACTATGGAGATCAATGTGGTCCAGTAAGGCATGCCGAAGCCGGCGGGGATGAAGCCGAATACGGCCGCCACCGCCGCCGCCAGGAGGGCGTAAGGCATCTGCGTGCGGACGTGGTCGATATGGTCGGCTCCCGAACCGGTAGAGGAGAGAATGGTGCTGTCCGAGATGGGCGAACAATGGTCACCGAAGATGGCTCCGGTAAGCACCGCACCCATGGTCGGAATCAGGATGGCGTCATTAAGAGCATAGGCCACCGGAATGGCCAGGGGAAGGATGATTCCCATGGTCCCCCAGGAGGTGCCTGTGGCAAAGGACATCAAACAGGCAATGAGGAAAATCAG
Source organism: Bacillota bacterium (assembly GCA_033809435.1). GTDB lineage: Bacteria > Bacillota > Dethiobacteria > DTU022 > DTU022 > JAAZIN01. The sequence goes on from JAPXLS010000040.1 coordinate 664, forward strand.
CAGGGGGATGATCTGATAGGGCACCCCTCCCGATGTCACCAACCCCACCAGATACTCCGCAGCTCCCAGTTCGCTTGAAACGGCGCTGATGGACCAGGCCAGGACCAGGATGATGCAGGCGAAAAATACCGACTTCATGCCCGAGACAAGCGTGTCCATGGCCTCGTTGAAGGCGAGAATCCTCTGTGCCAGGACCAGGACCAGGGCTACTATGGCACCGATCATGGAAGTCCAGAGCAGCACAACGCTGGCATCGGCTTCCCCGATCGCTTCCAGCAGCTTGCCGGCGGTGGCTCCCCCGTTGTGCACGCCGTCCCAGTACAGCCCGTAGAAAGTGGCGCCCACAAGGACAATGATGGGCAGCAGGAAGTTGATGACCCGTAGCGGGGCCCCTTCCTTGACCATCAGATCCTTGGCTGCGGTATCAACCAGGGGCACCGCGCCGTCGCGGAGCACTTTGCCCGTGGTGCGGGCTCTCTTCTCCGCCGTGTACATGGGACCAAAGTCGCGCATCAGAACGGAGACGATCACCACCAGGCCCAATGCAAAGATGCTGTAGTAGCGGAAGGGGATGCTCTTCAGGAAGAGAAAGAAGACATTTTCCTCGATGCCTACTTTCATGAATGAATCCCTGATGATCCCCAGCTCGTAGCCGATCCAGGTGGAGATGATGCCAATGGTGGCCACCGGAGCAGCGGTGCTGTCAACAATATAGGAGAGTTTCTCCCTCGATATCCGCAGGCGGTCCGTCAGCGGGCGGGCCGTGTTCCCGGTAATCAGGCTGCTACCGTAGTCGTCAAAGAAAATGAGCATCCCGATAAGCCAGGTGTAAAGCTGCCCGGCCCGCGGCGTCTTTGCCCTCTTGGCCAGGGATTCTGCTATCGCATTGGCCCCGCCGGAACGCGTGATCAGCCCAATCATACCGCCCATGAGCAGTGTAAAGATCAAGATGGCGCAATTCCATTCATCGGTTACGCTGCCGAGAACATAGTTATCCATGGCTTGAAGAAGACCGGTACCGGGATTATAATTATTTAGAAATGTTGCCCCCAGCACTATGGCGATAAATAGTGAACCGATGACCTCACGAGTGGCAATGGCCAGTGTAATCGCTACAATCGCCGGCAAAACAGATAAAAAACCGAATTCCACTATCGTTCCTCCCTTTCAACATTTTTAGCCTTGGCTGAACGACTTTACAAAAAAGTGTTCAAATCATACTGTACCGGCGGCGCCACCTCCTCTGCTCTACCCTTATTATGGCATTCACTGAAATAAATCAAAAGTGGGAGAACTCACATATATTATTTATTCGAGACAATCCCAAATAATCCTGCAAGAGTTTCTGTTAATTTGTTTCTTTGCCCCGTTGCCGGCACCCGGAAAGGGCCAAACTACAGTGTTCTGTGCTGCCGCCACACCGTGCCGGGTGTTGATGTCACCTTCCGCTACATCCTCGGAAGAGGGATCCTTTGACAATCGACGGGGCATGCAGGCGTTATTGCAGCAGCAGTGGGGCCCGCATCATTTTGTTGACAGGGTGTGTTTTCGCTTTTTCAGCAGGGACAGGGGTACATAGAATTTATGGTAGCGCCCCCCGATCCTGTCCTGGAAGGTTCCGCGGGCATCGGGAACCATGACCGTGGCTCGCCTGGTGATCCGGAAAATCACTCCGTTAAAGGTTCTTCCATCAACCTGAAAGCTGACCTCATCCCCAACGGACAGACCATATTCGGCTGCGGCAATTTCGGGCATTAACGGCAGCTGGTGGCAGCTTCCGGTATGTCCAAAAATATTGAAGGCCAGGGTTTGAAAACGCTCCTTCCGGCAGCTCGATTCCTTGAAGCAGTGCAACTCGATAATATGGCACAGCTCATGCTCAAAGATAAGTTGCAGGGCTTGCAGGCTGTCCCGGGTTTTGATCCCATTGACTATTTTCTCCCTTTGCAGCTTCTCATAGCTGAAAAGCAAAAAAACAGCGATCCGCAGCTCGTACCTCTCCTCTTCGGGCGTCAAACTTTGCAGGTTCGGGGGATATATGGTCATGCCTGCGTTCCTGTTCATCCGCATCGACAGCGAAAACAGCAGTTGGCCCTGGAATTGACGGCGAAAATAGCCATGGAAAAAGTGCAGGTCATAGAGATCAAACAGTATCTCCAGATCTTTATGGAAAATGCGGGTAATGGCATCTCCCGAAAGATGCGGCGATTTCTCCAGCAGCTCCCGGCGAATTCTTTCCCTTCTGTTATTGATCTGCGGCCCAGGATAGCGCAGCCGGCACAGCTCGCGTTTTTGCATCCTTTAAATCTCCTTTTTCAGACAGTCTGGATGGTCAAAAGCGGGGCTGTTCACGCGCCTGGTAACGGGATAGGCGGACATTCCATCCGCGGGATAGGGGCGGAGCAGATCCTGTAGCTTTTCAGGCGGGCTCTGCGGATCGAGCCAGCGCCGGTAAAGCGCTTCCGGAATGATCAGGGGCATGCGCTGATGGATGGGTGCGATGAGGCTGTTGGCAGCGGTTGTAATGATGGCGCAGCTTTCAAAGGGCTGCGTCCCCTCGTAAAGAGCCGCGAAAGCAAAGGGGCTGCCGCCCTTCAGGCAAATAAAAAAGGGTTGCCTTGATTTTTCCTCCCTGCGCCATTCGTAAAAGCCGCTTGCCGGGATCAGGGCCCGGCGGTTCAGGAAAGCGCCGCGGAAGGCCGGCTTGACGGCAATGGTCTCGGCCCGGGCATTGATCAGCGCTTTCCCCCCCGCTCTCTGCGCGGCCCAGGGCGGCTGCAAGCCCCATGTCATGCGGATCAGCTCTTTGGCGCCGCCGCGGGAATTCCAGCGCAGCGCCAGGATCCTCTCGGAAGGGGCAATATTGTAACGCGCTTCCAGTTCTTCATACAACTCGATCTCGAAGAGCATCTCGAGCACCCTTTTTTCCGTAACCAGAGCAAATCTACCGCACATACCGCTCCGCCTTCCAAATATTCCAGTACATACAACAATACTGAATATCCAGCTTTTTTTGACCTCTCGGGGCCAAAGGCCTTCCTGCTTTTAGTTGCAATTATCCACAGCCTGCTACCCCGATTTTAAAAGGGAACGCTGGTAACCGGACTGCGCATTTCCCAATATTTCCTGGCTTCTGCCCGGCGAGGCAGGAAAAGCCGGGCTCAGTAATACTATACCTTTATCCTGAAATAAATCAATAGGAAAAGGAATATTTTTTGAGCGGCGCAGTTGCTGCACCGCCCGATGGCTCACCTCATGCCACAGCAATTGCCGGCAATGTCAAAAACTTATAAGAGCATCCACCACAACAGGGCGGGATCCCGCAAGAATAATGGGGTTCAGGTCGATCTCCCTGATCTCGGGATGCAGCAGCAGCAGATCGCCCACCTTCCGGATAATTTCGGCCAGGGCCTCCCTGTCTGCGGCGGGCATTCCCCGGAACTCTCCGAGCAGCTCCTTTGCCCTGATTCCCTCAAGCATTTCCAATGATTCAGCCCGGCTCAGCGGGGCCAGCCTGAATACAGTATCGCGCAGCGCTTCGGCAAAGATGCCGCCCAGGCCAAACATGACACAGGGTCCAAAAGCGGGCTGGCGAAGGGCCCCGACCAGCAGTTCACGATCACCCTGCACCATCTTCGCCACCAGCACGGGGATCTTCTCCCCCGCGGCATCCTGTATGGCCCCGAAAGAGCGCCTCACCGCCGTCCCGTCTTTCAGATTCAGATGGATCAGCCCCCGGCCGGTCTTGTGAGCGATCTCTTCAGAACAGCCTTTCAGGACCACGGGGTAGCCAAGCCCGGCAGCCGCACTGGCCGCCTCTTCAGCGGATCTGGCCAGCTCTTCGGCTCCGGCAGGAATACCGTAAGCCCGGAGCACTTTCTTGGAGGCGAACTCGTCAAGGAAAGAAGCCCCGCGCTCCTTTGCCCCGGCTATAATCACCGCGGCTTCATCGGCAGCAGGCGGCAGGGAGGTTGCAACCAGGGGCCGGCGTTCCCGGATCTGTCCGTATTTCCAGAGGGCCACCATGGACCGGGCGGTTTTCTCCGGTGAATCGTAGACGGGAATATCATGGGTCAGGTATGCGGCAGTGTAATCATCACTTTGATCAAAAAAGGAGGAGACCAGAAAGGGGATGCCGTATTTCTTCGGTAAAGCCATGGCCTCACCGAGATCCACGCTGAACATCTCCAGAAATTCATCGCGGGTCATTCCGAACATCTCTCCGGCATGGCTGTAGACTTCGTTCATGAAACCTGTGCCCATGGCTCCATGCAGGACGACCCCGTCAACCTCCCCGCTTCTGATAATCAGCTCCGGAATGGTCACACTGATGGCATGGGCATCCAGGAAAAATGTCAGGTCAACGGGGTTGGCGCGGGAGCCGTGCGGCGGAATATGCGGGCGGATCTGCTCCTGCAGCTGTTCGGAAAAAATGGGCACCTCCAGGCCGCCGGTGTTGCAGGCATCGGACATGGCCGTGCCCGGCCCCCCCGAATTTGTGATCACGGCGATCCTGTTTCCTTTCAGGGGAGGCTGCGTGGCCAGGGCCCAGCCCTGCCCGTACAGATCCTCCACCGAAAAGACCCGGATGATTCCCGCCTGTTCCAGAAGCCCGTCATAGAGATGGTCCGGGCCGGCCAGGGCCCCGGTATGGCTGGAACCGGCGCGGGCCCCGGCGGCGGTGCCGCCCACATACTGGGCCAACACCGGTTTGTGCGGCGTGATCTCCCGGGCGATCCGCAGGAAGCGGGCCGGATCCTTGAGACCCTCGATATAAAGAGCGATGGCCTTTGTCTGTTCGTCTTCACCCAGATAGGCCAGGGCGTCGTTTATATCGATATCGGCTTCATTGCCCAGGCTGATTGCCTTGCTGAAACGAATGCCCCGCTTCTCCAGGTAGGGAAGAGTCTGGGTCACATAGGTACCGCTCTGGGAGGCCATGCCCAGCATGCCCGGTGCACTTTCCAGCGGCATAACGGTAATATTCAAAGAGATGGCGCTGTTGATCAGGCCGATGCAGTTGGGCCCGAGAAAGCGGATTCCGTGGCGGCGAGTGCACGCTTTCAGCTCCTCCTCCAGTTCCTGCCCTGCGCTCCCCGTCTCCCGGAAGCCGGCAGTGATCACTACCGCCCTTTTGGTCCCGATCTTGCCGAAATCCTCCATCAGCCCGATAACCTGGTCCGTGGGTACGATGAATATGGCCAGATCGGGTGTTTCTGGAAGATCGTACACCGATGTGTAAGCCCTGTGCCCAAGTACATTTTGCTCCGATGGATGGATGGGGTAGAATTTGCCCCTGTAGCCGTCCTTGATAATGCTCAGAGCCTGGATTGTACCCATCTTCGTAGGGTTGTTCCCGGCGCCCACCGTGGCAATGGAGCGCGGATTCATCAAAAATTCTAGCGGGTTTTCCTTCACTGTCCAACCTCCTGTCAATTCCAACCATGGCTGCCCTTCATGAAGATGGTGACGCTGTTTGGGTGAAATATTAACAATTATCTGCCTTATATTAAATTTCAAGTTAAATGCTTGAAATCCTGCTTCCAGTCATAATTAATCGGGTGGACCTTCGTCCTTTTTCCTGCGATGCTCTGTGATCAGGCTCCGGGCATGCCTGATCACAGGTTCACCGTACCTGTCGCGTAGCCGGTCCCGAACCAGCTCCAGGTTCTCCATCTTTGTGCCGGGAGTTTCGAACAAGGCAAGCTGTTCACCGGCAACCAGTCCCGATACTTTCAGGCCCACCAGCCGCCAGGGAGGGCGACCCTTGTGATTGGTGAAAAGTTCACCGGCAACACGATAGATCTCCAGGTCGCTGTCTGTTGGATCGGGCAGGGTCCGGTCGCGGGTAATGGTGCGGAAGTCGGAAAACCGCAGCTTTATGGAGACTGTCCGGGCGAGAAGCCCTCCCGATCGCAGGCTGTAGCCCAGGCTTTCAGCCTGCTCCATCAGAAGGGCCCGAAGGGCCTCCTCATCGGCCAGATCGGAGGCAAATGTTCTCTCTTCCGAAATCGATTTGGCCTTGCGCAGGGGCTCGAGAGGGCGATCATCCAGGCCGCGGGCGCTGCGCTGCAGCTGCAGGCCGCTTTTGCCGAATAGTTTTTGGAGCAGGGTTGCGGGAGCGGCGGCCAGCCTCCCGATGGAGACTATCCCGATATCCTCAAGTTTCCGGGCCGTAACCGGTCCCAGGCCGGGCAGCATTTCCAGGGGTTGCGGCCAGAGCTGCGCCGGCACATCTTCCGGCCAGAGCGTTCCCACCCGGTTTGGCTTGACCATCTCCGAGGCAATCTTGGCCAGCAGTTTGTTCCTGGAGATGCCGATAGTCAATGAAAGCTGCAGCTCATCCCGCACAGCACGGTGGATTTCCCCTGCCAGCGCAAGCCCTTCGCCGGCAGGCAGGGCCAGGTATGCTTCATCTATGGAGACAATCTCCATTTCGGGTGTAAAGCGCCCGTAAATGGCAAAGACTTTTTCGGAGGCGCTGCGGTACCGATCCATATCCACGGGCAAAAATACAGCCCCGGGACAGAGCTTCAGCGCTTCGGCGGAGGGCATGGCAGAACGGACGCCGAATTTTCGCGCCTCGTAGGAACAGGTGGAAACGACGCCCCGGCTTTCAGGGCTGCCGCCCACAATAACGGGCAGGCCCCGGTATTCCGGATGGTCGCGCTGCTCCACGGAGGCATAAAAAGCATCCAGATCGCAGAGCAGGATTTCAGGGCTGCGGCCTTTCTTTGACATGGCGCCCGACACTCCTTGACTGTCACACTGGCCTCTATTTCTTTTTTGCCGTTGCGCAATCCTGCTGAATACAAAAAGGCTTTTTCATCTTTTTGTAGAATAGGAAAGACTAATCTTTATTTTTTCGCAATAAGGGAGGCGACTGGACCATGCTTTTCAAACCGGCCCGGGTGGGCAGCCTGGAGCTAAAAAACCGGATCTGCATGCCCGCCCTGCACCACAATTACTCGCCGGAAGGATTTATCAACGATAAATTGATCTCCTACTATGAAACCAGGGCCCGCGGCGGGGCGGCCCTGATCATAGTGGGCGGCTGCAGTATCGACCGGGCCGGCGGGGGTCCGCTCATGATCGGCCTGCACGATGATAAATACATCCCCGGGCTGCAACAGCTTGCCGCAGCCATAAAGGGAGGGGGGGCGGCTGCGGCGGCCCAGCTTTACCAGGCCGGCGGCTACGCTTACAGCGCCTTTGCCGGGGAACAGCCCTTTGCCCCTTCGGCAATCATCTCCCGCCTGACGCGGGAGACCCCCCGCGAGATGACGCAGCAGGATATCGAGAATACCATTGAAAATTTCGCTGCGGCGGCGCAGCGGGCAAAGGATGCGGGGTTTGATGCCGTGGAAATCATTGCCAGCGCAGGTTACCTTATCTGCCAGTTCTTTTCGCCGGCAACCAACCTCAGGCGTGATGCCTACGGAGGCTCCTTTGAAAACAGGTGCCGCTTTGGTGTGGAGGTGCTTGAGCGGGTGCGGGAACGGGTGGGAGCGGATTTCACTGTTCTGGTCAGAATCTCGGGGAATGATTTTATTCCCGGCGGCAATACCTCAAGCGAAGCCGCCCGCTTTGCAAAGGTTCTTGAAGCTGCAGGAGCCGACTGCTTCAATGTGACCGGCGGTTGGCATGAATCGCGCGTACCTCAGATTACCGGTCATCTGCCCCGCGGCGCTTTTGCCTACCTGGCGCGAAAAGTGAAGGAGGGCGTAAGCGTCCCCGTTATCGCCGCCAACCGGATCAATGATCCCGCCGTGGCAGAGCAGATCCTCGGGGATGGATGCGCCGACCTGGTTTGCATGGGGCGGGCTCTTATCGCCGATCCCGATCTGCCGCTCAAGGTCATGGCAGGAAAGGAGGCTTCCATCCGCCGCTGCATTGCCTGCAACCAGGGCTGCCTCGATGCGGTCTTCACCCTGCAGGAGGTGCACTGCACGGTCAACCCCATGGCCGGGCAGGAAAGCGCAATCAAGATTTCACCGGCCCGCAGATCAAGGAAAGTGCTTGTAATAGGCGGCGGTCCGGCGGGCCTGGAGGCGGCCCGAGCTGCGGCACTGCGGGGCCACAATGTGACCCTCTGGGAGAAGGGACCCCGGCCGGGAGGACAGCTGCATTATGCCGCCAGGCCGCCGGGTAAAAAAGAGTTCATTACCCTTCTTGACTTTTACCGGCATGAACTTGCCGCCGCCGGTGTGAACATGATTTTCAACCACGATGCCCGGACCGGGGATGTGCTTGGGTTTGGAGCCGACGCCGTGATCATCGCCACCGGCGCCCTGCCCGCTCCGGCCCCCTTCCCTGTTGAAGCTGACGCCGCGCATATGGTTGCCGGCGCCTGGGACATCCTGCAGGGCCATATTCTCCCGGGCAAAAAAGTGGTCGTGGCCGGCGGCGGTTCGGTGGGCTGCGAGACAGCGCTCACCGTTGCCTCCATGGGAACCCTCGATGCGGAAACACTTAAGTTCCTGATGGAGTACGAAGCGGAGACGCCCGAAACCCTGCTGCCCCTGCTGAACCGGGGCACCCGGGAGGTAACCGTGGTGGAGGCCCTTCCAAAAGCGGCCCGTGATATGGGCGTCAGCACCCGCTGGATCATGTTGAAAAACCTGGGCCGCCTGGGCGTTGATGTGATCACGGGAGCCCTGATCAAGAAGATCACCCGTGAGGGCGTGGTGATCGAAAAAAAGAATGGGGGCAACGGCAATGCAACCACCACCGTCACCCTGCCCGCTCATACCGTAATTCTCGCTCTGGGCGCGGTGGCAAACAGCGATCTATACGGCCGGCTGCAGGGGAAGGTCGAGCAGCTTTACCTCATCGGCGACGCCGCCGGCCCGCGCAAACTGACCGACGCTGTCCGGGAGGGCTTTACCGCCGCCCTACGGATCGAGTAGCCGCGGAAAGGGAACTGCAGCCTTAAGTTAAATATATCCGGATGTTGAAGGTGCCGCCGTCCCACTTTTTCTCCGTTCTCAGGCCCAGTTTCTCGATAAGGCGCAGCACTGCCTGATTGCCGGGCATGACGCTGGCCTGGAGAATGTGGAGGCCCTGCTTCTGGGCGACATAGACCAGGTATGAAAGCAACTCGAAGCCGATGCCCTTCTTTTGGAAATCATCACGCACCACAATGGAGGCCTCCGCCGACAGGGCGCTTTCATCGATGCAGTACTGGGCCACGCCGGCAATCACCTCGTAGCCCAGGTACCGCTTGACCGCCAGGATAACCATTTCCCTGGTATAGTCTATGACCACAAAATTCTTCTGCAGCTCCTCATGGGGCATGTGGCGCCTGATGGTCAGAAAACGCTGGTACAGGCTCTTGTCCGAAAGAGCGTAGAAGAAATCCTTCAATATGGATTCATCGCTGATCTTCACCGGCCGCAGAAACAGGCCTACCCCCGCCCTGGTGGTGCGGTGCGTCTCCAGATGCTCCGGATATTCTCCCTTTTTCCCGGGGAAAAATGCCTGATCCTTGTAGATGAGGGAAAGCTTCTTTGCCTCCTCGATAAGCCAGGGGCGGAACTTGGGGTGAGCTATGGCGATGAGCGACATGGCCCGCTCGCGGATGTTCTTGCCGTGCAGGTAAGCCTGGCCGAACTCGGTAACAACATACTGGATATCCCCCCGGGTCAGGGTCACCCCCGCTCCCTGCTGCAGCAGAGGAACAATGCGCGAGGTGGAGCCGTCCCGGGTTGTCGACTGCAGGGCCATGATCGTCTTGCCGCCTGGAGACATGGCGGCGCCGCGGATAAAGCCGGCCTGGCCGCCGATGCCGCTGTAAAAGAGAGTGCCGATAGATTCTGCCGTGGCCTGCCCCGTCAGATCAACCTCGAGAGCACTGTTGATAGCGGCCATATTTTCATGCCTGGCGATGAGCAGCGGATTGTTCGTGTAATCGATCTCTTTGAGCTCGATGGCCGGATGGTCGTCGATGAGTTCATAACTGGACTGCGAACCCATACAGTAAGAGGCTATGGTCTTGCCGCGATTGATACTTTTGCGGCTGTTGTCGACAACGCCGCTTTTCATCAGCTCCAGCAGCCCGTCGCCCAGAAGATCGGTATGCACACCCAGGTGCTTCTTCTCCTTCAGCGAGGCAAGAATGGCATTGGGAACACTGCCGTAACCGACCTGGATCGTATCGCCGTCGTCGATGATCCGGGCAACGTAGGCGCCGATTTTTTCAGCAACTTCAGGATCAACCCGCCCCGGGGAATACTCCAGCAGCGGCTCATCATGGGGGACCAGGTAATCGATCTCATTTATGTGAATGAAGCTGTCGCCGTGAACGCGGGGCATGGATCTGTTCACCTGGGCCACCACCAGATCCGCGCTCTCCAGCGCAGCCTTGACGATATCCACACTGATGCCCAGGCTGAAATATCCGCGGGCATCGGGCAAAGACAGGGAGATCAAAGCCACATCAACAGGCACCTGCCTGCGCCGGAAAAGCGCCGGCAGATCGGACAGAAAAATGGGGGTATAATCTGCCTTGCCCCGGTTGACGGCTTCACGGGTATGGTGGCTGATAAAAAAGGAGTTGTGCCTGAAATTATGTTTCAGTTTTTCATCCGTATAGGGAGCCACGCCCAGAGTCCACACCTGCAAAACCTCGGCATCAAAAAAAGCTTTCGGATGGGTTTCTACATAATCCACCAGTCTGCTGACCAGGTACTGCGGTTCGCCGCAACCGGTAGAGATGAATATGCGGTCACCCGCATGAATATGACTAAAAATATCATCAGTGGAAGCAAATTTTTCAGGATACCCTTTCTGCAGCTGTTTAAGCATCTTTAATCACCCCCGCTTGGAGTCATGCCTTTTCCGGGCCTGGACCGGCCCTTGGATTCGCCCTGACGATGTCCAATGTTATCATTTCTCTACAACGCAATAAAAACCTGCCGAAGCTGGAGGTTGAAGATTGGATGTTGGATGTTTGAAGAAGATACCCTCCGGGCCAGGACATGGAGCAGAAAAGCAGGCGATTTATGACAGGCGACAGGAGAAATGCCCTGCAAAAGTGAAATAATAATAGCGCAAGACAATCAACCAATACAAGGGCGGGAGTGACATTACAGGATGAAGTTATTCTTGGACACAGCCAATGTGGAAGAAATTCGCCTGGCGGCAAAATGGGGTGTCATTGAGGGTGTGACCACCAATCCCTCGCTGGCGGCGCGGGAGAAAGAGGATTTTGCGGAAATCCTGCCCGAGATCTGCCGTCTCGTTGACGGCCCCATCAGCGCGGAAGTGATCGCCCAGGATTATGAAGGGATCGTCAGGGAGGCGCATCCGCTGGCGCGGGTTCATGAAAATGTGGTCATCAAAATTCCGGTAACGCCGGAGGGGCTGCGAGCCGTTAAAACGCTCCGCGGGGAGGGGATCAAAGCAAATGTCACCCTGGTCTTCTCGTCAAATCAGGCCCTGCTGGCCGCCCGGGCCGGCGCCGCTTACGTTAGCCCTTTCATCGGGCGCCTTGACGACATTGGCCAGGACGGTGTGGCTCTGGTGGAAGAGATCGTGGAGATTTTCGAGCGTCATGACATGGACACCGAGGTAATCGCCGCGAGCATTCGCCATACGGCGCACATCCCCGCCGTGGCCCTGGCCGGCGCTCATATTGCCACCGTTCCCTTCAAGGTGCTGCGGCAGATGTTCAACCATCCCCTGACGGAAAGCGGCATTGAAAGCTTCCTATCCGACTGGAAGAAAACAGCCAAAAGCCTCTAGTCCATCCTGTGCCAGGCACTTTAGTTGATCCTGTGCCTGGCACCTTTTCAACTGACTTCAAAGTGAATGGTCCGGACCTTCACAAAAATCGGCAATGCGCAGGCCTGTCGTGGTGCAGGCGAGGCCGCCATGGGTGCATTTGAGGCAGGCCGGCAGCTGCCGCCCGACACGCATCATTGTCTCCGCAGTTTCGTCAAAAGGAATATAGCTTTTGTAGCCTGCCAGCACCATGTTGGCGGTGATCATGGCATTGGCCACCGCCATGGAGTTGCGGGCGTTGCAGGGCTCGTACCCCACCGACACCGGGTCGCAGATGAGGCCCAGCAAGTTTTGCAGGCTGATAGCCGCTGCGGCAAAAGCCTCCTCGGCGCTGCCACCGCACAGCTCCACCACACCGGCCGCCGCCATCGAACCGGCAGACCCGCATTCCGCCTGACAACCCGCCAGCTCACCGCTGAAGGAAGCCAGATGGGAAATAAACACGCCGATAACGCCTGCCGCAAACATGCCCAGGGCAATCTCCTCCTCCGGGAGGCCCATACTGTCTCCAAGGCCCACCACGGCTGCCGGGATGATGCCCGCCGAACCTACTGTGGGCGAGGCGACCACCACGCCGGGTTTTTGCCGCTCCACATTTTCAACCACGCCCACCGCCACGCTGAACATATCGTTGAGGACGCCCAGGTCCACCAGGCGCAGCGCATTCCGGTTTCGGTACAACTCGGTAGCCTTCAGGGGATAGAAACCGCCAATTTTTTCGTCGGTGGGGTTGTGTGTGCTGTCGTAAGCCGACTGGCGCATTACTTTAATGATATGGCGCATATTGCTGATCAGCTCGTCACGGCTTTTCCCGCTGCGCGCCATCTCGTACGCAATTCCCAGCTCCCCGGCCGACATCGGATGCTGCTGCAGGTACGCCCTTGCCCCATCACAGGTGGTGAAAGGCATATTGTATTCCATCTGCGACATCACCGGCAGCACGTACCGGACATGCCGCATTTGCGAAACACCCGGCAGTGCGGCCAGCGCTTGCTTGTGTGCTTCGGTCAGCGATGCATTATAATCTATTTGCAGCAGCACTTTGCCCTCTTTTTCGCCGCGCCCTATGCGTATTTCAAAGGAAAGCAGATCTGCCAGTTTCCCTTCGGCTGCGTCTGCCGCCGCACTGCTCTCCATATAAAGGAGGGATGCGTTAAAATCCCCCTTGATGGACACCGGAAAGCCGTCCACCGCGGTAATTTCCACCGCAGCGCCGCCAATGGAGATCGAATCCACCATCACGGCGCCGCCCTTTTTACCCATCAGATCCAGTACTGCAAAATTGGCGTGCAGGGATGCTTGCTTTTCTTTGACAAAGGTGATGGGCACACCCTTTTGCCCGGAGATCTTCAAGGCATCGGCAATAGCTGCATCATCCATTTTTATCCCCAGCAGCCCCGCCGCGAATCCGCGGTCGGACCATTGCAGCCGGCAATAAGCCGCATAGGAGCTGCCCGGATCAAAGGCGATCCGGGCAGCTGCGACATCCTCGCCCAGAAGCATCCGGCTCAGCTCCCCAATCCGGTGCGGGCCGGCCGTGTGGGAACTTGACCGCCCCACCATCACAGGCCCCAGCACCTCGTTAAAAATGCTGGCCACATTATCCTGCTCCATGCAGCACCCCTCCCTATTACCCAGGCGGCCCAATGATCTTACATTGAGTCCTGAATCGGTTCATTCAGGTTGCAGGTAGCGGTTAACCCCGGCGATGGCTTTCTCCACAATTTCTCCGGGATAGCCCAT
>JAPXLS010000041.1:0-14056 GCA_033809435.1 Bacillota bacterium
CATCGATACCTGCAAAGCGGCTGTGGCCCGGAAGGCGCTGCAGGCCGGCGTAGAAATGGTCAACGATATCTGGGGGCTGAAGGCGGATCCCCAACTCGGCGAGACAGCCGCGTCTTTCGGTGTTCCCATCTGCCTGATGCACAATCGCAATTCTACCATTTACAGAGAACTTGTCCCCGAAGTAATATTTGAACTGCAAGAATCCATTGAGCTGGCCAGAGGCTCCGGAATTGCAGCAGACCGGATCATAGTCGATCCGGGCATCGGTTTTGGCAAAAATCTGGAGCAGAATCTGGCTGTGATGCACCGGCTTGCAGATTTCAGTGGACTGGGCTACCCCCTTTTACTGGGGACTTCGCGCAAATCCATGATCGGGAAAACCCTCGATCTCCCTACCGATGACCGCCGCGAGGGAACAGCAGCCACCGTTGCTTATGGAATCGCCGCCGGAGCTGATATCGTCAGGGTGCATGATATCAAAGAGATGCGCCGCGTGGTCATGATGACGGACGCCATGGTGCGCAGGTCAGAGGGAGGACAACAGTAGAAAATGTCTGCATTGATCATGATTAACGACATTGGCTGCTACGGCTACCACGGCGCCCTGGCTGAAGAGCAGGTCCTGGGCCAGGAATTTCTGGTGAGCCTGGAGCTCAGCCTGGGTACAGCCCCCCCAAAAAAGGATCTTCTTTCTGAAACCGTTGATTACCGCTGTGCGGTGGATATAGTCCGCAGGATCATGGAAGGCCCCCCGCGGCGCCTCCTGGAGACGCTGGCCGAAGAAATCGCCGCCGATATCCTGGCTTTGCCTGGAATAGAAGAGGTGAAGATCCGCCTTTGCAAAGTTCATCCGCCCATCCCTGCAGTTCGGGGCGGTGTAGCGGTGGCAATCAGCAGGCGGAGGGGGCAAGAGGGAGTATGACTGCCGCCTGCATCGGACTGGGCTCGAACCTGGGGGATCGTGCCGCATATTTAAAGGAGGCCTTGCTCAGGCTGGAGCGCGAACCGGTTTTGCTTCATGCAGTATCCCCTATTTATGAAACAACCCCCGTGGGCGGCCCCGGGCAAGGTTTATACCTGAATGCCTGCGCCTCTTTGACAACAACTCTGTCTCCGGTGAACCTGCTGCGCAGGCTTCAGCAGATCGAGATCGCCCTGGGAAGGGTGCGCAAAGAGCGTTGGGGGGAGCGGACGATCGATCTTGACCTGCTCGTCTGCGGCCAGATAATCATGCGCACCCCCTTTCTGGATTTACCCCATCCCCGGCTGACGGAGCGCGATTTTGTTCTTCAGCCGCTTTCAGACATTGCCCCGGACCTCGGCATACCCGGAACGGGTAAAACCGTCGGGGAGCTGCTCGAAAAACGCCCGTTCACAACAGGAGTCAGGCTATACCGGACTTCCTGGTACCGTCCGTGAGTCAAAGATTACGGTAGGGACGCCCGTTACCAGGCGCCCCCCGTACAGATCCGTACGCGAGGAATTACCTCATACGGCTCCTACCTTGGGTATATAACGCGAAGCCTTTGGCTCGGATATGGATGCTTTGTCCTTGCCTTGGGGACCCATGTCTCAATCAATCGCTCAAACCTTCCCCAAGTGAGGTGTCTCGCCTTCCGGCTTCTTCTCCTCAATGCTGCCATCCAGCCTTTTATTACCCCCGTTCCAAAGGCGTCGATTGCTCGCCTGTTGTCAGGTACTGCAAAGTAATTCAGGTGTCGGCCCCCCGCAGGGGTGATTTCGGGGCTCAATACCTGGCCTGTGCTATCCCCTGTCAACGCTTCACGTGCAGTCTAGCGACCGCCCGCGCATGACTCGGGGCCATAATGGTGCAGCCAATCCTTTTATGTGGGGCTATTTCATCCCCTCCTCCATGCCGGTTTATCCCGGCGATTCTCACCGTCCCCTTGACTCACCGTCCCCCTGACTCACGGGGGCTGTCCCGATGATCCATCGAAACAGCCCCCTATTCTTGAAACTATTTTCCCGTCTTCTGTTTTATTGCTTCAGGCTTCCCGCTAGAACAGGCCCTTGACCTTGCCCGTCTCCACATCAACGTCCACATTCATGAAAGCCGGATTGGCGGCAGTGCCGGGCATAAGTGAGATCGCCCCGGCAACGGGCACCACAAAACCGGCTCCGCCGTAAGTCAGAATATCCCTGATGTAGAGTTTCCATCCCTTGGGTACACCCTTGATCAGGGGATCATCGGAAAGGCTGAGGTGAGTTTTCACCATGCAGGTGCCCAGCTTCTGCAGGGCGGGATCCTGTTCCATCCGCTTTGCCTTCTCCAGGGCCACCGGGGAATACTCCGCACCGTCTGCGCCGTAAACCTCCCTGGCAATGAGATCGATCCGTTCGCGCAGTGGGGTCTCCAGCTCGTAAAGGAAACGGAAATTGCTGGGTTCGTTGCAGGCATCAATTACTGCATCGGCCAGCTCAAGGGCGCCCTCGCTGCCGTACTGCCAGTGCTTGGAGAGAGCCACCCTTGCTCCGGCCTCCTCGGCCAGGCGGCGGACCAGCTTGATCTCGTTATCGGTATCGGTATGGAATGCATTGATGCAGACCACAGGGTTGATCCCCGCTTTTTTCACCGTGTTGATATGGTGAATCAGGTTCTCGCAGCCCGCTTCCACCCATTCGAGATGCTCTTCAGTGTAGGCCGGATCAAGGGGCTGTCCGGGCAGGGGCAGGGGCGCCCCGCCATGGCACTTCAGAGCGCGGATGGTAGCCACGATTACCGCGCAATGCGGGGTCAGGCCCGATTCACGGCACTTGATATTCCAGAATTTCTCGAACCCGATGTCTGCGGCAAAGCCGGATTCGGTGAGCACGTAGTCGGAAAGCTTCAGCGCCACCCTGTCTGCAATAATTGAAGACTGGCCCACGGCGATATTGGCAAAGGGGCCGGCATGGACAAAGGTGGGCTGTCCTTCAAGCGTCTGCATCAGGTTCGGGTTGATCGCTTCCACCATCCAGGCGGTCATGGCGCCGGCGACGCCCAGATCTTCCGTAGTAATGGGGGTGCCGCGCTTGTCATAGGCGACCACAATATTGCCCATTCTCCTGCGCATATCTTCCAGATCCTTGGCCATGGCCAGAATGGCCATAACTTCGGAGGAGACGGCAATGGCGAACCCGGAATTCATCATGAAGCCGTCTTTTTTCGTTCCCAGGCCGATGGTAATATTGCGCAGAGCCTGGGCGCAGAAGTCGATGATCCATCTCATCTCCACATTGCGCGGGTCGATATTCAAACGCTCCAGCCCTCTTCGTTTCATGAAAGCGTCGGTAGCATTGAATTCATGCTGCAGGCGCGAAGTTACCGCAACCATGGCCAGGTTGTGGGCATTCATCACTGCGTTGATGTCGCCGGTCAAACCGAGAGAAAAGGGGGTTAAAGGGATACACTGGGACAGTCCGCCGCCGGCGGCGGAACCTTTCACGTTCATCGTCGGCCCGCCGGAGGGCTGGCGAATGGTGGCAAAAACATTTTTGCCCCTTTTCCCCATCCCCTGGGCCAGCCCCATGGTGGTGGTTGATTTTCCTTCACCCAGCGGCGTGGGGGTAATAGCTGTAACGTTGATATATTTGCCGTCGGGTTTATCCTTCAAGCGGTTCAAAACTTTCTTGTAATCAACCTTAGCTACATAATGTCCGTGCGGTAATAGCTCTTCTTTCTCCAGGCCCAGTTCTTCCGCCAGCTGGTAAACCGTTTTCATGGTGGCCTCAGCCGCCTCGGCTATTTCCCAGTCGGCATATTTAGTCGGATCCAAAGCCATAAAAAAACCTCCTTCAATAAATTTAGTTAATTTTTACCCTAACCTCCCGCTTTCTCTTCTTTATGCATAAGCTATTCCACAAATCCGTTTTAATTCCTGCATCAAGTTAATTAATTCACTAATTTTTTAAATCTCTGACCGATGGGATGCCGGCCAAAGACCCGGCGGCCAGGACTGCCCTTTCCACCGCGCCGGCCACTGCTTCCGCGGCCATGGCTCCGGCCAGGCTGATATCGGCCTTTTCTTCACCCCTGGAAAGGGCAAAAATAGCATCTCCGTCCCACATGGTGTGCACGGGCCGGATAGAGCGGGCCAGTCCATCATGGGCCATCAGCGCAATCGTGGACAGCGCTTCCCTGGAGAAATAACCGTTGGTAACCACCACACCCAGGGTCGTATTGCCCGGGAAATCTACGCCGCCATAGCCCGCCATGATATCGGCTGTGCAATCCATAGCTCCTGTTTCCGGATTTCGCGGACCGGCCAGCTGTTTTCCCTGCCTGTCGAAGATATCACCAAAAGCATTTACCGCCACCAGGGCGGCAACAGTAAGGTTGCCGCAGCGGCAGGCAGCACTGCCCTGTCCGGACTTAACCGCTTGCAGCGGACCGTACAGTTTGCCCACAGTAGCGCCTGTTCCCGCTCCCACGGAACCTTCAGGCACCGGTCCCGCCGAAGCATCCAGGCAGGCCCGGTAGCCCATCTCCGCGTCGGGCCGTACGGCTGCATCACCAATGAAAAGATCAAAAAGAATTGCCGCCGGAACTATGGGAATGCGCAGCGTCCCGGCAAGATAGCCCCGCCCCCGTTCTTCGAGGTAGCGCATCACACCGCCGGCTGCATCGAGGCCGAAGGCGCTGCCGCCCGCCAGAACAATGGCCTGCACCTCCTCCACGAGCTGCGCCGGCCGCAGCAGATCCGTTTCTCTTGTCCCCGGTGCCGAACCCCGCACATCCACCGCCGCCCGGGCTCCCTCTTCAACGAGTAGTACAGTCACCCCCGTCGCCGCCCTGAAATCACTGCAGACGCCCACTTTAACGCCTTCTATTTCAGTTACCCCACCTTTTGTTACACCAGCCTTTCCAAACAGCCTGTTCGATCAAAAAAACTGCCCCGGAGGGGCAGCTTCTGTTTCTCTCAGGTAGGTTCCTTGGAAGGGGTTTCAGCAGTTTCGCTTTGGTGGAAAGAGGTACAGGGGCTGACCTTGCTTTTCCCCGCCGCTGTTTTCCCGGCACGGCGTTCCGGGCGGACTGCACCGCCCGTAACAGCGCCGGCGGCCTTCTCTTTTTCGCTCCGTTCCGCTTCCAGCTCTGCCAGGCTTCTCCCTTCAACCAGCGCGGTAATCTCCTCAGCATCCAGTGTCTCTTTTTCCAGGAGCGCTGCGGCAATAAGATCGAGTTTGTCGCGATTTTCCTCCAGGATCTCCCTGGCCCGTTCATAGCACTGGTCAATGGTCCGGCGTATTTCATGATCGATAGCCTTGGCGATCTCCTCGCTGTAATCGCGATCCCGGGCAATATCACGACCCAGAAATACCTGATCCTGTTTGTGCCCCAGGGTTATGGGGCCCAGAGAATCGCTCATACCGTACTCCATAACCATCTGGCGGACAATGGAGGTGGCCCTTTCCAGATCATTTTGCGCTCCCGTGCTGATCTCATCGAGAACCACTTTCTCCGCCACCCTTCCGGCCAGCAGGGTGGTAACACGATCCAGCAGCTCGGAGCGGGTCATGAAATAGCGATCCTCCTCCGGAAGCATGAGCGTATAGCCGCCGGCCCGCCCGCGCGGAATAATCGAGACCTTGTGCACCGGGTCGGTATGGGGCAGCAGATAGCCCACAAGGGCATGGCCTGCCTCGTGGAAGGAAACAATCTTCTTTTCAAATTCACTGATAACGCGGCTCCGTTTCTGGGTGCCGGCTATGACCCTTTCAACGGCCTCCTCGATCTCGTTCTTGCCCACGCGCTTCCCCCCGGTGCGTGCTGTCAGCAGCGCCGCTTCATTGACCACATTTTCCAGATCTGCCCCGGTAAAACCGGGGGTTGCCCGGGCAATATCCCGCAGGCTGACTTCATCCGCCAGCGGTTTGTTGCGGGTATGCACCTTTAAAATTTCCTCGCGGCCCTTAACATCAGGCACGCCAACGGCAATCTCACGATCAAAACGCCCCGGGCGCAGCAAAGCGGGGTCCAAAATATCCGGACGGTTTGTCGCCGCCAGAATAATAATCCCCTCATTCACATCAAAACCGTCCATCTCTACCAGGAGCTGGTTCAGGGTCTGTTCCCGTTCATCATGGCCACCGCCCAGGCCGGCGCCGCGCTGACGGCCTACTGCATCAATTTCATCGATAAAAACAATACAGGGTGAGTTTCGTTTCGCATTTTCAAAAAGATCCCGCACGCGCGACGCTCCCACACCTACGAACATCTCTACAAAATCTGAGCCGCTGATGCTGAAAAACGGCACCCCCGCCTCCCCGGCCACCGCCCGGGCCAGCAGCGTCTTCCCTGTTCCAGGCGGCCCCACGAGCAAAATCCCCTTGGGGATACGCGCCCCCAGCTCTATATATTTGCGGGGATCACCCAGAAAGTCAACCACCTCGGCCAGTTCGGCCTTCTCCTCGTCCGCTCCGGCAACATCATTGAACGTAACTTTTTTTCGGTCGCCTTCATGAAGCCGGGCCCGACTTTTCCCGAAATTCATAACCCTGTTGCCTCCGCCCTGCGTCTGTTGCATGAAAAAGAAAAAAAGGCCAAAAAGCAATAGAAAGGGGATAGCATAGGTGAGGGCGGTTTGCCACCAGCTGGGTCCCCGCGGCGGATTGGTCTCGTACAGGATATTCTTCTCCAGGAGGAGGTCGCTCAAGCTATGATCAGCCGGACGGGTCGAAACCACATCCTGGCCATCTTTCAACTCAGCTTCGATCTCGTCGCCATAAACGATCACCTTTTTTACCCTGTCTTTTTCAACCTGCTCGATAAAATCATTGTAGGGAATCCGTTCGGGGGCCGTTCCGCTGTTGTAAAGGAGACGCATCCCGAAAAAGAAAAGCAGGGCAATAATCAGGTAGAATAATATTTGGCGTCTAAAAGAGGGCAATTTCATTACCTCCTCTCCATTTTATCATCGGATTTTCGACTATTTCATTCTAACATACCGCATACCCATAGGCAACAGAGTGTCCCTGCCGCCCACCCGGTCCGGGGCTAGGGATTATATATGCACACGCCCGGCAGCTGGCGATAGTCTTCATTAAAATCGAGACCGTAGCCGATGACAAAATGATCGGGTATTTCGAACCCGCAGTAATCGGGAACGTATTCCACCAGCCGCCTGGCCGGCTTATCCAGGAGCGTGACCACCTTCAGCGAATGCGGCTGCCGGCTGAGGAGATTTTTACAGAGGTACTTGAGGGTCAAGCCGGTATCAACAATATCCTCAACAATAAGAACATCTTTATCCTTGATGCTGCTGTCCAGGTCCTTCAAGATCCGAACCACGCCGGAAGAAACAGTATCGGTCCCGTAGCTGGAGACGGCAATGAAATCTATCTCCACCGGTATCTTCAGGCGCCGCATCAGATCGCTGGCAAAGATCACCGCCCCTTTCAGCACGCAAACGAGCAGCAGCTTTTTCCCTTCGTATGCAGCCGATATTTCCTCGGCCAGCTCCGTCACTCTCCGGGCAATCGCCCCCTCATCGATCAATACTTTACATTTTTCAATCTCCATCGCAGCCCCTCCCCTGCACAAAATATTTTAATTCCAAAACAAGAGCAGTCCTGGTATTGCCGGTAATGCGGTACGGGTGGGCAATGCGCTCACCCATCACCCAGACCACCTTGCCGCCGGAAATTACCAGCGGAAAACTATCCCGCCGGTAACGGGAAATTTTCCGGTCGATGAAAAAATCCTTCAGTTTTTTTTCACCCGGGGCCCCCTGGGGGTGGAAACGTGCTCCAGGCCAACGAGAACGGATCGCCAATGGGCCGGGTAAAGATTCATAATCAAGATAAGCCTGTTCAGGCTGGGGGGGCCACTTCAGCTCACCCGGGCTGACAAAGTGTGCTTCCACCCAAATTCCCCTGTCCGGGAAACAGGTGCGGCCGGGAATCTGGAGGGGCATGTCCGGAAGTCCTTCTCCCCGCTCTATCTTTTTTGGCGACAGGATCAGCTCTTCATAATTACCGTAGGCCCATGCGCCGCCCGGAAGCGGCAGCGCCTGCGATGGGCTCCCCTTCTCTGCAAGCTGCAGCAACTGTTCAACATGAAGACGGCCGATGCTCCTGCCGGGAACAAATTTCAAGAGCGCCCGGTAAGCAACACGCCCGCGCAGCGCCCCGGGCAATGCGTTAAGCGCGGCCCTGTTGACGAGGAGCCGATCCTTTTCCCACCGCGTCAATTCCGGAAACACCTTCTCGACCTTCGCCCCAAGAAATGCCCGATCCGCCGCCGCCAGCGAGGCCAGCTGCGCCAGAGAATATTTCAGGTTCGGATTGTACCTCTCCTCCAGGTGAGGAATCAGCTCCAAACGGATCCGGTTGCGGGTATAATCTGTTTTCAGGTTGCTTGCATCGCGAGCGGGCTCCAGTTTATGATCCAGACAGTAATGCTCAATTTCCCGACGCGATACACCCAGCAGAGGGCGAATCAGTTCTACCGGCCCATAGCTGCGCCGGGGCAAAATCCCGGCCAGCCCGTCAGGCCCGGAGCCCCTGAGCAGGTTAAAAAGCACTGTTTCCGCCTGGTCGTCAAGTTGCTGACCCAGGGCGATCTTGCCGGCCCCATGCTTTTTGGCCGCCTCCAGCAGAAAGCGAAACCTGACAATGCGGGAGGCTTCCGACGCAGAAACCCTCCGGCCGGATCGGTAGGCAGGAACATCCACGGCCGCACCTTCGAAGGGCAGCGACCAGGCTGCCGCCAGGCTGCGCACCGCCTCCGCCTCTTGCCTGGCTTCGGGTCTGATCCGGTGATCCAGATGAGCAACGATCAGGCTCAGGTCATAACGCGGCGCCAGTGTACGTAAGACATGGAGAAGGCAAAGCGAATCAGGCCCCCCCGATACGGCTACAAGCAGGCGGTCTCCTTTCTGAAGAAGCCGGTGCCGCTCAACATAACGGGCCACCTTCTCAACTAGCATGAAGCATGCACAGCCCCGGTCGGGGCATGCCCTGATCCTACATTTTTTGGCCTGGCAACACGCAGGCAATTACCTTTCAACACTTCCGCCCCGCCCCTTCAATCTCCGATTGCTCGCTTTCTACCGCCTTTGCGAAGCATGCACCCGCCCGGCTTACCGCGCAACTGCGGATTTGGAAACCCTGCACCAGGCCCGCCTGTTTATATTTTATCATAGTATGAGCGATGGGGATAAAATTTAAAGATGCAACCCCCAAACCCTCGTTCAAAGGTTGCATCTTCTTTTCACCGGCGACATGTACGCTTTTTTCAGTTACCCCTTCAGACGTATAAGCCTGCAGGCAGCCACTGTCAGATCGTCCCGCAGCCGGCCGCCGGAACGGCGCGCCGCTTCTTCAAGGATCCGGTCGGCCACGATTTGCGGCGGGCTGTTTTCCATCATGCGCAGGAAGGTAACCAGCCACATGAGTTCTCCTTCAAGATCGTTGGCCCCGTCGGTAACCATAACCAACAGATCGTCGGGCCGGAGCTTTTCCAAATAGCTCTCAACACTTACCCTGGAGACAATCCCCAGCGGGAGCGAGGGGGATCCTACCCTGAACACCTCCTTTTCCCGCTTGATCATGCTGGGAGCCGCTCCAACTTTCAGGAGCTCAACCTCTCCTTCAACCAGGTCTATCAGGGCCATGTCCACGGTGGCAAATACCTCGTCACCCATGCGCAGCTGCAAGAGAGAATTCACGCTGCGCAGCACGACCTCCTTCTTGAAACCCGCCTCCAACAGACGCTCCAGAAGAACAATGGTCGCTTTACTCTCCGCTGCTGCGCGGGGCCCGGTGCCCATACCGTCGCTAAGGATAATCACCTGTTCCCTTAGACCCAGCTCCAGGAGGCTGTAATAATCTCCACAGACCTGCTGGTTCCATCCTGTTTTCTGTGCCAGGCCAAGCTCAAGGTTGTAGAGGGGCGCCTGCTCACCCACGCCGGGAGGAAGCCGGTCTTCTTCGACCTCGCGAGCCAGGTCATGCATTACCTCTGCCAGACCCTGCAGCTGGCCGGAAACCAGCTCCTTCCCCTCTCTAACCTTCTGTTCCCAGAACCTGTTTACCACCATCAGTTCCTGCAGGTTATTGATTGCCCCTACCAGCGCCTCGGGCTGGTGGCATCTCTCCCTGAAGGCGGCGGGCAGATGAGCCGTCACCACCTCCCCTTCTTTTTCAGCGCGCTCCAGCAGGTCGAGGATCAGGCGGTGATGACTGTGCAGATCCTTCTCCCAGCAGCGCCGCCTGAACAGGCAGGAACGGCAAACACGGTTCATCAGGTCCTCCAGCAGTGCGGACCTTTCATCTTCCTCATGGCTCTGCCTGGCTGCGGTGGCCTGGGCGAAACCCAGCGACAGCTCGCTAAATAGCTTTGCCAGGTGCCGGATCCGCCCGGTAACAGCCAAATGCGTCTTCTCCGGTTCTGCTTCGCTTTCCCCCCCCAACCCCAGCTCCTGCAGCCGAAGCGACAGCGTGCGGAGCCGGCGTGCGGGGATGGCCAGGAATATGACAAGGGAGAGCAGACCTTCCCTCCAGTACAATCCCGGCGTTTCCTCGGGGGCCAGCAAAAATAACACCGGCAGGGAGAACAGAAACCCGGCCGCAGAGCCCCACCGGCCGAAGGGCTTGAGCAGCCCGGTCCAAAAGCCGCTAAAGGAGAGGGACCCGATATACAGGTAGAAGCAGGGGTTCCCCAACCCCAGTATTGTCCCCGATATTATTCCCGTTGCGGCGCCCCAGCCCACCCCCAACAAGCAGGCCGGAAGCAGGATGCCCAGGTAGCAGGCGGCGGCTTCTACGGATAAGCCGGCCGCCGTAACGCCTTTCAGGCCGAACATGGCCAGGAAATACAGTAAAAAAAGGGCCAGCACTTCATCCTGTTCCATTACCGGCCTGTCTCTGCTGCGCGGGAGAAGGTCAATCAGGCGTAAAACCGGCAGCATAACCACTGCTGCCAGAAAGCCGATGAGCAGCTCCAGCGAAAGGTAAAGAATATCCAGGAGTTGAGGAGCGTTGAGCAAAACGTTTAACCGGCTCAGGGCCACCAGCACCGCGGTTGCCGGCAGCAGAGGCCACCTCCGTTTGAAAATGCGGAGGCAAACCCCTTCCATAAGCCAGGCCGCCGCCATCGCTCCCAGAAGGACGGATGCTCCAGGCACACCACATCCTGTAGTTGCCCTGCCTGCAAAAACGGCCGCCGCCACCAGGAAGCTTTTCTTCGGTTTTTCCCGCAACGCGATAAGCCAGAAAATCGCTCCGAAGGGAGCTATCTCACCGAGTATTTCGGCCCTGCCCAATAGGAAACCCGCCAGCGCCAGCAGGATATTGGGCGCGCTGAAGAGGGCCTGTCCTTTTCGATAAGATGACTTCAAAGCGTTGAGGCGTTCCTGACTGCTCCCGGCTGTTGCAGTTGTGGCTTCATGGGCAAAAGTTGTCCCTTCCATCCTTGCAGACATCCTCCTCCGTGGTCCCGGTAGCTCGATTATAAATGGGCTGCAGCAAAATGTATGTCATAACAGGTAAGAGGTAAAAATTATTTTTGCGACAAATAGGGCCGTCTCTCAACGATTAGCCACTGTTCCCGGCAATATCTGAAAACGGGAATCTCCGGCACTCCTCTATTTTTAGCTGCTCCAGTCCGAATGAATCGAAATTAAACAGACCTGTGGCAGTATTCCTAAGCGCTTTCCTTCAAAAGAAACCCCGGGGGGTACGGCGCCCCCTCCGGCAGCCTGCTGCAAAAACAAGGCCGCCTCTCTTATCAGGCGGCCCCAAAGGACGCTGTCTTTTCTTGACCCCAATCAGACAATAAAAAAACACCCCTGCAGGTGTTTTCTAAACCGCGCATGCTGCATCATCAGCACCGCCGCTCTCCACGGCGGTTCGATCCGGGTCTCCCCACCCTTAATAGGCCTCCCGGCACGACCCCCGGCCGCCTCTCTTAGACTCAGTGTTTCTTTTTAGGTCCTGCAGCCTTTCATCGCTCTCTTTCATAAAACGGGCCAACTTATCCTCAAAGGTAACCCGATCCCCCCTGCGGGGGGTCCTCGGCGCCCGGGCGCTGTAACCCTCGGCAGCCTGGCGTATGGACAGGCCGATCTTTCCTTTACCATCCACAGTGAGCACCTTGACCTTGACCGGATCAGATTTTTTAAGATGGTCGTGGATATCCTTGACGTACGTATTGGCTACTTCCGATATATGCACCAGCCCAGTCTCGCCCCCCGGCAACGTAACAAAAGCGCCAAAATTTGTGATCCCGGTGACCACCCCTTCCACAATACTGCCTACCTCTACGGGCATGCTGCTAGAAAATCCTCCTTGATAGATACTTGCTTAAGCCTAAAGTAATTATAACTTTTTCGAATGCTTTGTCAATCCTCCAGCTGAAAAACGATTTCCCCGGGCCGGATCAAGCCCAGCAATTTGCGGGCCAGAACCTCGATATAACCCGGTTCATGCAGCCGGGCAATCTCTTCACCAATCTCTTCATTGCGGGATTCCAACTTTTCAAGCTGCAACTCGGCCAGTTCCAACTCCTTTTTCAGCCGGTTGCGCTGGAACATCTGTATGAGAGCCAGGGACAGAAGAAAACAGAAAACAATTGCCCCGGCCATGGTCATGAGCCTGGAAAGCCCGTAACTGCGCTGCTTGCGTCGGGGAAAGGGGGTCACCCCCCTGGCCGCCCCTTTTTTCCGTTTACTGATAATATCACATCACATCCCCCGTTGAATACCGGGAAATACCGCTCCCCATATAATTTTACCTTCGCCGGAGGGAGTGAAAGATCCTGCATCCGCCAAAAAAACCTCTTATTTTATTCAAGATCAGACCACCGGAACGGCGGTTAATCTTTTTACGGGAACAACGGCTCCCGAAAAGGGCGGAAAAAGTTTTTTCCCATACAGGAAACAGGTATTTGCTAAAAAGGCAAAAATAGATGATAAACCCCCCGGCCAGCCCCCCATAAGTATATCCAAATATTTCACCCCAACGGCGGCACACAAAAAAGACAATGGCGAACGCTGCGGCGGCAATCCAGAACAGACAGTCGACGGCAAAGGACAGAGCCGCAGAAAGTCTCCGGAGCCGCACCCCTATAGACCTGTAAAGATCATAGACTGCCGCGTACAGAGTTCCCAGAAGCAAAGCCTCCAAAAAAGCAACGAGCTGCTGAACGGCCGGCGAAGAGGCAGAAAGCATACGCACTATTTGAATAACCTCTCCAGCAGGTTTCTCCCCCGGGCGCGCGATCGTTTCTCCTCGGCGTAGGCCATCTCCAGGATATAGCCCTCGATGGAGATCTCTCCCTGCTCCAGATTCAGATGCTTGATGTGCAAATTTTCGCCGCGCACCGCCAGCAGGCCCAGCTCCGTTTCCATGATCACCTCTTCATCGTCAAAGCTGTCCACGTGAATGACACCGGTTACCTCGGTGTGGTCCCTGTTATCAATAACCAGCCGGTGCTGGCCCCCGCGAAAGCTGTAGCTCTCTTCCATCCCTGTTTCACCCCTGTGATCATATCGCTCTATTTTTCATTTTATTATATGAGTTTGTACCAGGTTTATGTCTCAATCAGCGATCGATGGAGAAGCGCGATTGCTGGCAATCCCCGAATTCGGGCAAGCTGACAGCAGGATTAGCCCGTTCCGGTATCGAAAAAAACTTACCGTAAACGATAAAAAGGGGGCGGCAGGGTGGAGTTAATTTACAGTGGAAAAACAAAGGACATCTATCTCTATTCAGAGGAACAGCTCCTTCTGCATTTTAAAGACAGCGTTACCGGAACCGGAAGCCTTCTCGATCCCGGCGGCAATGAGGTGATCGGCGAAGTATCCGGGAAAGGCAGCGCCTCGCTGCGTTCTTCGGTCTACTTTTTCGAATTGCTGAAGCGGGCAGGCATTCCCACCCATTACCTGGGCGCCGGTCCGGGGGATAATTGCTTGCTGGTCAAGAGAGCACGCTCATTCGGACTGGAGGTGATCTGCCGCGAAAAGGCCTGGGGCAGTTTTTTGCGCCGTTACGGCGGATTTGCGGCGGAAGGGAGCCCGCTGCCCTCGCTTGTGGAATTCACTCTGAAGGACGATGA
>JAPXLS010000042.1:0-14021 GCA_033809435.1 Bacillota bacterium
GACCAGTTCGGCAAAATTGCGGCCCACAGGCGGAGTCAGCACCTCCATGGCCTGAATAACCCCGTCGGGATCGATCAAGAACCTGCCGCGAATGTTCACGCCTTCCTCCTCGCTGTAAACGCCGTAAAGACGGCCGATGCGCCCGCCTTTATCGGAAAGCATGGGATAGGTCACACCGCCGGGGACCATCTTGGTCAACTCCTCCTCCTGCCAGACCTTGTGAGAATATTCGCTGTCCACGCTGCAGGAGAGAACCTCCGCACCCAGCTCTTTCAGTTCATCATACCTGGCGGCAACTGACGCCAATTCCGTCGGTCAGACAAAGGTGAAATCGCCCGGATAGAAACATAGAACCACCCACTTCCCCAGGTAACTGGATAGCCTGATCTTTTTAAAACCGCCGCCCACAAAAGCGCTCGTTTCAAAATCAGGAGCCTTCCGGCCCACCCTTGCGCCGATCTGTCCTTCTTCACAGTTCATATTTGCTGCCTCCTGTCTGTAATGTATGGTTTGTTCTCCGGTTTACCCTTCTTCAGCGGTTAGACACCGGGAACAGATTCCCTTGAAAATCACATTTTTTTCATTGACGGCAAACCCTTCAAGCCCTCCGATCTCCAGGCGGTCAATCTTGACGGTGAAGTCATAGATCCGCCCGCAGCGGGTGCACTTGAAATGACCGTGATCGCCGGTATTGGCATCGTAATGGGCCTCCGTCTCGTCTGCCTGCACCAATCGAGCCAGGTTGGCCTCGACAAGCAGATCCATCGTCTTGTATACCGTTGTTTTCGATAGTGTCGGTATCTCCGGCAGCAGGGCGGTGTAGATCATATCCACCGTTGGATGAGAATGGCTGCACAGCAGGTAACCCAGTATTTTGATCCGGGCGATGGAGGGATGAATGTTATTGGAACGGAGCAGCTCGAGGGCGTATTGCATTATGTTCACCTCCCTGGAAAGCGCTGGTTGCAGACAGTTAATCGGTGATCCCTTGGCTGTAAGCCTGCCCGAAAAAGCAACGGCGGCAATGACAGGAACAGGGATAGCGCCTCTCCCGACCAAGCCGGCAACGCCTGCAAATCTTTCCCATTAATGTAATGCTTGTTAGCCTGTTATCATTACAATAGTACACTGGTTACATCTGTCTGTCAACATTTTTACTCTGCCCCGGCATCGGGATCCCCTCAGGCCGGATCACCCCGGGCAGAACAAATACTGTGAATCCTGGAAGGAATATGACATTGTTGGATGAATAACAGTATATAACCACTGTCCGGATCCCCCCCGAAGTGCGGCTATTGCTTTTCCGGGTTTCTTGATGAGGACAAATAAATTTCAAGAGGTGAATACTATGACTGCTTTTCCATACCGGGATTACGACGCCACCGGTTTGGCCGAGCTTGTCCGGAAGAAAGAGGTAAGCGCCGGTGAAGTCGTGGAGGCCGCCATTGCCAGGCTGGAGCGGCTCAACCCGGAGCTGAATGCGGTAATTCACAAAATGTACGAACAGGCCAGGGCGGCGGCGGAAAAGGTCACCGGCCAGGAACCCTTTGCAGGCGTCCCCATCCTGCTGAAGGATATCGGACAGGAGATTGAAGGCGAGCCCATCACCCAGGGTTCAAAGGCTCTGCAAAACTACCGGGCAGACAGGGATGCCACATTTGTGAAAAGGCTGCGGGAGACGGGGGTTGTTTTCCTGGGGCAGACCAATGTCCCCGAGTTCGCACTGATGGGCATCACCGAGCCCCAGTTTCACGGGCCCACCAGGAACCCCTGGCACAGGGATTACACCCCCGGGGGCTCCAGCGGCGGATCCGCCGCCGCGGTGGCTGCCGGAATTGTCCCCATGGCCGGAGCCAGCGACGGGGGCGGCTCCATCCGGATACCCTCCGCTTACTGCGGGCTCTTTGGGCTCAAACCGAGCCGCGGCCGCACACCGGCGGGACCCTATTTCGGGCGGAACTGGCAGGGAGCCTCGGTTAACCACGTTCTCTCCCGCTCCGTGCGAGACAGCGCCGCCATGCTCGATCTGATCAAGGGTTATGAAGCAGGCACCGCTTTCCCGCCCCCCCCCTTCGACCATGATTACCTGGAATGCGCCACCCGGGGGCCGGAGAAAAAGTTGAAGATTGCCTTTACCACGGAATCACCCTTTGGCGATGAGATCCATCCGGAGTGCAAGGAGGCGGTAAAGGGAGCAGCGCGGGAGCTGGAGTCGCTGGGCCATTCCGTGGAGGAGAAATCGGCCCCCATTGATGGCGAAAGGATTGCCGGCAGCTACATGACCCTCTATTTCGGGGAAACCGCCGCCGCCATCGCCCTGCTCGAGGGGGTTCTCGGCCGGAAAGCACGCCTGAGCGACGTGGAGCCGACCACCTGGCTGCTGGGACTGGTGGGGCGGGTGACCACCAGTGAGGAATGGGTCCTGGCCATCAACGAGTGGGATCATGCCGCCTTCAAGATGGAAGCCTTCCTGGAGAAGTACGATCTCTACATGACCCCTACCACTGCCCATCTCCAGTCCAGAATCGGCGAACAGGATCTGTCAAAAAAAGAGGTGGCCTTGATCAAAATGGTTCATCATCTGAAGCTGGCCCGGACCTTGAAAAAGATGGGTACCATTGAAGGGATGATCAAAAGAAGTTTGAAGCGGACTCCCTATACCCAGCTGGCCAATCTGACGGGACAGCCGGCCATGTCCGTGCCTCTCCATATGAGCGGCGGCGGACTTCCCGTGGGGGTCCAGTTTATTGCGCCAAAGGGCCGCGAGGATATACTCTACCGCCTGGCGGGCCAGCTGGAGCAAAGCGAGCGCTGGATCAGGGTTGAAGATAATCCGATCTACAGGACATGAGCCGGCAGGGGGCCCGGAAGTCTAAATACCAGGGGGCAGGGCCCCCCAAAGTGTCTGTATTACCGGGGCGAGGCATGACTCGCCCCAAATGTTGTACCCTCCGGAAAACCGGGCAGGACTTTGCCTGGAATCGTCGAAATAACAAAAATGTTCTACTACGCAGGGGGGGGTCAGGACTTTGAAGAAGTTGAGCGCAGGAGGCAAAGTGGCTACAGCCTCCCTCATCGTATTGATCATGTTTTTGCTGCACAACAGCTTCTGGTTATGGAAGTGGGATGCCCGGGCTCCCTTTCTTTTTGGTTTCATGCCCTTCTCTTTCTCTTTCTATATCGGTTATGCCCTCCTGGCCACCCTGGCCATGGGCCTGGTGGTCATCCTGGCCTGGCCCGATCCGCCTGCTGATTTCATGGAGCAGGAGCATAACAGCGCAAAGGAGCGGGCGGACCGGTGAAAAGCATCCCGGGATTTGCAATTATCCTGGCTTATGTAATAGTGTTGCTGCTTATCGGGGGGTTCGGGGCCAGGGCCACCCGCAGGACCCGGGAGGACTATTTCATGGCCGGGCGCGGGCTGGGCACCATCGCCGTCTTCATGACCCTTTTTGCCACGAACATAACCGCCTTCACCATCATCGGCCACGCCGGATTCTCCTACCAGGTGGGCTATGGCGCCTACGGTTATGTCATCGGCTGGAGCATATTCATCACCCCCTTCACCTATTATCTCATCGGCTACCGTTCCTGGCTCCTGGGCAAGCGTTACGGCTATGCCACCCAGCCGCAGGTCTTCGGGGGAATCCTGAAAAGCCGCACCGTATCGCTGCTTTTTCTGATCCTGCTCCTCTACTATACCCTGCCCTACCTGGTGGTCAGCATCATCGGCGGCGGCCTGGCCTTCTCCACCATCAGCGAAGGGCTCGTCCCTTACTGGCTGGCCGCCCTGCTCATAGTGGGAGTATCGCTTCTGTACACCGTTCCGGCGGGCATGCGGGGAACGGTCTGGACGGATATTTTTCAGGGCGCGCTTTTTCTGATCATTTCCGTTTTACTGCTCCTGACCCTGGTAAAAACCCTGGGCGGTTTCTCGGCCATTACCGGGCGCATCGTCGCCGAGCAGCCGGCCCTGCTGCAGCGCGCGCTCTCGCCTGACCTGGCGCCGGTGAACTGGTTCAGCTTTTCCTTCATCAACTCCATCGCCGTGGTGGTTTTTCCGCAGATCTTTATCCGGATCATGGCCGCCAGGAGCAGCCGGAACCTCAAGCAAGTAACCCTGTTCTATCCGGCGGCCATGGCGCTCATCTTCGGCATCTCCACCCTGCTCGGCGTCTGGGGGGCCGTCTCCATACCCGGCCTGGTGGGCAAGGATGCGGATAATATTGTACCCCTGCTGATCAGCCGCTACCTCTCCCCGCTGTGGACCATCCTGGGCCTGCTCATGATCCTGGCCATCGTCAAATCCTCCATCGATTCACAGCTTCTCACGGTAGCCCACCTGGTCACTGATGATCTCATCGCGCCCTATATCCGAATCCCCCCGCAGCGGGCGGTACTGTGGGGCCGGATCATCCTCGTCGTTTTTTCCGCTGCGGCCTGCGGCATAGCCCTGATCCGGCCGGCAGCCATCCTGGCCATCGCCGCTTTTGCCTTTTCCGGTTTTTCGATCATGCTGCCGGTGATGATCGGTGTGCTCTACTGGCCGCGGGCCAACAAGTACGGCGCCTGCGCCGCGCTCATCCTTCCCGCAGTGGCGCTCCATCTGTGGTACCTGGGAATCCTGCCCGGCTGGAGCACTTTCGGCCTCATGCCGGTGGTTCCCGCCTTCTGCCTGGCCGTCGTTATCCTGGTGGGGGTATCCCTGTTCACCCCCGCTCCCCCTGCCTCCCAACGGGATAAAACCTTCGGTCTCTTTGCCCGGGTCTTCGAATAGGAGACGGTAATTTTTCTCTGCTGTTTACCCCCTCATTTTTTCGCTATATAATACTGTTGAAGAGCAGGCAAACCGGGAAATGAAGCAAGGAGGATGAACCGAGCAATGAAGAAGCGAGCTCTGGTAACAATGATCGCATTGGCAACAGTATTGTTTCTGGTCCTAGGCGGCGGGTGCAGCCTTTTCCACAAAGAGGCTCCCGGGGATCCCGCTGAAAAGGAAGCCGATCCCGAAGAAGCAAAAGATGACGATAAAGGGCCGGGCAATGCGGCGGATTCCGGGGAAAACCCCCGGGAGGATGAAGAAGATGCGGAAGAGCGTACAGTCAAAATCACACTGAGGGGCTTACCTGATTCAGTCCCTTATCTATACAGCCACGGAATTCCCAACGGTCAAAACGGTCCTGGTAACGGTCAAGGGCGAGACCTACTCCGACGGACATTACATCTGGGATAATCCGATGGGCCGAAAGGATCACGATTTAGCGAAGTGAACGCGGAGTTGCCCTCGTTAATAGAATAAAATGCTGTTGCCGCAGTGTTCCAGAAAACGCATGAAATCAGCCATGCTTATTGTCAGCGTGGCGGTATTCACATTGGGATGAAAGTTGATCAGGTCCTCCTTCTGCAGATCTTTATCGAGTACAACGGCAACTCTCTTCTCGCGGTCATTGATCAGCCCGAAGGCGGAGACTGCGCCCGCCTCCACACCCAGGTATTTCAGAAGTCTGTCCGCTGAAGCAAAGCTAAGCCCTTTCTCCCCAATTGTATTGGCCAGCCGCT
Organism: Bacillota bacterium; assembly: GCA_033809435.1. Taxonomy (GTDB): domain Bacteria; phylum Bacillota; class Dethiobacteria; order DTU022; family DTU022; genus JAAZIN01. The sequence goes on from JAPXLS010000042.1 coordinate 5,560, forward strand.
TCAGATCGGCCCTTTTTGAATCTTCCAGAATAACCAGGTAGTGCCGGTTGCCCTTGTTGTTGCGCAGAAAGAGATTTTTGCACTGACCCCCCTCCATCGAGGCATAATACCTGCTCGCCTCTTCAACGGTATAAACGGGGGGGTGTTCATGACGGGTAAAGCCAATATCCAGTTTTTCCAATAGATCCATAACTGCTTTTTCATTTTCCGTATTCATGGCTGCTCCTTTTTTCTGCACATAATATGCCGGTAGATTTGCCCTAGATATAAAATTGTACAGTGCTGTTCTTCTGTTCCCTTTTAACCTTTCCCTCTTCCTCCAGGTAGCGGATATGGGCAATGGCCTCACCGATGGCAAACCATTTCTGAGCCACGGGAAAGTCCTCCCAGCTGCGGGCGTCAATATCCCATTCCATCCGCGCAGCCACCTCGTAAGCGCTGCCCCTGCCCAGATTCTCGATTATGGCAGCCACCTCCTGCAGTCTATCGCGGTGGTGTTCCTTCAACTGGAGAATTCTCCCCCGGCAGTCGGTCACTATGCGCCTGTGTCCCGGCAGAAGCAGCTTGATCTCTATATCATAAACTTTATCCAGGCTCTGCAAATATTCTTTCAGGGGGTTTTCATCATCCCGCCAGGCCGAGATGTTCGGCGTAATATCGCCCAGGATGTGATCCCCCGAGATAAAGCATTTACGTGTACTCTCGTACAAACACATATGCCCCGAGGTATGCCCGGGCGTATGCACGCAGGCAAGTGTGTAAGGGCCGTACGCGAGTTCATCCCCTTCTTCTACAAATTCAAAGTCTATGGTGCCCGAGTGGCTGTAGCGGTTGCCCGGATGCGCGGCCAGCGCATTTTCCAGCTCGCCTTCGGGGAAACCATGTTTTTCGGCAATATGAAACAGCAGCTGCCAGAGATCGGCCAGGGCCACGATCCCGGCGTCGGGCCGGTTAAAAAAAACGCGGGAGGCCGGCGCCGCCAGTTCGCTGACCAGCCCCAGGTGATCGGCATGCAGGTGCGTGATAAAAAAATCGGTCCGCGCCAGATCGATCTCGAGCTCCTGCAGCGCTGCCTTCATCGCCCTGTAGCATTCTTCCCGGTTCATTCCCGTATCAATGATCAGGTTGCGCGCACTCGCTTTAATGATGTATGAGTTGGTGGCTTTAAGCGGATTTTTAGGCAGGGGAATCTCCGCCCGAAACAGCTGCGGCAAAACTTCTTCAATTACCGGTTTACTCATCAAGGAGGCTCCTTTGTCCATAATTTTTCTTGCAGCACAACCATAAGAGACCCGGCATCGGCTCCAGGGGTGCCTGGCACCGGCTCAACCAACTTTGGGTGAGGGGTAGATCTTTTTGCCGGGCACCGGGGGACCGCAGGCGTAGATCTCGTCCACCTGCAGGCCCTCGGGCTTTATCGTGCCCTTGACCTGGAAAGAGACCACCTCCGGGGTGATCACATTGGCCGCGTACTTTACCCCGGGCGGCAATTCGATAAAGGTATGCAGGTATCCGGCGCTGCAGCGCACTGCCGGCATGATCTCCAGATGCAGCTTGCCATCATAATAGGCGACAGCCTTCAGGCTTCTCATGGCCGAAAATTTATCGGCCACCGTTTTCGGAAAACGAAGGGAACCTCCCTTTATGTTGATCCGGCTCTGAACAAATTTCCCCAGAATTTTGGCCGGGGAAAGCTGTCGCAGGGGGCTGACATCTATTATTTCAATGACCCCCGCATTGCGAAACCCGGTATAGGCATTGTAGCGGACCATCTCGCTTTTTTGCAGGTGCTCCACTACCGGACCCGTCTCGGCAAAGCCGCCAAAACTGCCCCTGATGTAAAAATAGTTCAACTCGGGGTCAGCGACCAGGATAGCAGTCTCCGGATTTACCTGCAGGTTCCGGGCGGTTTTCCAGAGCATGAGGTTTCCGAAAACAAGCTTCCCTTCATAATACTCCAGGCTGCTGACAATGACCAAGTTGGGCTGCCCCTCCCCGTCGATTGTAGCCAGGAATTTGGGGTGATGCAGGTTGTTGATCAACTGGATCTGTTCCCTGACGAGCATATCCCTTTCCCCTCCTGCAAACAATTACGTCTGATTTCCCGCCCCTGGAAAACGGAGAAGAGGCAACGCTAGATGGCGTGCGCCTCGCGGCGGATGATCTCCTCCTGGATCTCGGCGCCCAAATGCACAAAGTAAGCATTGTAGCCCGTCACCCGCACCAGCAAGTTGGCGTATTCAGCGGGGTTGTCCCGGGCCCGGCGCAGCACTTCGGGATCAACCACGTTGATCTGCAGGGCCGTCCCCCCCGTCTCCTGGTAGGCCCTCAGAAATGCGGCGAATTTGGCCAGGTGTTCTTCATCCCGCAGCAGGGAGGGATGAAAGCTCATGGTATGGGAGGCACCGCCGGGCGCGCTCTCCAGACCCAGGTTGCGCACCGAGCGTACCACGGCTGTCGGTCCCGCACGATCCGCCCCGTTGACCGGGCAGACCCCGTTGGAGAGGGCCTCGCCCCGTTTCCGCCCATCGGGTGTGGAGGCGGTCAGGGGAGCATAGGCGATCCAGTAATTCCAGGAGAGGTAGCCCCCCCGGAAGTTGCGCCCTGTTGCCGGTGAAAAGCTGGCCGCCGTTCTTTCAGTCCACCAGCGCGATATTTCCCGGGCCGTTCCATCAGCAAAGGAGTCTTCATTGCCGTACTTGGGAGCGCGGTTGAGCAGGAGCTGCCTGAGTTCTTCCTCTCCGGCAAAGTCGCGGCGCAGCGCCCCGACCAGTCTCTTCATTGAAACCGCTTTCTCCCGGTAAACCAGTGTGCGCACAGCGCTCACCGAGTCCGCGGCCGTGGCCAGGGCCACCCCCTCCACGGTGATAAATTTGTAACGGGCGCCGCCGCGGTTGACATCAACGGCCTCCTCGATGCAGCCGTCCACCAGCAGGGAGAGATAGGGGATGGGGTCGTACAGCGCCCGAATGCGGTCGGCCTCCGTGGCCAGCTCGATGATCTGCTCCAGAATGAAGCCCAGCTGTTCATAGAAAGCATTGTTGAAATCTTCCTCGCTCCTGAATGTGGCGGGGTCACCCGTGTTCGGACCGATCTGCCGGCCGCTCTGCATATCCCGGCCGTCATTCAGCGCCAGCTCCACCGCCTTGGCCAGGTTCAGGTTGGCGTCCACGGTTCCGGAACGGTCATTACCCTGCATCGTGTTTTCCAGGCAGCCCACGGGGGCATAATCCCAGACCTCCTCCGGGGGGACGCCTTGAAAAACAAGGCCCCGCATGGAGAGTTCGTCAAAATTAAGGATAAAGGGCGCCCCCTGTGATTCCCTGGTCATCAGGGCCACCTGATGGAGCAGTTCATCCGAGGAATGCCGGTGAATGCGGATATTGGGTTTGGGCTCGAGCAGATTCATATCGCTGATCACCTCGAGGATAAGCATGGTCAGCTCGTTGGTCAGGTCCTCGCCGTCCGGTCCGCAGCCGCCCAGGGTGATCAGCTGTCCAAAACCGGAATTGACCCCCTGGTTGCGCGCCGTCCGCCCCTGGTAGTCATAGACATAATTGTGTTTGATCCAGAAACAGTGAAGCAGCTCCCTGGCAAATTCGCGGGTCAAGACCCCTCTTTCTATATCGTTGATATAGAAGGGATAGAGATAGCGATCTATACGGCCGTACGAAAGTCCCGCTCCGGGGTAGGACTCGGCAGCCATGACCAGCATATGGGTGAACCAGAGCGCCTGCAACGCCTCCCAGAAGCTGCGCGGTCTCTTGTGAGGCACCCGCCCCACGATCTCCATCATCCGGGTCAGCTCATCCTTGCGCTCCTCATCCTCCGTCCCGGCCAATGCAGCTTCCAGCACCTCCCTGTAGCGCCCGGCCAGAATCCGCGGCGTCTCGGCGGAAATCTTTAGCGCATTCAGGTAAGCCCTCTTTTCCGTGTCCTTTACTACAGCCAGCCTTTCTTCAATTTCTTCCAGGATCCCGGAAAAACCTTTGAGCAAAACCTTGCGGTAATTCGGGATAAGATGCCCGGGAACGGCGCCGGCATTGCCGATGCCGTTTTCGTGGATCTCCATCAACCGCTCCACCCAGCGGTAGCTCTCCTGGACATAGCGCCCCGTTTCTTTTTGATCCAGCATTTTCGAAAGGGCGGTGTTGAAATGGGAGCCGACGATGAGCTCCCCTTCAAGCAGCTGCACCGGCAGATAGTGCTTCACAACTTCTCTGAAAAAATAGGCCCGCCGTTCGGCAAAGGAGATGCTGTAGATGTTTGCCGGCAAGACCACCTTTTCAGCCATGGCCCTCATCGTTTCCCTGGTTATCTGAAAAAAGGGGAAAACCTCGGGGACCACTCCCCAGTTGTAAGGAGCATAGAGTTCGTCCCATTCATCCCCCGTTCCGTAAGCGCCCACCTCGTTGCGATAGTAGTCTCGTTCGTAAAAGGACCAGTATTCGTCACGCAGTTTTTGGACGCGGGGACTCAAATTGCTTGCTTCCCAGAGTTTAACCTCCATCAGCCCCCTTCGGAAAACAGAATTTTTGTTTTATTTCATCTCATTATACTGTAACGCGCCTGCAGTTTCAATATAAGTTGGGGAAAGTTGGAGAAAGGGGGTAAAAGAAACGCTGCAATCTTCTGAAAAACTGAAGGATGAGCTAGAGCGGTAGCTCGAATACGCTGCCGGCCTGGTGAGGCAGGCATTTTTCCCCGAAAGCGCGGTGCAGGGCCACCGTCGCCCTCATGCCGCTGCAGTGGCAGGGAGCGACGAGCTCCGGCCCGAGGAGGCGCAGCGCGGCCACGATCTCGTTCAGGCGATCTTCCGGAGCGCCCAAAAGATGAGTTCCGCCCAGGAGAGCATAGATGCGCTTTCTCCCCGCCAGGGAGAGAACATGCTGCAGCGTTTCGATGAGTCCGGCATGGGCGCAGCCCAGCAGAACGATGAGGCCGGCGCTGCACTCCACCACCAGGGCCTGGTCGTCCAGGAGCCGGTCCTCCGCAAAATGCCCGCCTTCCCTGACCAAAAAATAGGGTTCCGGATCCGCAGCACGGGGGGCGCGGGGAATTTCCCCCGTGCTCGTAATACCGCCGCCCAGATCCGCGGGCCCCCTGTCCAGGCAAAAACGGGCCCCCAGCGCTTCCATATCTGCGCGTTTCCAGGGTACACCGATATATTCGGGAGCGCCGCCATTCCGGGAGGCATATTTTTCGCTTAACATATCGGGATGACCGTAAACTGCCAGGGTGGCGGGCACCTGGGTGCCCAGAACCCATTTTAGACCGCCGGTGTGGTCATAGTGGCCGTGGCTCAGGGCCACGGCATCAAGCCTGGTAAGATCCAGGCCCAGCCTGGCGGCATTGCACGCCAGGGTGGTGCCCGCTCCGGTATCGAAGAGGATCTTCTTACCCCTCGTCTCCAGGAGCATGGACAGCCCGTGCTCCCCCAGCAAGCCTGAACGGGGGGTCCTGTTTTCACAGATGGTGGTAATTTTAACTTCGCAGGGCATTGCCTGTCCCTCCCATCGGGCAATTCGCGGCGCCCCCGGCGGGCTAGGATCCTGTCAGCCCGGTGTGCCTGTGCCGGTAGTGCCATATGGCCTGGTACAGGGCCGCAGTGCCCAGGTTTGAACAGTGCATCTTCAGATCAGGCAGCCCCCCAAGCCCCCCGGCAATATCCTGCGGCGTGATGGCCAGGGCCTCCTCCAGTGTTTTGCCCAGAGCCATTTCCGTGAGCATGCTGGTGGTGGCAATTGCTGCGGGGCATCCGTATACCTCGAATTTTATTTTGGACAACCGCTCATCCTTTACCTTGATATAGATCCGGATGCAGTCGCCGCAGGAGGGATCGCCGATGACCCCCACACCGTCGGGCCGCGGAATCCTTCCCACATTCTTGGGATTCTGAAAGTGTTCCATCAATTTTTGGGTGTAGTCCACCTTTTGGCCTCCCCGGGCAGAGTCTAACTGGATTGTTCTTTCAGCCGCCGGCGCCGTCAGAAATTTTGTGCCAGAGAGCAGCAATATCAGCCGCCGCCGGACCGTCGGTATAGCTGACCACCGGTTTTCCCTCTATCAGGGCCTCGGTAATCTCCCGGTAAAAGGGGATCTTCGAGACCACCTCCACCGATTCCCCGTCGCAGTATGCCTCGATGGCCCGCGTGTTCTCTCCGTCCAGGTCGCAGCGGTTGATGCAGACCACGGCGGGAACCCCGAAATGGCGACAGACCTGAAGCACCCTTTTCAGGTCGTGAATGCCGGAAACTGTGGGCTCGGTAACGATCAGAGCCCTGGAGGCTCCGGACAAAGAGGCAATTACAGGGCAGCCGATGCCGGGTGGGCCGTCGGTGAGCATGTACCTTTTATTCCCGGCGACGGCAAGATCCCGGGCCTCCTTTCGCACCAGGGTAACCAGCCTGCCCGAATTTTCTTCGGCCACGCCCAGGCGGGCATGGATCAGCTTGCCGTGAGGGGTCTGCGAAAGGAACCAGTGCCCCGAGACAACCTCCTCCATGGCGATGGCCTCTTCGGGGCAGGCCCGGCTGCAAACAGTGCAGCCCTCGCAGGAGAGAGTGTTGATCTCGTAGTTTTCGGAGATGGCGTCAAAACGGCAGAGTTCGCGGCAGAGGCCGCATTCCGTGCAGCGTTCCCGATCCAGGACGGCCACGCAGGAAGCGATAAAGGGATGGCTTTCCAGCTGCTGCGGTGTCAGTACAAGGCTCAGGTTGGCCGCATCCACATCGGCGTCAACCAACACCGCATCGCCTCCGGCCAGAACGGCAAAAGAGGCCGTCAATGTAGTTTTGCCCGTTCCCCCCTTGCCGCTGATGACAACGATCTCTTCCATCAGCGAGCCCTCCTTTCATCTTCCAGGATCAGCCGCCCCAGCCCGGCAAAGCGATCCCGCCAGGCGGGCAGGTGATTCGCCGCCGCCTCACCCCGCGCGTACAGCGAGGCCAGGTCTCGATCCCAGGGCATTTTAAGCAGGATGGGCACCCCTTCCCGCCGGCAAAGGTCCTCGATATTATCCTCGCCCGCGCCGCCGAGAGAGCGGTTGATCACCACCCCGCCGGGAATGCCCAGCTTCTGCAGCAGCTCCACGGCGATGGTCAGATCATTCAGGCCAAAGGGGGTGGGTTCGGTCACGAGAAGGCAGTAGTCGCTGCCCTGGATCGCCTCCACCACCGGACAGGAGGCGCCCGGCGCAGCATCAATGATCGTCAATCCCTCCCGCTCGATTCTCTGCTTGACCGCCTTGATCAGGGGGGGTGAAAGCGCTTCACCCGGGTTCAGTTTTCCATGAACAAAGGATATCTCACCGGCGGCGCCGCTTTCAAGGACACCGATGGGCCGATCGATCTCCTCGATCGCCTTTTCCGGGCAGAAGTAGGCGCAGCCGCCACAGCCGTGGCAGAGCTGTTCAAAAACAAGCACTGTCTCCTTCCCCACCATGATGGCGTTAAAAGCACAAACCTCGCCGCAAATACCGCAGTAATTGCAGCGCTCCAGGTCCACCCTGGGAACGGGAATGGATACCGGTTCGGAACCCGTAATCTCGGGTTTTAGAAACAGGTGTGCATTGGGCTCCTCCACATCACAATCCAGAAATTTTAGTTCCATCTCACCGGCCAGGACCAGGGCCAGGTTCGTAGCCACGGTGGTTTTACCGGTCCCGCCCTTGCCGCTGGCAACAGCTATAATCATTCCCCATCTTCCTTCCCGGGCCGGGGGCAGGGAAAGCGGGGGGAAACACCCCGCCCCCTTTCCATATGCCCCGGCAAACTACTCCTTGTCCGGCAACTCTATTTCTGCCAGGCGTCTTTCAATTTCAGCCAGCTCATCTTTGATTGCCTCCGCCTCGGCCCGCAGCTCGGCGGCCTCCGCCTTCAGCCATTCACCTTCTTCTACATCCGGACCCGGCATGCCGGCCTCGTAAGGTCCGGCCCAGGGAGGCGCACCATAATAAGGGTATCCCCCCTCGAACCAGCAAGGGCCCCAACCCCAGCCGGGGCCGCCGCCCCAGTAACCGCCGCCACCCGCCGGAAAGCGCCGCCGCGCCCTTCTCCGGAAACCGGGACCGTACGGATATCTGCCTCTGTACATGTCTATACCCCCTTTCCACGGTATTGTTTTTCCGGGATAGATCAGTGCTCCTGCGAACAATTGCCGTAACTGTGATCGCAGAGACTTTCACCGGACTGCAACTTCCCGGCCTGACAATCGGCGATCACCTTTTCCACTGTTCCCGTGGCCCCGATAACAGTATCAATGCCCTGCTCGGCAAAAAGCTGCTGCGCCCTCTGGCCCATCCCTCCGGCAATGATGCAGGAGACACCGTACCGGGCCAGAAAGCCGGGAAGAAAGCCGGGCTGATGACCCGGATTGGCGATGACCTCCCTGCCCGTCACCTTGTTATCGTCCAGCTCGACCAGAGTATATTCGGCACAGTGGCCGAAATGCTGGGCCACATG
>JAPXLS010000043.1:0-13805 GCA_033809435.1 Bacillota bacterium
ATATACAATTAAATAGCGAATGAGCATTCATTCATTTTCTGGACTGCGGAGGTTGCGATGGCCAAGAGAACGGGAGAAAAATACTATGCCATCCTTGAAGCAGCCCTTAATGCTTTTGCCCGTTTCGGCTTTCACCGGACCCGCATATCGGACATCGCCGGCGAAGCGGGAGTGGCCGACGGCACCGTGTACATCTACTTTGAAAAAAAAGAGGACATCCTTATCTCTCTCTTCCAGGAGATGATGTCCGAATTCGTGGAGGGGCTGCGAAGTCGGCTGAAAGAATGCCGGAATTGCAACGAAAAGCTTGCCACCCTGATCAACTATCATCTTGAAACCCTGGGCAGCCGTCCCGAACAGGCCCGGGTAACTCAAATCGAACTGCGACAAATTGATCAAACCATCAACGAAGGTATTTCACAACCACTTCTAAACTACTTCAAGGTCATCGAGGAGGTGATTGCAGAAGGTCAAAAAGAGGGGCTGTACCGAAGTGACCTGAATATACGCACCGCCAGGAAGGTGATTTTTGGCGCTGTCGATGAAGTGGTCACCTGCTGGGCCATGTCCAGGAAGTCGTACAATCTGGCCAGCCTGGCCGCCCCCGTCTACGACCTGCTGGTAAAAGGGTTGCAGTAGTTTCCCTGTTCAGTGAGGAGACAAAGAATGAGAGTAAAAAGGAGGTATTTTGATGGCCGTAAAAGAGATTAAAAGAGCCGCTGTGCTTGGCGCCGGAGTCATGGGCGCCACCATCGCCGCCCATCTGGCCAACGTGGGTCTCTCGGTTTACCTGTTGGACATAGTTCCCCGCGAGCTTACCCCCGCCGAAGAGAAGGGGGGGTTGGATCTGAAAAGCCCGCAGGTGCGCAACCGCCTCGCCATCATGGGTAAAGATGGACTGCTCAAACAGAAGCTAAACCCGCTTTACCGCAAATCAAATGCCGAGCTGATCACCCCCGGCAACTTTGAAGACGACATGGCCAAGCTGAAAGATTGCGACTGGATCATCGAAGTCATCGTTGAAAATATGGATATCAAGAAAAAGGTCTTCAAAAATGTCGAAGCCAACTGGACCCCGGGAACCATTGTCAGCTCCAACACATCGGGGCTCTCCATCAATGAGATGGTGACGGAATGTTCGGCAGAGTTCCGCAAGTACTTTCTGGGCACCCATTTCTTCAACCCGCCCCGCTACATGAAGCTTCTTGAGTTGATTCCCTGCCGCGAGACGCTGCCCGAGGTAATGGAGTACATGCACCGCTTCTGCGAGAAGGTTCTCGGCAAAGGGGTCGTTTTTGCCAAGGATACACCTAACTTTATTGCCAACCGCATCGGGACCTATGCCATGGTGCAAACAATCAAACTCATGCTGCAGGAAAAGATGACCATTGAGCAGGTGGACACCATTACCGGACCGCCCATGGGCCATCCCAAGAGCGCCTCATTCCGGACCATGGATATGGTCGGGCTGGATACGTTCTGTCACGTAGCCCAGACCTGCATCGACAAGTCAGATGATCCCGTGGAAAAAGAGGAGATGGAAGTCCCCGAATTCCTGAAGAAGATGGTCGAGCAAAAGCTGCTCGGAGACAAAACCAAGCAAGGCTTTTACAAGAAGGTCCGGGATGAAGGCGGTTCCCAGATTTTTGCCATTGATTACGAAAAGCTGGAGTACCGCCCCCGGGAAAAGGCAAGGTTCGACATTCTTAAAAAGACCAAGGATGCGGGCCTGAAAAACGGCCTTAAAATGCTGGTCAATTCCGATGATGAGGCCGGCAAATTTGCCTGGAACTTTATGAAGAAGCTGCTGCTCTATTCTGCAAACCGAATTCCCGAGATCGCCGACGATGTGGTCAATGTTGACCGGGCCATGAGCTGGGGCTTTAATTGGAAACTGGGACCCTTTGCCAGCTGGGACGCCATCGGCCTGAGGGAAAGCGTAGAGCGGATGAAAAATGAGGGCGCCAAGATACCCGCCTTCATCGAGGATATGCTTGCCGGCGGCAACGAGAGCTTCTACCGGGAAGATGACACCGGAGCCCAATCATTCTACGACATCGCCTCCAAGAGCTACAAGCCCGTTCCGCTCAGCGTAGAGGTGATCAGCCTGCCTGCGCTGAAAAAACAGAACAAGCTGATCAAGGGAAATGACGACGGCAGCCTGATCGATCTTGGCGACGGAGTGGTTTGCCTGGAGATGCACAGCCCGCAGCAGGCAATTTCACCGCTTTTCACCCAGTTTATTTTCGAAGCCGTAGCGGAAACGGAGAAAAACTATGCCGGCATGGTCATCAGCAATCAGGCCGGAAACTTCTGTGTGGGCGCCAATGTGGCCCTGCTGCTGATGGCGGCCCAGGGCGGAGATTGGGATATGCTGAACCAATCGGTCAAGGATTTCCAGGATGCCCTGATGACGGTGAAATATGCACGTGTACCTGTCGTGGCCGCACCCTTCCAGATGACTCTGGGCGGCGGAATGGAGATCATCCTGCACTGCGACCGGATCCATGCCGCTGCCGAAACCTACATGGGCCAGGTGGAGATGGGCGTGGGTCTGCTCCCCGGCGGGGGCGGCAACAAGGAGCTGCTCTACCGCTATCTTGAAGGAATCCCCGAAGGACTGAATGTAGATCTGCTTCCCTACGTGCAGAAAGCCTTCGAGGCCATTGCCATGGCCACGGTTTCCACCAGCGCCCGCCATGCCCAGGAGCTGGGCTTCATGCGCAGGACGGATAAAATCTCGGTCAACCAGGATTTCCTGATCCATGATGCCAAGCAGACTGTCCTCGGCATGCTCAAGGAAGGATATGAACCGCCGCGGACAAAATCGGTTCCCGCCCTTGGCGACTACGGCATTGCCGCCTTCAAGGCAGGCGTGCAGAATATGCGCTGGGGCAACTACATCAGCGATCACGATATGAAGATCGCCCTCGAGATCGCCGGCGTCCTCTGCGGCGGAAACATCAGGCCAAAAACCATGGTCAGCGAACAGTATCTGCTTGATATTGAACGCGAAGCTTTCCTGCGCCTTATCGGTGAAGAGAAGACCCAGGAACGGATCATGTCCCTGCTCACCACGGGCAAGGCAGTAAGGAACTAAGGAGGTATTGAGATGAAAGAAGCTGTTATTGTCTCCAGCGTTCGCACCGCCATTGGCAGAGCACCGCGGGGTACGCTGCGCTTCACCAGGCCCGATTACATGGCTTCGGTGGTAATCAAGGAAGCAGTCGCCCGGGCCAAGGGACTGGACCCTGCAGAAATAGATGATGTCATCCTCGGCTGCGCCTTCCCCGAGGGCGAACAGGGGATGAATGTGGGCCGCCTGGCCGCTCTCGAGGCAGGTCTGCCCGACACCGTACCCGGACAGACCGTAAACCGTTTCTGTTCCTCGGGACTGCAATCCATCGCCATGGCCGCAGAACGGATCATGTGCGGCTTTGCCGATGTGATCGTCGCCGGCGGGGTGGAAAGCATGAGCATGGTGCCCATGGGCGGCAACAAGACCTCCCCCAGCCCGGCCCTTGCAGAAAGGCTCATCGAGGCCTACACCCCCATGGGTATTACTGCAGAAAATGTTGCCGATCGCTTCAACATATCCCGTGAAGACCAGGACAAGATGGCTTACCGCAGCCACATGAATGCGGCAAAAGCGATCAAGGAGGGCCACTTCAAGAATGAAATTGTCCCCTTGAAGGTCGTTCACCGCCTCCCGGGACCGGATAACAAGGTCGTCGAAAAGGAATTCATTTTCGACACCGACGAAGGGGTCCGTCCGGACACCTCTCTGGAGGTGCTGGCCAAACTGCGTCCCGTCTTCAAACTGGGCGGCAGCGTCACCGCGGGCAACTCCTCGCAGACCAATGACGGCGCGGCGGCATCGGTGGTTATGTCGGCCGAGAAGGCGGCTGCCCTGGGTCTCAAGCCCATGGCTGTATTCCGCGGCTTCGCCGTGGCCGGATGCCCGCCCGATATCATGGGCGTGGGACCCTCCATGGCCATCCCCAAGCTGATGAAGCTGACAGGGATGAAGATCGAGGATATTGACCTGTTCGAGCTGAACGAGGCCTTTGCCTCGCAGGCACTCTACTGCATGCGAGAACTCGGCCTTGAAGAGGTTCTTGATGAGAAGGTCAATCTCTGTGGTGGAGCCATCGCCCTGGGACACCCCCTGGGCTGCACCGGGGCCAAGCTCACTGCCACCCTGCTGCATGGTCTGGCCCGGCTCAACCGGCGCTACGGCGTTGTCTCCATGTGCATCGGAGGCGGCATGGGCGCGGCCGGGCTTTTCGAGAGAGTCTAGCTGACGACGCAACAGCGGAAGTGGGACAACAGGGCCGGTCCTGTTTGTCCCACTTTCTTTTCCCTTCTTCCAATCTGTCATGTCTGAGCAAAAGTACAATTTTCAGGATGACGTAAATTCGGCATTAGCGGGAAAAGAAGGTACTACCCTGTTGTCCCGTGAAAGGAGCACAAAAAATGAAAAGTGTCAAGACGCCAAAGGATGAACTGGAAAGGCGCAGGGATAAATTGCAGGGGCGGATGCGGGAACAGGGGATTGGCGGAGCATTGATCCTGCAGCGGGCCGATCTCTTCTATTTCAGCGGCACGGCACAGGATGCCCATCTCTTTATTCCGGCCAAAGGCGAGGCCAGCCTGCTGGTGCGGCGAAACCTGGAGCGGGCCCGGGCCGAAAGCAGCCTTTCGCAAGTGGAATCATTTCCCGGCTGGAATAAACTTGCAGAAAGGATCAAAGAGTCAACGGGTCCGGCAGCAGCCATCGGCCTGGAGCTGGATCTGCTTCCGGTAAACCTCTTCCGGCGCTATGAAAAACTTTTGGCTGCTCTTACCATCACCGACATTTCACCTTTGATCCGCATTGTCAGGGCGGTAAAATCTGCCCATGAACTGTTACAGCTCCAGCAGGCGGCTGCGCTCGGTGAAGCTGTATTCGAACATGCCCGGCAGATCTGCCGGGCGGGCATGCAGGAGATCGAACTGGCGGCGGAGCTGGAGGCCTTCGCCCGCAAGCGCGGTCACCAGGGCGCCATCCGCATGCGCGGCTTCAATCAGGAGTTGTTTTTCAGCCACACCATGGCCGGTGGAAACGCCGCTGCACCCAGTTTTTTCAACGGGCCGACGGGGGGCAGCGGGTTGAATCCCTCCTATCCCCAGGGAGCCGGCACTCGGGAAATCCGCAAAAATGAACCTGTACTCGTTGACTATGTTACCGTGCTGGGCGGCTACATGGTCGATCAAACCCGCATCTTCTGCCCGGGGAAACCGGCAGCAGAGCTGCGGCGGGCTCACGAGACGGCGCTGCAAATAAAAAAAGAGCTCATCGCGATGGGCATGGATGGGGCCAACGGCGCTGCGCTCTACCGGCGCGCTTCTGAAATTGCTTCCGATGCAGGACTGGAGGATCATTTCATGGGAGCGGCCGAAAAGGTATCCTTCATCGGACACGGCGTGGGCCTGGAACTGGACGAACTGCCGGTCATCGCCAGGGGCCATGATTTTACCCTTGGCGAGGGGATGGTCTTCGCCCTTGAGCCTAAATTTATCTTCCCCGGCGAGGGCGCCGTGGGCATTGAAGACACCTTTGTAGTCCGCTCCGGCGGTCTGGAGCAGATCACCCGCTTTGATGACGCCCTGCAAATCTTGTAACACCCGCCGCCCGGCAGCATAAGCTGTAATGTTCGCAGAAATCTAAAAAGATTTGGGGAGAGGGCCGGCCTTGGGTGGAATATGCGGTTTTACTGCGGCAGGGAGAAGTATTTTACCCGGGAGAGACCGGGTGCTGGCGGCAATGGCCCGGACGATGGAGCATCGCGGAAAGGGGCAGAAATGCCTTTTCCACGGCGCCGGAAGCTCCCTGTGCCTTCTTGCCCCGGCAGACAGGGAGCGGGGTTTGGCCGCCGGAGAGCTGCTCTCCGATGAGAAAAAGCACCGCTATCTTCTATGTGACGGAACCATCTACAACCACAGGCAGCTCAGACACGAACTGAAGTCAAAAGGACATCGCTTCAGATCGGGCCAGGACAGGGAGGTGGCTTTGCACCTTTTTGAAGAGATGGGGCCGGCCTGCCCCCGTAAACTGCGCGGTCCTTTTGCCCTGGCGATCTGGGATGAGGAAGCAAGGTCGCTCTACCTGGCCCGGGATCGCTTCGGCATAAAACCGCTTTACTATGCTGTTGCCCGGGATGGCGCGCTGGTTTTCGCCTCCGAAGCCAAAGCCTTGCTGGAATACCCCCACATCGAGCGCCGGGTCAACTACACCGCCCTGCCCCACTATCTTACCTTTCAATACTATCCGGATCCCGAAACCGCTTTTCAGGGAATATACCGTCTCCGCCCGGCGCATCATCTGACATGGAGCGATAGGAAGTGCAGCCTGAAAAAATACTGGGAAATACGTTTCCGCCCCGACAACAAGCCGCTGGATTACTTTGTTGAAAATACCGCCCGCCTGATCCACGAATCGGTGCGCCTGCACTGCGGCGAAGGGCTGATGCCCGGAGCTTTTCTAAGCAGCGGCGTCGATTCCAGCAATATTGCGGCCCTGCTGGGCACCCTGGGCCATGTCAGGAGCTACTCGGTAGACTGCGCCGGCGGCAAATACGACGAGTTGACACCGGCGCGGGCCACTGCCGGCTTTCTGGGAACACAGCATCGCGAAAAGAAAATCAGCGCTGCGGAGTTCTGGGAGGCGCTGCCCCGCGCCCTCTGGCACCAGGATGAGCCTGTGGCTGACCCGGCAGCCATTGCTCTGTACTTTGCCGCCGGCCTGGCGGCGACGGAGGTAAAAGCAGTTCTTTCCGGAGAAGGGGCCGATGAGGTCTTCGGCGGCTACGAGATCTACCGGGAACCGGCGGCGCTGGCCCCCCTGCAGTTGCTACCCCCATTCGCCAAAAATGCCCTGGCCCGGGCAGCCGGCAAACTGCCCGATGGAATGAAGGGGAAAAACTACATCAGGCGGGCCACAACCCCCCTGGAAAGGCGCTACTATGGGAATGCCCTCATCTTTTCAGAAAACGAAAAAGAAGCACTGCTCAGCTCCGACCTCTACTCCGCCGGCTGGAACCCCCCCTGGGAGATCACCGCGCCCTATTACCGAAAAAGTGCCGGCGCCGGTGCAGCCGCCAGGATGCAGCATCTTGACTTTTACACCTGGCTGCCCGGCGACATCCTGGCCAAGGCCGACCGGATGAGCAGCGCCCACTCACTGGAAATAGGGCTGCCCTACCTCGATCATCCCCTGGTGGAATTTGCCGCCACCATTCCGCCCCGCTACAGAGTTGTCCGCGGAATGACCAAATATGTTCTGAGAATGGCGGCAGCGCGCCACCTTCCCGGCGAGGTTTACCGCCGCCCCAAACTCGGATTTCCCGTGCCCCTGGCCTCCTGGATCAGGGATCACTACCGGGATCAGCTGCGCGAACTCTGGTGCAGCGAGGCGGCGCGCACCTGCTTCAGGCCCGCCGCACTGGAACGGATGCTCGATTTGCATTGCGAGGGCCGGGCCGATCATGCGCGTAAAATCTGGACTGCGGCCGTATTCCTGCTCTGGCACCGCCTCTACTTCGGCTAGCCCCCTTGCCGCATAAATTTCCCCCATATCATCGAATTAGAGATGGGGGAAAATGTTAAACCCTCAGGAGTGAACCACTCCCGCCCTCCTCATCAGGGACCGCAGCCCGCCAGTATGACCAGGAGCGCCGGGAGTAAAAACAGCAGCAATCCAAACCATTTTTTGCTCACCGCCAGCACCTCCTTTCGTAAAGATCTGTCCAAATGCGGATAAAACACCATTGATCCAACATCCTCACCCTGGGCTGCCGCCAGGTGTCCGGAAAGCTGTTTAACCCAATTCTACAGCAGCCGGCACCCGGCTGTCACCTCCTTTATAATGCCCGGCGAAACGCAAATCTGGTCCGGATAATCTGAATCCCTGCCGCCGCCTCGCTCCATGCGAAGACGTTTCGTCAAGAGTTTATGTCAATCAGCTGCAGCGGCGGCAAAGGTCTGATCCCTTGGTGATCGGGGCTCTCCGGTAATTCCACAAATAGTAATTCACACTATCCACAGGGTTATCCACAGCAGAAAGGCTATTTTCCCGCCTGCCCGGCCGGTTACTCACACAGTCCACAACAGGGTAACATAAAATTCAACAAGATCCGTCCAGCCGGCGCAGCTCTGTGCCGGGATAATAGTGTTCCAAAATACCCCGGTAGTCGTACCCCTTCTCAGCCATGCCCCTGGCGCCGTACTGGCTCATACCCACGCCGTGTCCATTACCCCCGCCCCAAAGAAAAACCCCTGTTATTTCTCCACCATCATTCCGCTCCAGGTTGAAACAGACGAAAGCACTGGGCAAAATTGTGCAATCCGCCAGACGGCTGCCATCATGCCGCACCAAAATAACCGGAGCGCCGCCGGCAAGGTAATTGACCGGGCGGAGCGTAAAACGGATATTGTATTCCGTCATGATCCGGTAGGTTCCGTTTGTTCCTTCCACATCGAGGATCATGATATTGCCCCCTGCACCGCGCCGGATCACCCGGATATCCCTGAGCCGCCCCAGAGGATTTCGCGGAATCTCCATCGGGACAAAGCTGTCGCCTTCCTTTGTAAGTACGTATTCAGGCTGTTCCAGATAACGCCGGGGCAGGTTATGGTTTAGCGATGCCGTTAGCTGCTCCCCGCTCATTTCCACGCCCCAGCGAAAATAGGGCGAAGAACTGTCATAGCCCTCCCAGTCTCTGCCCTCGAGAAAGGCGGCCGCTTCTTCTTCTCCAGACCCCGGGTTTATCGTATATCCGGGTATCTGGGACAGCGCCTTTAAATAGGGCACGGGCTCTGCGGGAAAATAGCCGGCGGTGGGATCGGGCCACACTTCGTGGCAGCCGGCGGTAAAGCCGCAGGAGGTTGAAAAATAGCGTGCATCAGCAGCCTGATCCCCAAAAAAAAGAATCTCTCCCCGGCTGGCCATCACCGCCTCCGTGGCGGCAGCCTCCTCAGTCACATTGTTGTAGACCTGCGACAGAACACTGTCATCCAGATGCGCACCGCAAGAGCTGTAACGGCTGCCGAGAATAGAGCGCAGGGCATAGGTGCGGGCGGCCACGGCCTGGGCCTTGAGCGGCTCCAGCCCGAAAGCGGCAGGCATCTCTCCGGGTACAACGGCGCAAAGGTATTCTTCAAGGTCCAGCTCATTGATCACAGCAAGCTTCCCGTCAATATTGGCAATTTCCAGGGTGCCGCGATATGCCGGTTTGCCGCCTGGCCAGCCTTGCCGCTGTATATTTTCTATAATCATGGCGCCGCCCCCGTTGGCAAACAGGTAAATGGGATGCTGAAACACAACGCTGTCGAGCCCTTCCGGAGTAACCCTGACCGCCTCTCCCCAGGGCTCGATAAAGAGAGACTGACCCGGTTCAAAGGCAAAGAGGGCGCCGCTTCGCCTCCCGTCAAGGGTATAGCTATCTTTACTGCGCAGGCGGATCTGGCGGTGAAACAATGTTTCAGCCGTCAGCCGATCAAGGTCTTGCCTGAGCAGCACCCGTATTGTCAGCGGCATGAACCCTTTTTCCACTTTTGCCGCAACTACCTTACCCGCCCACCGGTAAAGTTCAAGATCGCTCATGCCGACTATCAGATCCCCGGGTGAACCCTGCTCCGCCCCCGAAGGAAAACCCGGTCCAACAAGATAAACCTCCAGGGACGGCTTCAGGGGCAGATCCCCTTCCAGTTCGCCTTCGCAGCGGGCATCATTGATGCGCAGCAGACGGGAAAGACATATCCGTTCCAGCCTTTCGATGACTGCAGCATCCCCAAAAAGCCGAGCCTGCACCACCTCGCCCGCTTCGATTTTCAAGCCCTTCGGAGCCGGCAGATCGATCCTTTCATTCCGATAGAACACCTGCAAGGTGGAGGTTCCGCATTTTTCAACAAGGGCGCCGGTCATGATTTTTATCTCGGGCAGAGCGGAGATGAACCATTTCCCGCTCCGCCGCGCCAGGTGAAGGGGCGCCTGATGCGGTGAACCGCTGCTGCTGAAATAAAGCAGGGCTGTACCGCTGAAAAGACCTGTCAGACGGCACCCGCCGGTGCCCTTGTATGTAAAAACGTTTCCCTGAAAGAGATCGATCAGGAATGCAAGGCCCTCCCCGCCTTCCTCCTCCAGCAAAAACAATGACGCGCCCTCTGCATCTCCCGCAGCTACATCTTTCATGAAGTTTTCAACTGCAGCATTTATCTCTGCGGGAACCAGGCGGCAACCGTACCAGCATGCCGCACCCGGCAGCATTAACAGGATTAAAAGCGATGCCAACCCGCAGCCGCTCCGGCGATACTTTTTACCTTTTTGGCGCTTCCCGGTACCGTGCATGGTTTTGCCCCTCCAGAACGATCTTTCCGTACGTATTTTACCGAAACCAGTCCTACATTTTTATTCACTTTGAACAGACCAATTCCTTTCAAAATAAAATTACAATTTTGACGGGTTAAATTATCAGGCCAAAGAAAAGGGAAAACCTTTTATTTATCGAATAAATTATGAAGAAAAAAGTAGCAAGGAGGTTCGAGATGGAGGTTAGAGTTAATGACGAGTGCAGTGCTTGCGGTGTGTGCGAGGACATTTGCCCGGAAGTATTTGAACTCGGCGATGAAAAGGCCGAAGTAAAGGTAAACCCCGTTCCCCCGGAACACGAGGAAAAATGCCGTGAAGCAGCTGAGGAATGCCCCAGCGAAGCCATCGAAATTGTAGAGTAGTTGATTGTCTGTAAAAAGTATTGACTGGATTTAACTACGAGAACCCGCTCACGCGGGTTCTTTGCTCGACTAATTTGCCCGCCCCTTGCATAAAGAGTAGAGATGCCGCCGGATTCAGGAAGCACTGAATCATGCCGGGGCCTTATGGCAATAATTGATAGCATGCTGAATAAAAGGAGTGCAGGATTTCGGCTGCCGTTCCAAGAACTATAAATACGTTTACCAGGGAGGAGGCGCCTGCGCAAAATGATCAACCTGAAGGATTTGCTGAAAAATATAGAGGTATTGGAAAATACCGGGATCATAAATCCGTCAATTACCGGCCTGGCCTATCATTCGGAGCGGGTGCAGCCGGGACAGCTTTTTGTCTGTATCAAGGGCTTCAAGACGGACGGCCACCGCTATCTGGATCAGGCCTCGAAGAAAGGGGCCGCCGCCGCCGTGGTGGAGGAGATTCAACCGTCTATCGGACTGCCCCAGTTCCGTGTGGCAGACAGCCGCAGCGCCCTGGCCGCGCTGGCGGACGCCTACTATGACCATCCGTCACAAAAACTGAAGATGATCGGTATTACCGCCAGTAACGGCAAAACCACGACCAGCTTCATGACCAATGCCGTGCTGGAGGAGCAGGGCCTTTTGACAGGACTCATCGGGACCGTTATCGTCAAATCCGGCAGCAAGATCCGGCCGGCAGTGTTGACCACCCCGGAATCCCTTGACCTGCACCAGTACCTGCATCAGATGGTCGAAATGGGAGTTTCCCATACAACCATGGAGGTATCCTCCTCCGGGGTCGATCTTAAACGGGTGGGCTCAGTTGATTACGATATCTTTGTGCTTAACAATATCAGCCGGGAGCATATTGATCTGCATGGCTCTTTTGAAAATTACTTCAGGACCAAAACAAGCCTGATCCGGGCGGCAGGCCCGGACAAGTGGGCTGTATTCAATATGGATTGCCCCTATACAGCCTCTGTAAGCAGGGAGACGGCCGCCCAAACCCTGACCTATGGTTTCAAAAACAGCAACGCCGACTGCGTAGTTGAAGATCTTGATCTGTCCACGGGCAGGGCGCATTTTACCGTTAAGGTGAAGAAACCGGGACTGGCCAAAAGACTGACAGGCGGCCTGGAGTCTTTCCCCATCGAGCTGTCGGTTCTGGGCCTGCACAGCCTTTACAATGCCATGGCTGCGCTGCTCTGCGGAGCGCTCTGCGGCGTCCCCGTACCCGTTAGTCAGCGGGCCCTGAAAAATTTCCGGGGCGTGGAGCGCCGTTTTGAACTCATCTTTGACGGCGATTTCAAAGTCATCGACGACCATTTTGCCAACAGCGGCAATATAGAAGTGACCCTGGAGACACTGAAATTCATGAAATACCGCCGTCTCCATCTTGTCTATGCCATCAGGGGAAGCCGGGGCGTTACCGTGAACCGCGAAAACGCGGAGACAATGGCAAAGTGGATCCCCCAGCTTGGGGTAAAAAGGGTTATTGCCACCACCAGCAGCAGCCATGTCACCGAAAAAGACCTTGTTTCAGCAGATGAAATCGGGGTTTTCTCGGCAGAGATGGAGGCTGCAGGCATTAGAACGGAACTTCACCGGGAGCTGCCGGATGCAATAGCCGCAGGGCTTTCCGGCGTCGGGGCCGGCGATGTGCTATTGCTGCTGGGCTGCCAGGGCATGGACTATGGCGCCGGGATCTGCCTGGAAATGATCCACCGCCGCTACCCCAAACTCGATCGCGATAAAATCTTTCAGCCGCTCCAGAACCGGGTAGCCGGCATCTAGCTGAGGGTCTTCTTCTCCTTGATATCGATGCCTCCCATAAAGGCACGGGCCTGGATGCGCAGGAACCTGCCGCTCCCCTCGCCAGTATCGCCGGCCCTGTGGCCGGCCACGATCCCGCCGTCGGCTTGATCCTTGAAGGAGACGCCGCCGAGAATGGCAGTTCCCTCGTAAACCACTACCAGATCAGGCGGTATTTTTACGTCGATTCCGCCCATAATCGCCGTCAGATCGATGATTGTTTCTTCCTCGGGAAGCTCTGCCCTGGTCAGGTCCATTTCAATACCGCCCATGAATGCAAAGTAGCTGCCGCTTTCCAGTTTCCAGGGTGTCGATGCGCCCACATTGAGCCCGCCCAGGAAGGCCCAACGCCCGCCGCCGCTCCCGGAGAGCGCGCGGCCGCGGATGAGCTGGACACCGGCAAAAATCAAGAGCACCGCAAACAGTATGCTCCACAGTACTTCTGATCTGATTTCTCCCAGGTAGCCGAATTTGCGGGCCAGGTAAAAAACGCCCACCAGAAGAACAACGAGACCGCTGAAAAAAAGCCCCGAAGAAAAGATAACTTTCCTTTCTCCTGCTGCAGAACCCGGCCTGAAGGCACTGATCGTCCAATCAAGACCCAGAATAATCAGAATGAGAGGCCAGTAAGAGAGTATTTTGTTTGCACTGATGTCGAAACCCAGCAAGCTCAAGATCATGGTTGCCCCGATGAGGAGCAAAAATAGTCCGATAAACAGCCGGCCGCTTAAAAAACGCATCCGCCAACCTCCTCATTATTGAACTACAAAATAACATGATCATCCTGTAAAATTATAGAGCAAAAGGCGGTAAAGGTAAACCCTGGTCTTTGCAGACCCCCCTCACCTTTTGTCATGCCTGCACTTTGACTTTTAGCCCGGCGCATGTTAAAATTAGCAGCGCGAGGTGGGTGTAGCTCAGTTGGTTAGAGCGCCAGGTTGTGGCCCTGGAGGTCGTGGGTTCGAGTCCCATCACTCACCCCATTTCTATCTCTGCTGGGGCGTAGCCAAGCGGCAAGGCACGGGACTTTGGATCCCGCATCGTAGGTTCGAACCCTACCGCCCCAGCCAAAATTTGGTACGGGCCGTCGCTGAAGGGCGGCCCTTGATCATTTGTCATCACGATCACCCGCCTGCCCGATCACCGGTCTATTCCGCATTTTCCCCCCGGCCCTGTGGCTCGAGAACAAGTTTTCGCGGCAGTTTCTCAATCTCATCGCGGCTAAAAAG
>JAPXLS010000044.1:0-13368 GCA_033809435.1 Bacillota bacterium
GGGAAAGAGAATGCTTTCCTCTCTTCCAAAAGTGCTGCATCCCCTTTGCGGTCGGCCGATGCTGAGCTACATAGCAGATGCCGCCGCCGCCGTTACCGGCAACCGGGTGGTTATTGTAACAGGCCGGGGTGCGGGGATGGTCAGGGAGGTGATGGGGCCGCAGTGGAGCTATGCCCAGCAGAACGAGCAACTGGGTACAGGGCATGCCCTTATGCAGGCTCTGCCGCAGCTGCCCCGGGAGGGTACCCTTTTGGTTCTCTGCGGGGATACCCCGCTTCTCGGGGTGACTCATCTGGAAAGACTGATCGGGGAGCATAGCGGCAATGCAGCTGCGGTCCTGACAACAGATCTCGGCGATCCCGCCGGATACGGCAGGATTATCCGTGACAGCAAGGGCAATCTGATCCGCATTGTTGAGGAGAGCGATGCTTCGCCCCATGAAAAGAAAATCTGCGAAGTCAACAGCGGCACCTACTGTTTCGACATAAAACTTTTGCGGCGTTTTTTGCCCGGACTTTCCCCTGACAATGCCCAGCAGGAGTATTACCTGCCTGACCTGTTTTCCTTGATGCACGAGCAGGGTTTACCCATAAAAGCATGCTGCGTAAGTGAGCACCGGGCCGCCCTGGGGATCAATGATCGCCTTCAACTTGCCGGGGCGGCGGCAATCATGCGGGAGCGGATCAACAGTTCACTCATGCATCAGGGTGTCTCCATGGTCGATCCCGCCTCCACCTATATCGATTTCGATGTTGAGATTGGGCCGGATACCATGATCATGCCGCAGACAGTTATCGAGGGTGGCACCGTCATCGGATCGGGCTGCCGCATCGGCCCTGCCGTGCAGATTGTCGCTTCAAAAATTGGCGACAGGGTCACCCTTCGCCAGTCCGTTGCCGAGCGGAGCGTCATCGAAGACGGAGCCATGGTGGGTCCTTTTGCATATATCCGCCCCGGCTGTCGCATCGGACAGGGAGTGAAAATCGGTGATTTTGTAGAGGTTAAAAACGCGCAGATCGAAGCCGGGGCCAAGGTGCCTCACCTCAGCTATGTTGGAGATGCAGATATTGGTGAAGGCGCCAACCTGGGGGCCGGGGTGATCATCGTTAATTACAATGGTCGCAAAAAGCATCGTTCTCTTATCGAGCAGGGAGCTTTTGTCGGCTGCAACAGCAATCTGGTTTCCCCGGTGAACATAGGGCGGGGTGCTTTCATCGCTGCCGGATCCACCATCACGCGTGATGTCCCCGCCGGCTCCCTGGCCATAGCCAGATCAGATCAGGTAAACCGCCCGGGGGCGGCGGCCCGTCTTCTATCCGGGAGACCGCCGCAGCAGGAAAAAGGTGAGACCACAGAGAAGGAATACGAGGCATAAAAGTGCAGTTTAAAAAGCATACTGGGGGGTAGCGGGGTGGGCGATAAAAGGATCAAGATATTCTGTGGCAGCGCCAACCGCAGGCTGGCGGAAGAGATTGCCTCTTATATTGGGATCCCCTTGGGAGAGGCGGAGGTGGGCCGTTTCAGCGACGGCGAAATCCGGATCGGGATCCGGGAGAGTGTCCGCGGGACAAACGTATTTTTAATTCAGCCGATGAGCGATCCCATCAATGAGCATATCATGGAACTTTTGATCCTGATCGATGCCCTTAAAAGGGCCTCCGCCCGATCGGTAAACGCCGTTATTCCCTACTATGGATATGCCAGGCAGGACCGCAAAACCAGGGCGCGGGATCCGATCACGGCCAAGCTGCTGGCCGATCTGATCACCGCTGCCGGGGCCGGCCGGGTGGTGGCCATGGATCTTCATGCCGGTCAGATCCAGGGTTTCTTCAATATACCTTTTGATCACCTTACCGCCATGCCCATCATTGCCAACTATCTGAAGCAAAAAAACATTTCCCGGGGTGTGGTTGTTTCCCCGGATCTGGGTGGGGTGACCAGGGCCCGCGAATTGGCCAACCGGTTAAGTTTGCCCATTGCTGTTATCGACAAGAAGAGGCCTGCTCCCAATGAGGTTGAGATTATGAATATCATTGGCGACGTTAAGGACAGGGTGACCATCTTGATAGATGACATCATCGACACTGCCGGGACCATAGTGCTGGCCGGCGAGGCCCTGAAGAAAGAGGGGGCACTGCAGGTTTATGCATGCTGCACTCACCCGGTATTCTCGGGGCCGGCTGTTGAACGTCTCCGCCATGCGCCCATTGAGGAGATCGCATACACAAACTCCATACCCGTAGATGCGTCTCTGCCCCCTAACAAATTCCACGTGCTCTCCGTGGCGCCGCTCATTGGAGAGGCGATCATCCGGATCAACCAGGAGCGCTCGGTGAGCGAGCTTTTTGATTGAATTGACACCATCTTCCACCGCGGGTATACTTGACATCGAGGAGGTTATGGAATGGATCGAATGGTGCTTAAAGCAGAAAAACGTTCGCCCCTGACCAGGGGTGAACTCAACAGGTTGCGCCGCGAAGGCAAGGTTCCGGCAGTAATTTACGGCCGGGGGAAAGAAACGCAGTCGCTGCTGGTAGATGGACGCATCCTGAGGCAGGCGCTGGCTAAAGAGGGGACCAACGTGCTCATCGATCTGCAGATAGAAGAGAATGCAGGGCCGCAATCAGAGACGGTGATGCTCAAAGAGATCCAGAGGCATCTATGGCGGCAAGAAATGCTGTTGCATGTTGATTTTATCCGCATCTCCATGGAGGATGAAATTGAAGTGGAGGTTCCATTGAGCTTCACCGGTGAAGCTGCCGGCGCAGCTGAGGGCGGGATTCTCCAATTCATCTTGCGGGTAGTAAGTGTCAGATGTCTTCCGGGCAACATTCCCGAGCTCATCGAAGTGGATATTTCCTCCCTGCACATCGGCGAAGGGATCAGCGCCGCCGCTCTTACTCTTCCTGAGGGCGTCAGGTTGCTCGTAGATCCTGAAGAGACGCTGGTGCAGATGCTGGCCCCCATGGAGGAGGAAGAGGAAGAACTGCCCGAAGCCGAAGAAGAGGAGATCGAAGGGGAGGAGACTGCTCCGGAAGAAGGGGAGAAGGAGGATTTGCCGGACAAGGAGGAGGCGGGAAGCTAAATTATTTTCCGTAAACGGTATAAAGATAAATTTCTCTTTGCCGTTATCGGCCTGGGCAACCCCGGGGACCGCTTCCGCGGAACCAGGCACAACTCAGGCTACCGGGTGATAGAGGCTTTATCCAAAATATTAGAAACCGGGAAGCCCTATTATTTGCGTCACTCGTTGTGCGCCTCTGCCCTTTACCGTTCGCAGCGGATTCTACTGGTCCAGCCGCTTACGTACATGAATTTGAGCGGCCGGGCGGCGGCGGAAGCGCTGCAGCGCAATCAGATTGATCCTTCACAGATGGTGCTGGTGTACGATGATCTTGATCTGCCTGTAGGGAGGATCCGCCTGCGGAGGGGCGGCGGAAGCGCCGGCCACAGGGGTGTCCGATCGGTTATTGAAGCCCTGGGGACTGAAGATTTTTTTCGCCTGCGCCTGGGCATCGGCAAACCGCCCGGCGGTGAGACGGCGGATTATGTGCTGGAGGTTCCTGCGCCTGAGGAGCAAAAACTGCTGGACAGCGCTGTGGAGCGGGCCGGGGAAGCACTCATGGTGCTCATCGAATCGGGTCCCGAAAAGGCGATGAGCAGTTTCAACCGGATAGTCTAGCCGGAGCTGCAGGGAAAGAGAGCGGGACCGGTTTTATTCCGTCTTCTGCAGGCGGAATTTTGTTTTGGCTGCAGCCCCGTAAACAGCCATTTCCCGGAGCCTTTATGGCGGGACCTGCACCGGGAGGGCCGGGGATAAAACCTTTTGTACCTGGGAAGCATAAACATAGATCTTGCTCGAATATGATGGTGGAGAGTGGATGAAAGTCACCTATGTCTGTGATCGCTGCGGAGCGATTATCGGATCACTGAAGTTGACTGAAGCTGAACTGCAGCAGATAGGTATAGATCTGTCGGATGCGGACAAAGATGAGGGGATCATCAGATCCGCTTCATCCGGTGCTTTATTCATGTACTCCCTCTGCGATCATTGCGCTGATGTTGCTCCCATTCACGAAATCGAGTGGACCTGCCTGCGAAAACCGGGCCCGGGCTAGGCCCTGCAGGGCAGGACACTTTTCGCAAAATTCATACTCTGTAATAAACAAGGGGGCAGACGATGCCTTTCCACAGTTTTTTGAAAGACTGGCCCGGCGATCGCTCTTTTGCCGGATTGCTGAGAATGCTCGACGCCGGCACCGGCTGCCGGGCGGCGGTAACCGGTCTTGACGGGAGCGCCAGATCCTTTTTGCTCTCCGGTTTGATCAGGGAAAGCCGCCGCCGGGCCATAATAATAACTCCTGATATGGGCCGTGCTGAAAAAATATACGAAGACCTGCTTCTTTTCCTGCCCTCTGTCCCGGCGGCTCTTCTCTCACCCAGGGAATTTTTCATGCCCCCTGATCTCCTGACCAGGAGCATGGAGCAGCGCCGGCAGCGTCTCTCTTTCATGGAATGGCTTCAGCACGATGGAGAAGGGATCTATGTTGCTCCCTTTAGCGCTTTGATCACGAGAGTCCTGCCTCCCGAAGAGTGGCGCGGCTTGCGGATCGATCTGCATGTGGGCGAGGACATTGATCGTGAGCTGCTTCTTGAAAAATTGATGGATAGAGGGTACGAAAGGGTCCCCCTTATCGAGGGAAGGGGTCAGTGCAGCGCCAGGGGTGAAATTGTCGATATTTACCCCCCCGGATGGGAGTCCCCCTTGCGCCTGGAACTTTTTGATCGCAGGGTGGAGTCGCTGCGCTTCTTTGATCTTTCTACCCAGCGATCAACAGGGCGGACCGGGCACGCTTCCGTCCCCCCGGCATTTGAACTTCTCTTGACGCAGCGGCGGTACCAGGCGGGTGAGCAGGGTATTCGCAGAGAGTTGGAGCAGGCTCTCTCCATGCTGCTCCGTCAGGGCGAAAAAGAAACGGCGGCAAAACTGAAGACAAATACCGGGCGGCACCTGGAGCGTCTGGCCGAACCGGGGGGGCTGGATCTTCTATTTCCCTATTTTACCTATTTTTATGGCGAGGGAGCTTCGTTTTTGGATTATCTGTCTCCCGGATCTCTGATCATCGTTGATGAGCCGGCCGCTGTTCTGGAACGGGCGGCTGCTTTGCGCCGGGATCTGATGGAGCACCACAGCACTGCCCTTGCCGGTGGCGGCTTGCTCCCCGGGTGGTCTGATCATTTTTGGGAGGTGGGGGAACTTCTGCACCGGGCTCCGGGCCCGCTCGTTGCCCTGACTCTCTTCCCTCATTCATCCAATGATATGGGGATAGAGAGGGAATTTCATGTACAAGGGAAAAGTGTCTCCCTCTATCACGGGCAGTGGCAACTTTTGCAGGCGGATGTTCAGGAATGGACGGCGGCGGGCTTGCGGGTTCTTTTCCTGGCGGCGGCCCGGGAGCGGGCTGCCGGGCTGCAGCAGCTATTAAAGGACAAGGGGATCCCCACAGGCGGCGATTCGGGGCATCCCTGGTCTCCCGGGGAGCTTCGGATGGCGGTGGCGGGTCTTGATGAAGGTTTTTTCATCCCTTCACTGCAGCTGGTGGTAGTTACGGAGCAAAATTTGCTTCCCCGCCGCCGCAGGCAGAGGCGGCGGGCGCAGCAGGAGGGGATCAAGCTTCGCGATTACCGGGAACTGGCTCCGGGTGATTACGTAGTTCATGAGCAGCACGGGATCGGGAAATATATGGGCCTGAGCGCGCTCCGGATTGGCGGGATCTTGCGGGATTACCTGCTTCTTCAATACCGGGGCAGCGACAGGCTCTACATACCCGTGGAGCAGATTAACTTGATCCAGAAGTACATCGGGGCGGAAGGCAAGAGACCGCGCCTGTACAGTCTGGGCAGCGGTGAATGGCAACGGGTAAAAAGCAGGGTCAAGGATTCCGTGCAGCAGATGGCCCGGGAGCTGCTCGCCCTCTATGCTTCCAGGGAGACGGCCCCCGGATACAGCTACGGGGCCGATCATCCCTGGCAGCTTGAATTTGAGGCGCGTTTTCCCTATGAAGAGACCCCCGATCAGCTCCAGGCCATTGCCGAGGTGAAAGCAGATCTGGAAAAAAGCAACCCCATGGATCGCCTGATCTGCGGAGATGTGGGCTACGGCAAGACCGAGGTGGCGCTGCGCGCCGCCTTCAAGGTGGTCATGGAGGGAAAGCAGGTGGCCCTGCTTGTGCCGACCACCGTTCTGGCACAGCAGCATTTCCGCACATTTTCCGAACGCTTTGCCGATTTTCCATTCCGGGTGGCCCAGCTTAGCCGCTTCATTTCTCCAGCGGCGCAGAAAGGGATCCTGGAAGATCTGGGGCGCGGGAAAATTGACATAATTATCGGTACTCATCGTTTGCTCTCCGAAGACATGCGATTTCATGATCTGGGGCTTTTGATCATCGATGAGGAGCAGCGTTTCGGGGTGCGGCACAAAGAGAAACTGAAGCGGCTGCGCCTCTCCGTGGATGTTCTGGCCATGACTGCAACCCCTATCCCGAGGACCATGCATCTGTCGCTTGTCGGAGTCAGGGATCTCAGTGTCATCGAAACCCCCCCGGAAAATCGCTACCCGGTGCAAACATTTGTTGCCGAATACTCCGAGCAGCTGGTCAGGGAAGCGATCCAGCGGGAGCTGGATCGCGGCGGCCAGGTCTATTTTGTTTTCAACCGTATCACCGGGATAAATGCCTTTGCCAATAAAATAAGAAGCATGTTCCCGAACTCGAAGGTGGCTGTGGGGCATGGCCGCATGGAGGAAAGTACCCTTGAGCAGGTCATGAGCGACTTTATTGAGGGCGAATATACCATACTGGTGAGCACCACCATCATCGAGGCGGGACTGGACATACCCAATGTGAACACACTGCTGGTCTATGATGCCGATCAGTTCGGCCTGGCTCAGCTTTACCAGCTGCGCGGGCGGGTGGGGCGTTCGCATCGCCTCGCCTACGCTTATCTTACCTATCGCCGGGATAAGATGATCACCGAGGATGCAAAGAAAAGGCTGCAGGCTATCAAAGAGTTCACCGAACTCGGTTCCGGCTTCAAGGTGGCCCTGCGCGATCTGGAAATTCGCGGTGCCGGCAATATTCTGGGTGCGGAGCAGCACGGCTTTGTGGTCGAGATAGGCTTTGATCTTTACTGCCGTTTGCTGGAGGAGGCCGTGGCAAAAATCAAGAATATGCCGCCCCGGGAGGAGGCGCCGCAGCCGCGGATTGACTTGCAGCTTAACGCCTACCTGCCTTCATCCTATATTACCAACCAGGAGCAGAAGATCGATCTGTACCAGCGCATCTACTCCCTGAGCAGCAGGGAGGAAGTTAAAGAAGTTGAGGCGGAGATGCGGGATCGCTTTGGTGCGCCCCCGTCTCCGGTGAAAAATTTGCTTGCTGCAGCCTCCCTGCGAATACTGGCCCGCATCATGGGGATTGCCTCCCTGCAGCAGCAAGATGGTGTTGTAGAGATTACATTCAATCCAGGTGTAAAGATCGACGGGGCCCGGTACAGACCCGGGGCCGGCCGTACCCGGGAGCGGGTTGCCTTCGTGGCGGGAGCGCCTTTTCGGATCAAATTTAGATCGGAGCTGCGGGAGACTCTTCTATCCGATCTGATAAACTTTTTGCAAGAGCTGGGCGGCGAAACAGCCGCTCTACCATGAATTGAAAGAGGGGAGCGGGGCCTTTATGCCTGAACGGGGATGTCCGCTGTTGCTGGCTGCTGTGGTGGTTGCTCTGATCTGCGGCGTGGGGTGCCGGGAAGCGGATGCGCCTGCAGCCAGGGTGAACGATCGCCCCATCATGCAGAGCGAACTGGGTCGTTTTATCAATCTGATGGAATTTTGCAACCCGGAGGCGCCCCCTCCGGGGGAGTGCGGCTCGCCGGTATGCAGCGAGCGGGAATTTTTGCACCTTCTCATCGGTTTTGAACTGGTGAACCAGGCGGCGGAGAGTGCGGGAGTGTCTGTTGATCCTGAAAGGATAGGAGAGAGAACTGAAAAGATGCTGCAGGACCTGGCGCATAACCGTTATGGAGGTTCGCTGGAAGGGCTTCACCTCCGGCGCAAGCAGCTTGGCCTGACACTCGATGACCTGGCTATTTTACCCCGCTATGAATTGCAGGCTGAGGCGTTTTTTGAAAGGCTGGCTCCGGAGGCGGAGGAGGCGGAGCTGTTGCGGTTTATTGAAAATAATCCGGAGATGCTGGAGCAGCCCGCGGCCGGAGAGCTGTACAGGTTTCGTTTTACCGGGGAAGAGAGGGCCGGGGAATGTCTGGCCGCGCTGCAGCGGGGTGTGCGGGCGGAAAGAATTGCTGCAGAGGAAGATCTGGATTTTACCAACAGGGGATGGATCGCAGTGGATGATCCCTTCCTGGAAAAAAAGGTGCGCCAGGAACTGTTTACCTCTCTTGAGAAGGAAAATGGCTGCATCATTGCTTCCTCGGGACAATATTTTCTGTACTGGGTTCAGGAGATCAGACCCGCAAGACAGCTTGATTTCACGGAGATCCGGGATGAAGCGGCTCTGCTCAAAAGATGCCTTCTCTATGAGCAGTTTTATTATGATCTCTGGAATAAGGGGGACATCGAGATCTGCCTGCGCCGGCCCTGAGAATGCATAAAAGTACCGGCAAGGATGAATACTAATTTCAGAACAGAGAGTTATTGCCTGGAACTTCACAAAGGAGGAAACAATGTTGAAAGCAACCGGTATTGTCAGGCGCATCGATGATCTCGGCCGGGTTGTCATTCCCAAAGAAATACGCCGCACCCTGAAAATCAGGGAGGGTGATCCCCTGGAGATCTATGTGGACAGGGGCGGGGAGGTTATCCTGAAAAAGTACTCCCCCATTGGCGAGCTGGGTGATTTTGCCCAGGAATATGCCGACTCGCTGTATGAATCGATGGGCCACGTATCATGCATTGCCGACAGGGATACATTTATTGCCGTAGCCGGCGCTCCCAAGAAAGAATTCGTCAACCGGCCCCTGAGCAGCGCTGTGGAAAGAGTCATGGAAAACAGGAAGAGCGTGATGATCAACAATACCGCCGATCATCAGTACTACGAGGAGTCGGACGAGATGATCGGCCCCCGTTTTGTCAATGAGGTGATCGCGCCCATAATTTCGGAAGGCGATCCCATCGGGGCGGTGGTCATGGGCAGCCGGGATCCCTCGGTCAGGATGGGCGATCTGGAGCTGAAGCTGGTGGAGACGGCAGCCTCCTTTCTGGCCAAGCAGATGGAGCAGTAAGGATAAGTAGATCGGGATAGTGGATGCTGGTATAATACAGACATTGTAAATATAGAGGACCGGTAGGGGAAGGAAGGAAGAGATTTGTCCAGCCACAGCAAGTTTATCCGGGGTGCGGCCATACTCGCCGTGGCCGGAATAGGGGTCCGTTTTGTGGGCGCCGCGATGAAAATATTACTGGTGGGGATTATCGGGGACGAGGGAATCGGTCTCTACCAGATGTCTTATCCCATCTACTCAACCCTGCTGGCTATTTCCACGGCCGGGATTCCCGTTGCAGTATCAAAACTGGTTGCTGAAAATGTTACTGTAAATGATTACCGCGGGGCGATGCGCGTATTTCGCATCGCTCTCCTGATCCTGACCCTGACGGGCCTGACCATTGCCCTGCTTCTCTTCTTTTCGGCAGAAACCATTGTGCGGGTTCTGGACAGCGATCCCCGGGCCGTGTATGCGATAATGGCCATTGCCCCGGCCATTTTCTTCGTCACCATGATGTCGGCGCTGCGGGGTTTTTTTCAGGGGCAGCAGTACATGCTTCCCACCGCCGCCTCCCAGGTGGTTGAACAGATCGGGCGGTTGGTTGTTTCCCTGGCCCTGGCCCTGGCCCTGCTCCCCCGTGGACTGGAATTTGCCGCCGCCGGTGCCGCTTTCGGTACTGCTGCGGGAGGCGTGCTGGGACTGCTCCTGCTCCTGCCCATCTATTACCTGCGCCGGCCGGCCTTCATGAAGCGGATCCGGACCCAGGGAAAGGGTAAACCCCAGGCGGTGGGCCGGATCATCCGCCATATCTTTGCACTGGCCATTCCCATCACTTTCGGCTCCCTGATCATGCCGCTCTTGAGTTTGATCGATTGGGCCATAGTTCCCGGCCGGCTTAAAGCTATTGGCTTTTTGGAGAAACAGGCTACTGCGCTTTACGGGCAGCTTACCGGCATGGCCGGCTCCGTGGTCTATTTCCCCAACGTGGTCACCCTGGCTCTGAGCATGAGCCTGGTGCCGGCGATTTCCGAAGCGCTGGTCCTGCGGGACAGGGCGCTGATCAGAAGCCGTTCTTCCGTATCCATCAAGTTAACCACGCTATTCGTCATACCTGCTTCCGTCGGCCTGTACCTGCTGGCCGAACCGGTAATTGTCGTTCTATTCGGACTTGAAAATGCCGGGGCGGGCTATGCCCTGGCCTACATGTCCTGGTCGGTGATTCCCCTGGGGCTCTATGTGTCCACAACGGGCATCTTGCAGGGGCTGGGGAAGACGGTGACGCCGGTGGTGAACATGGCTTTGGGCGGGGCGGTGAAATCCATCCTGGCCTGGTACCTGACAGCAGTTCCCTCACTGCACGTGGGCGGCGCCGCGCTGGCTTCGGTAATCGGTACAGGGGTGGCCGCAGTGCTGAACCTCTATGCAGTGGCCCGTCATACCGGGTGGCGCTTCCGGCCGGGCCGGCTGCTTTTGCTGCCGGGGTTCTGCGTGGCCCTGATGGCGGTGGCAGTGGGGTTGAGTTATCGCTTTTTCTTTCCCCTGATGGAGAGCCTTGTTTCGGCCAGGGCAGCTTCCAGCGCGGCCGTCTTTGCGGCCATTGTTATCGGGATTGTCTTTTACAGCACGGCTTTGCTGCTTACCGGCAGCCTGACCCGGGATGAACTGGAACTTGTTCCCCGTTTTGGGCCGCGGCTGGTAGATCTGGCCGAGCGGTGGAGATTGTTGAAATAGTGAGGTAGGATAAAATGGGTACAATCGTGATTGTCGGATTGGGGCCGGGGGATCCCCGGCTGCTTACCCTGGCTGCGAGGCGGGAGCTCTGCCGGCGTGGGCAGCCAATTTACTTCAAGACCGGGGTGCACCCCGTGGCTCATTACTGCCGGGAACGGGGGGTGGGCTTCAAGACCCTGGATCGCTTTGCAGCGGCTCCGCGGATCAGCGGGCGCATTCTGCTGGCCGCCGCCATGCGGCAATCGCGGATCTGCTACGCCCTTCCCGGAAATCCCCTTGACGGCGATCCTGCAGTTAAATATCTGCTGCGCAGGGCACCCTCCTGCCGTATTCGAACCAGGATCATCCCGGGCATCCCCTGTTCCGCTTCAGGCGGGGACAGCGTCCTGCAGCGCTTGAAGAGGATCATGACCATGCTGCGCTCTCCCGGGGGCTGTCCCTGGGATCGGGTTCAGAACCATCACAGCCTGCGGGGCTGCCTCATTGAAGAGGCCTATGAAGTAATCGCCGCCATAGAGAGGGATGATGCCGCTGCCTTGAAAGAGGAGCTGGGTGATCTGCTGCTGCAGGTTGTTTTTCACAGTGAAATAGCCAGGGAGATGGGGCGTTTTGATCTGGAAGAGGTCATCGCAGGAATTGCCGCCAAGCTGATCCGCCGTCATCCCCATGTTTTTGGGACTGCCGGGGAAACTACGCCTGATGGGGCTGTTGACCGCTGGGAAAAAGTCAAGGGACAGGAAAGGGATGCGCAGGCGGCAGGGATGATGGAGGTAGATCCCGCCCTGCCCTCCCTGCTTCGCGCATGCAAGATTCAGCAGCGAGCGGCGTCGGTCGGTTTTGATTGGCCTACCCTGGAAGGGGCGGTGGAGAAATTGAAAGAAGAGGCCGCGGAGCTGGAAGATGCATATAGCCTGGGATTACCGGACAGAATAGAAGAAGAATATGGCGATTTTCTCTTTGCAGCGGTCAATGTGGCCCGTTTCTTAAAGCTGAATCCCGAGATGGCACTGGGTAAGGCGGTGGAGAAATTTTTGGTCCGCTTTGCCCATGTAACAGCGCAGGCAGCTCAAAGAAACCGTCCGGTGAACAGTTTTTCGCCGGAGCAGCTGGACCGGTGGTGGGAAGAGGCAAAAAATAATGGGAAAAACAGCTAACAGGCAGGAATCATCGATGCAATAGCGAAATAGCAACATCATGAGTGCGGCGGATCATAATTATTTATAGGAGGGAATGCGGTGAATAAATCTGATTTGATAGGCGCGGTCTCGGAAAAGACCGAAATGGCAAAGAAAGATGTGGAGAAAGTTGTTAATGCGGTAATTGATACCATAATCGATACCGTGAAGGGCGATGAGAAAGTGCAGCTGGTGGGGTTCGGCACCTTTGAAAGAAGGCACCGGGCCGAGCGCAAGGGCCGGAATCCGGCGACAAAGGAAGAGATCACCATTCCGGCTTTGAATGTGCCTGTGTTCAAGGCAGGCAAAGCCTTCAAGGAAAGGGTTAAATAACTTTAATTACCCCACAAGGCAAAGAATATACCGGAAGGCCGTTCCGTCAGGAGCGGCCTTTCTGATTGGAGTATATTTTCCTGGCTCCGGGAAATATAGAATAGATGGATATGAACAAGGAAGCCGGTGAGTCCACATGTCTCGCTTATCGCAGGCAATTATAATGCTGTTCTGTATCCTTTTTGTCTTCAGCGCGGGCTGCCGGAGACGACAGGAGGCGGAAGCGCCCGCACTTCCCGAAGAGCTGAAGGAATATCAGGGCCGGGAGCCGCAGATAAAGGTATACCACCACGATACCGGCGAGGTGGGTGCAATGAATTTTGAAGAATACATTGCCGGGGTGGTGGCTGCAGAGATGGATCCCGAATGGCCCGAAAGCGCACTGGGGGCCCAGGCCATCATTGCCCGCAGCTTCACCCTGCAGAAAATTGCAGAGAACGGCGGCCTTCCCCAAAGAAAAGCCCATGCTTCAACCGACTTCAAAGAATTTCAGGCCTACAGCGCCGATCGGATCAATGATCGGGTCAGGAAAGCGGTGGAAAACACCAGGGGTCGGGTGGCCCTTTACAACGGTGATTACATCAAGGCCTGGTTTCATGCCTATGCCGGCCCCAGGACCGCCCTGGCGGATGAAGGACTGGAGTACAAGGGGGGCAACCCTCCCTATATCCAGATCGTACCGAGTCCCGCCGGCGACATAATCCCCGATGAGGAGAAGAGCTGGAGCGCTTCCTTTCCCCACGAAGAGGTCAGGTCAGCGGTGCAGGATATTGCGGGCAGCGATCCCGGGCCTGTAGAGAGTGCATCCATCACCGCGAAAGGTCCTTCGGGCAGAGCCACGCGAATAAGAATC
>JAPXLS010000045.1:0-13065 GCA_033809435.1 Bacillota bacterium
TTCCTCAACAGCCAGTTCCGCCTGGCGGCGCACCTGTCCGGTGATGGGGTCACTTTTTTCAAAGCTGATGCCGCCGGTATCGATGACGATGAATTCCTCACCGCGCCACTCCGTGACGCCGTAAAGGCGGTCCCGCGTGACCCCGGGGACCTTCTCCTCGATGGCTGTCCGCGCCGCGGTGAAACGGTTGAACAGTGTGGACTTGCCCACATTTGGCCGTCCGACTATGGCGATGATCCGGCCCCCCAAGCGGGCACCCCCCTCGATGAAATAAATTTACTTCATTATCCCCATCTTTCAAAGTGATGTCAAACCGATTCGGGCCCAGGGTAAAAGCAGTTGGCGGTGGCAGCGGAGACCTTTCTGTCCCGTGAGTCAAATCCTCCGTCCCCTTGACTCACATGGCTCAGAGGAGGAAGGGAGCCGGGTCCTGCTCGAAGCGCTGCACCAGTTCCAAGAAGCGGGGGTAGTTCCGGGTGATGCCCAGGCCGACGAGGGGGCGGCCGACGGCGACAAGGCCGAGGCGGCGCGAAAGATAACCGCCCGCCCTGACGGGGAGGCTCAATGCGGGGAGGCAGTCAACGATGGCTACTTCGGGAGCACCGGTCCCGGCCTCTTTGAGCAGCAGGGCGGCCAGGGCTCTGATCTCCGCTCCCCAGCGCCGGCTGCCCAGGATGAAGACAGGGTTACCCCGCCCGTCGCGGCCCGCATAGTTGAGAGTGCCCAGGCCGGCGCTGTCGCCGCGATCGAAATGGGGCAGGGTCAGAAGTTCGGCCAGGTCCGGAGGACGGCTCCGGGGCAGCAGGCCCAGGTACAGGGAGGCCGCCGCCACGGAGGTGTGGGTGCCGCCGAAGCATTGAAAGATGATGATCATGGTCCCCTGATCAGCTCGATCCGCAGCCTGGTCCTCTCCACAAGGGCCTCGATCTCCCTCCAGCAGGCTCTTTCGCGGCCGCTGCCGCTGCCTTGCTCCCACCGCCTGCTCCAGGACAGTGGATAGCAGGCCGTCAGCACGCCGCCGCTTTCCCCCAGGAGACCGCCCAGGCCCTGCAGGGTGCGCCCGAGCAGCTCCCCCGGCACGGCGGCGGAGGCGGGGCAGACGATGTCACCGGCTTCGCTCTCGGCATATTTTTTCAAAAAGAGTGCCGGTGACCCGGGAGGGCGATTTCTATCCAGCCACTCTGCCGCCGCCGGCCAGGCCTGCTCCGCCCGGAGGGCGGGACGGCAATGCTTCAGCGAGGCCAGCAGCGCCGGAAAGGGCGAACCCCGGCTGTAGTAAACGATGATCATCAGTGCTTGACCAGGATGTACACGCCGTTTTCGAGGTCGTGAACGATCCCTCCGGTGATCCGGGCCAGATACGTGGCGATGCGGTCCTGCTCCGCCCGGTCGCGGACCACAAAGACGGGAGCGCCGCCGCTGCCGACAAGGGCCGGGTCAAGGGTGATCACGGCAAGGATGAATTCGCTGATGGAAGCTTTCAGGGATTATGCGCCCTCCCTCCCGGTTTCTGCGCCCTCAATCGGCGGCGCCCCTTCCGGCCCTCGATTTCAGCGGGCGGGAGACGGAGCTCTCCAGCACGGGGACATTTTTTACCGCCATGATCAGGCAATCCATATCCCTTTCCAGGGGCAGGATGATCATGGCAATGCGGCCCGTATCCAGATCCCGCCTCAATATGGGGGTGAATTCGGCCGTATCCACGTCCCGGTAGATGCCGAGCTGGGTGGCGGCATCGTGGGCGATGGCCATGCGCTGCCCGTTGTTGGCCAGCGTCTCCCGGGCATTGTCGTCCATGGGCTCCAGCACCACCCCCAGGCCCCGCTCCAGGACGGTACGGCGGGCTTCCTCGCGGGCCAGGTTCATGAACTGGATATCCTCCACGAAAAGGTTGGGGCCGCGGAAGCTGATCTCTGCCGGGCGGACAAGGGCAATACGGCCGATGACGGGTCCGCGCATCAGCCGCAGCGCGCCGACAAGGGCCAGGCCGCCGGCGGCAAAACCCACGGCGGCGCCGGTTAGGTACGTCAATCCGCTGACCAGCAGGGCAATGAGCATGGCCAGGTAATTCCGCGCCTCAAAAACGCGGGCGATCCCCTCGATGTAGTCGGGACCGCGGGCCACGAGGCTGGTGAGATCGAGTTTGCTCAGGGTTTCCCGCTCGATCCCGCGGATGTCCCTGAACTGCGTCGCCGCCAGGGAGAGGAATGTTACCGCGGTGAGCTCTTTCTCCATGAGCGCAGGAACGGCCAGGGCACCCAGGACCGCCGCCACCAGGCCCAGGGAGAGGTGGGTCACGTAACCGTGGGGGTAGGCCGGATACTGGCGGTAGTCGGAGCGCAGCATCAGGCAGCGGGCGGCAAAGCCGAAAGCGATGCCGAAGACGGAGGCGGCCAGGTATCTCTCCAAGATATCACCAGGCCCGGGCTCTACTCATCCCGCCGGCCGCCGCCCTCCTTGCGCCCGAGGCCGCGCAGATCGGCAAATTCACGTTCAAAAAAGGCGGAGATTTTTCTTTTGAACTCCTCCAGGCTGCCGGCGGCGATAAGCAGGTACGCCGCAAAAGCGGCGGCCACCAGCAGGATGGCCTTGAGCACGCTGCCCAGGGCCAACCGGTTGCTCTGCATCTCCTCCGCGGGGGCGGCGGCCGGCCCGGCCACATAGATATCCACCACATCGGCGAAAAGGGCCACCGCCCTTTCGGCCTCCTCGCGGCTGTTTGTATGGGCCCCCACTTCCAGCAACATGGCCCGCGGGGTGAGGTCCTGGTTGTAGTTGCCCTGCGCTCCCAGGATCCCCTTGATCAGCCCCGGGTGCTCCTCATCGGCAATCTCTTTCAGGTTAAGGGCAAAGTTGCGGTTGTTGTCGGCGTTCTGGTTTTGCTGCCCCACGACGAGCAGGATCCGGGTGATGTCCTTGCCTTCAACCCTCTTCTCGTATTCTTCGGGGGGGACGGCATCGCGGTGCACGTCAAATATGAGTTGGTCGCCGTCGGTGACCAGCTCCTCCGCAGTCCTGCGCGAACGCTGATAGGCTCCGGCGTCGTGGGGCGTGTGCAGTTCGCGGATATGGTTCACGGTAAACCCCTTTTTCTCCAGTGCGTCGGCGAGAACATCGCCCACATGGAGGATGCCGCCGCCCTCGTCAATGGCGTCGGTCCCGTCGGTGGGCACGTACGATTCGGCGCCGTGGGTATGGTAGATCCCTATCGGGGGTTTCGGTTTCTCATCGCTTCCGGCTGCAATCATTTTTGCCTGCGGCCGCGCATCCCCCGCGCTTCCGGTCAGGGGGGGACCCTGCGAACCGATCTGCTCCACCCAGGCAATTCTCTCCTCCAGCATGACTACACGAAAATGGCGGTTCTCCTCATCGATGTATTCGTCGCCGGGATGAAGAATGCGCGCCGTCTTCAGGACCACCGAATTGTCCTTCTGATTCTTCATCGTGTAGTAACCGTCGTTGCTCTCGCTGAGGTTGAATGAGTCAAAGAAGCTTTTTTCCGCTGCAGCGCCGCCGCAGGCACAGATGCAGATGCAAATGCAGGCGAAAAGGCTTGACAGCAGCGCCGGCGCAAAGGCCGCCGCCCTGTTGAAAAATGCTTTCATGAGAGATTCACTCCCCTTCAATATTTGGCCCCCCGGATGCCGCTTCATTCATTGTTCTCATGTTCCCCGCCGTCGCCATCCTGTTGGTCCGGTTCGCGCAGCCCCTCGAGCAGTTCATCGGGATAGCCCCGGCCCGGTTCGCCGCTGATCCGCTCGCGGATCTCTCCGATGAGCTCGGCCAGGCCCAGGGCGATGAGGCCCGAGATGAGGGTGGCATCGAATATCCCGGCGCCGCCGATGGTCAGGCTGCTTTTGGCGCCCCGGGCAAAGAGCTCGATGCGGGTAAAGATGTCATTGAGCACTATTGCGCCCACGCCGGCGATAAAGGCCCCCCGGCGGGAGCGCCCGGCCAGGTAGCCGGCCGCCCCGGCAATGAGAGCCACCAGGTACAGGGGATCGACCAGGAAGGCGCTCGTCGGCTCGAGAGGAAAGATCTTCAACACGAAATAGGTCACCACCGCCGCAGCCAGCATGGCCACTGCAGCGCGAATTCTTTCGGTGCCGGTGCCCGCCCTCACAAAAAGAAAGACCAGCAGGATAATCGGTATGAGCCCGCCCCCGATATTTATGGAGAGAGTCCCGCTCAGGGGGATATCGGGCAAAAAGCCGCCCACCAGCATGGCCGCAATAAACAGAAGGGCGCTCCGGTCCGTCAATCCCAGGCGGTCCAGAACCCTTTGGGCCAATCCGAGAAATATGAGAATGGAGATGATCAGCAGAAGAATCATTCCTGCAGGCATGGCAGTGCCCCCTTCCCGTTGTTGAGGCGAACCGCATCGCCCGCCTTCCAGCTTATCTTTTCCGCTGATGTTGTTTTTATGCAGCCCCGGGAGGGGCCGTTTTTGCAGCCGGCGCCGCCTGATCTATCGGATAATCCGGCCCCGTGATCTATGTTTCAGGGACAGATTGCGCCGGTGCATCCATGCGGAGGTGAAGCCGGTGATGACCAGGGGGGCCCGGCGCAGTTCCCCCAGCGAGGCCGAGCCCGTCATGAGCATGATCAGGCGCAGCTCCCGCTCCAGTTTCTTTATGGCCCGCACCAGGGCGCGGCGGCCCCGCCGGAGAAGAATGTACAGGGGGTACCCGGCAATGCCCACCGCCTGCGCGCCCAGCGCCAGCGCCTTGGCCGCATTGAGGCTGGAAAACATACCGCCCGAGGCGATGACTCCGGCCCGGTCGGCGGAGGCGTCGAGCACCTCGAGCAGGCTTACCGCCGTGGGCAGGCCCCAGGTGAGCAGCTCCGGCGAGAGGCGCCGCCGGGAGCGGCGGTTCTCTATGGCCATGAAGTTCGTGCCGCCCCG
This sequence comes from Bacillota bacterium, assembly GCA_033809435.1. Taxonomy (GTDB): domain Bacteria; phylum Bacillota; class Dethiobacteria; order DTU022; family DTU022; genus JAAZIN01. The sequence continues at coordinate 4,907 of JAPXLS010000045.1, forward strand.
CCCGCCCACATCCAGGGCGGCGGCGCCGGCGTCGATGAGCCGGCGGGCCTGCTCGCGGGCCATGCCGAAGCCCACCTCCTTGACGATGACGGGGCAGTCCACCGCCGCGGCAATCCTTTCGATGCGCTCGAGGGCGCCGCGGAAGCGGCGGTCGCCCTCCCCCATGGCCAGCTCCTGGGGCACATTCAGATGAATCTGCAGCGCCGCCGCGCCGACCATCTCCACGGCCCGGCGGGCCTGCCCGGGGGTGGCGTAGGCGCCCAGGTTGGCCCAGATCAGCCCCCCGGGATAGATCCGGCGCACCACGGTGAAGCTGTCCTCCGCGGAGGGGTCGGCCAGGGCCGCCCTTTGCGAACCGAGGGCCATGGGCAGGCCGCATTCCGCCGCCGCGCCGGCCAGGGCGGCGTTTATCCTTTTCGCCAGAGGGGTGCCCCCGGTGAGGGCATTGATAAAGAAAGGAGACCCCAGCGGCGCACCGAGCAGGCGCGTCTCCAGGGTCACCTCATCCAGATCGATTTCGGGCAAACAATTATTGATAAAATGAATATCGGAAAAGTCCGCAGGGCCCGGTTTCTGTCTCAGTCCCAGGACAATATGCTCATCCTTGCGGTTTCTTCCCGGCATTTATCCCTCGTCGCTCTCCCCGGCAGCGGCATCTTCTGCCGGCGGTTCGGGGCTCTGCCCGTCCCTTTCCGCCCCCTGCTCGAACAGATCGCCAAAGACGTCGCCCAGTGTCACCGTGCCGGCGTCACCGGTCCCGGTCTCCCCTGTCCCCGGGTTGGATTCGTAGCTGATGCCCCGCACCTCTTTTATGCTCAGGCCGATACGTTTTGCTCCCGGTTTAAGCTCGAGGATCTTTACCTCCACCTCTTCGCCCTCGTGGAGCACCTCCGAGGGGTGCTTGACATGATAATCGGCGATCTGGGAAATATGAACCAGTCCCTCCACGCCCGGCCGCAGCTCGACAAAGGCGCCAAAATTGACGAGACGGGTGATCCGGCCCTTGACGATCTCGCCGTCTTTCAGCTCCTGCATCGCTTTTGTCCAGGGATCGGGCTGTGTTCGCCGCAGGCTCAGGCTGATGCGCTCCCGCTCGGGGATGACGTCGAGCACTTTTACCTCCAGCTCCTGACCCACCTTCAGCGCCTCCCGGGGATGCTCCACGCGCTCCCAGGAGATCTCCGATACATGGACCAGCCCGTCAATACCGCCGATATCGACAAAGGCGCCGAAATCGGTAAGGCGGCGGACCACGCCCGGCACCGTTGAACCGATCTCCAACGACTGCAGGGTTTCCTCTTTTTTACGCAGGTTCTCTTCCTCGATGACCTTTTTGCGCGACAGAATGACTTTGTCCTTTTCCCGGTTCAGCTCGATGACCTTGAACCTGACCATCTCACCCATAAAAGGCTTGAAATCAGGCACATAGCGCAGATCTACCAGTGAACCCGGCATGAATCCGTCAATTCCTTCACCCAGATCTATGACCATGCCCGCATTGACGACCTGTTTTACCTTTCGCTCCTCCGTGGCCCCGCCCTCCAGCAAAAGGGCCAGCTCCTCCCACCTCTTGTCGCGGGCAAGACGTTTATGAGAGACCACAACCCTGCTCTCCTGATCGTCCATATCGATTACCGTAACCTCAACCTCTTCTCCCGGTGCAAAGCGGTCTGCCAGGCTCTCCCCCTCCTGCAGGTACACCTCTTTGGCCGGCAAGATGGCCTCGCTCTTGTAGCTGATATCCAGGTAGACTTCATCTTCGGCGGCCCGGACCACTATCCCGGTAACCTGCTCTCCCACCTGGACCAGGTTCAGGCTTTCGGCAAAGTCAAAATCCTCTTCGGCCGGAGCCTGCTCCTCTGCTTCGGCCTCCCTTTTTTCGGCCGGCTCCCCGGCGGCCCTTTCTTCGACTGCATCCTCGACTGCTCCGGCAGCGGCATTCTCAACTGCTTCCTCTACCGCTCCTTCCGCCGCCTCGCCTGCCGCTTCCGCCACCGCTTCTCCGGAGATCTCTACAACGGATTCCACAGCTGATTCTTCGATCAATTCTTCGACCACTTCCTCTTCCATTGCTGCTTCCCCTCCGGGCTCTTCAGCCTGGACGGCTTCTGCCGGCGTCTCCGGTTCCGCTGCCGCCGGGGCGGCGCTTTCGGGGAGCCCTTCCTCTTCCCGGGCCCCTGTGATCCGCCCTTCTTCCTCCTGAACCCCCTCTTCCGGATCCCTTCCGTCAAACCCTCTCTCCGATTCCAGCTTCTCGTTCTCCATTCTTTCCACTACCTCCTTTATCATCCATCGGGGAGTGGAAGCCCCTGCGGTCACCCCGATACGGCGGTATCTCCGCAGAAATTCCGGATCCAGCTCCCCTGCGCCCGCCACCATCATGGTCGGTTTCAGGCGCCGGCAGACTTCGGCCAGGGCCCCGGTGTTGGCACTGGTGCTGCTTCCCACCACCACCATGGCCTCCACCTCGGAAGCCAGCCGGAGGACCTCCTGCTGCCGCATGCCCGTTTCAGGGCATAATGTATCGTAAACCTTTCCACCGGGAGAGAGCTGCAAGAAGAGGGCTTTGACCTCATCGTATGCCGCTTTTTCTCCGGTGGTCTGGGCAATAAGGGCCGCCGCAGGTTTGATGTCCAGCCCGTCCAGCTCCGCCGCCGAGGCCACGACATCAATCACGGCTTCTTTCCCGGCCCAGCCGACAATGCCTTTCACCTCCGGATGCCGGGCATCTCCGAAGATGATGATCTGAACGCCGCTTTCCGCCAGTTTCCGGGCCAGCCTCTGAACGCGCCTGACCCGGGGGCAGGTCAGATCGAGCACCGTCAGCCCTTCCAGGCGGCGGGCCCGCTCCAGCACTTCCGGGGGAACACCGTGGGTGCGGATCAGCAGAACAGCCCCGGCCGCCTCTTCAGGTTTGTCAACGGAGTGCACATTGTGCCGGGCCAGGCAGGCGGCCACCGCTTCATTGTGGACCAGCGGCCCCAGTGTGAAGACCCTGCCGCTGCGGGCCGACTCCAGCAGCGCCCTTTCCACGGCTTCCTTTACTCCCGAGCAAAAACCGGCATGTTCAGCGAGGTGTACAGACAATGATGTCACTCCATAAAATCTTTGCGCAACCCGGCCTGATCATTTTGCGCTTTATTATCGGCAGGTAAAAGAGCCTGCAGCCGATCCATGATCATCCTGCTGCCCTCCTCCAGCCGGGCTTTCTTCTCATTCCTGCTGCTGTATTCCAGCCTGGGTATTTTGAACAGGGGGCCGCATATTATTCGCAGGGGGCGGCCCGGGCGGTAGGGGCCGACAACAAGCACGGGCAGTAGCGGCGCTCCGCTGCGGCCGGCAATGAGGGCCGAGCCTCTCTGTGCTTTCTGGAGCGCGCCTGTTTTGCTACGGGTGCCCTCGGGAAAAAGGCCCACCACGCCGCCCGCATTCAATATCTGAAAGGCGCGTCGGATGGCTCCGTAATCGGCGCTTTCGCGGTCCACCGAAAAGGCTCCCGCCTTGCGCAGAAAGTAGGCGATGATGGGGTTGCGGAAGAGTTCCTTTTTGGCCATGAAGTGTATCCTCAGGCGGTGCGGCAGCGCACTGCCTATGGCCGGGGGATCCTGCCAGTTGATATGGTTGGCACAGATGATCAGCGGGCCCTCCTCCGGAATATGCTCGCGCCCGTAAACCCTGCGGCGATAGACAATTCGATAAAAGATGGCAAAAACAAAATGGCCAAACCTGTACAGCAAATGCCCCACTCCCTTCAATCCCGCTGCGGGCTGATGACGGACAATATCCTCTCCACCACCTCCGCAATGGTCAGGCCGGTGGTATCGATGACCTGAACGCCGGGAGCAACCGAAAGGGGAGAGTCGGCCCTTTCGGAATCTATGCGGTCACGCTCTTTTATTTCATCGAGGACATCTTCATAAGAGAGAGGCATTCCTTTTTCATGCTGTTCCCGCATCCGCCGGCGGGCCCTTTCCGGCAGGGCGGCATCAAGATAAAATTTGTAACCGGCATCGGGCAGCACCCGGGAGGCGATATCCCGCCCCTCCATGACGATGCCGGCGGAAGCGGCGGCAATCTCCTGCTGCTGCCGGACCAGCTTCCGCCTGATGGCCGGCAGCTCCGAAACCCGGGAGACCGACGCATTGACCGGGGGCTTCCTGATCTCCGCGGTGACGCACTCACCGTCCAGGTAGACCTCTTCACCCCGGTCCAGCACGATCGAGGTCCGCTCCAGCAGTGCCCCGACCGCATCGGAATCTGCCAGATCTATACCCGCCCGGATCAACTTCAGGGTGACAGCCCGGTACATGGCCCCGGTATCGAGGTACGTTAGTCCCAGCCGGCGGGCGATCTCCCGCGCCACCGTACTTTTCCCGGAACCCGCCGGACCGTCAATGGCTATTTTCAAAGCAGGATCAATCGACATATCATTTTCTTTTTCGAGATCATAAGCCAAATACCTTTTTTTACAGGAAAATAGTGAAGCAACCGTGGCGCCCTAATCGGCGGGGGCCGGATAGGGGGCCCCTTCCAGTGCATCCACCCTGCTCAAAAATAGGCGCGCTTTCGGATTCATCATCACCAGCTGGCTCAGCAGCAGCAGCGCCAGCAGCGCGGCGGTCCACATGAAAAGGATGCGCTCCAGCCTGGCCGCGGTGCCGCCAATCCAGCGTTGCAGACAGTTCACCCCATTCTCCCCTTTCGGCCTTAATGTGGCGCAGGGAGAGAAATTTATACCTTGGGGGCAGGCGGGACAACAGGATGAGGGGTTACCTTCTCTCTTGCTCCTGTTCTTTCAGGCTCTGCTGGAGGGTTTCCCCGAACTTGAAGAAGAGCCGTTCCAGGTCGCGGTTGGACAGATGGAGCCGCTCCGGCTCCATAATCTCCACCCTGCGGAATTCGCTGCGGCAGACAAAGCGCAGGATGTCCCCCAGGGAATCCACCGTCGCCCTGAGCTCCACGGGCGCAAAGGCGGCATGGGTCTCTTCAATCTCATCGTAGACCGTGTACAGCTCGAAAAATTCGATATCCTCTATGAGCACGCCCTGCAGGGGCACATGGCGCCACATGTTGGACTGTTGCTGGCGCAGCTCCTCGGCCACCTCTTTCGCCCCCCTGCCGCCAAAAAAGAAACGGGCGGGGCGGGGCAGACCGCGGTAATCAAAGCGGACCCGGATCTTGATCTTCGACACCCGGGGCTCTTCCTGTTCCGGAAGGGATGGTCCGGGAAATTCGGCGACGCTGTTCGAAAGCTCCGTATCCCGATATGAACGCAACATGGCGCTGACCCCCCTTTTTTTGATGGGCAATCCATAACAATATGACCTTTGTGATCAGATTCTCTTAATATCTGCTAATTCCTGCAACCTGTGTCTAAAAATACTTACCGTTCCGGCGTCTTTTCGGGGAAGCAAGAAGGCGATGTGAGCAGGGTGGCGATGCCGTCAGTATCCAGTTCGGGAAGAAAGCTGGCGCCGCCTTCCTTCAGGCGGCGGTACAGCTTTTCACCGCATCCGCCGGTAAAATCGCGCGCCGCCGGCGGCGGTGTGTCGATGACGAAAAGGGGCAGCCCCCGCTGCAGGGCATGAAGGGCCGCCTCCACATTGGGCAGGTTGCCCGGGCCCATGTACAGCGGAGCCAGGACCACCGCCCCGGCCCCTTCGATGAGCTCCAGGTTCTGCCCGTGGCGCTCACCGCTGATGGGTGAAAAGGGGGCCTCTTCAACCATGCGCAGGCCCAGGCGGCGGGCGGTGGCCCAGTCGCTGTCGCCCACGCTGAGGACGCCGGCGGAAAGGGAGATGCCTTTGACAAAGAGTTCCTTCATCAGCGGCGTGGCGCTGCCGCCGCCGCCGATGAGGTGCAGCCGCTTCTTGAAGCTGTTTCCTGTTTTCGCGGAGGCGGCGGAAACGGGAATGACCTGCGGTTTTCCATCCAGGGGATGGGGCTCGATGAGCACCTCGGTCCGGTATACCTCGAGGATGTGCTCGCGGGTGAGCACCTCCTCCGGAGCTCCGCCGGCGTAGATCCGGCCGCGGTAAAGCAGATAGAGCTTGCGGCAGTAGCGCGAGGCCAGGTTCAGGTCGTGCATGACCACAACGATGGTCAGCCTGTCCCGCAGGTTCAGGCTCTGCAGCAGCTCCAGCAGCTCCACCTGGTAGCCCAGATCGAGGAAGGAGGTGGGCTCGTCCAGCAGCAGGCAGGGGGTCTCCTGGGCCAGGGCGCGGGCCAGGATGGCCCGCTGCCGCTCCCCCCCGCTGAGGGAGAAAATCTCCCTGTGCCGCAGGTGGTAGCAGCCCGTCAGGTGCATGGCCCGCTCCACGGCCCGGCGGTCCCCGGACTTGAGAGAGCCGAAGCGATCCAGGTAGGGATAGCGCCCCATGGCCACCATCTCTTCCACCGAGAAGTTGAAACCGGCGCCGCCTCCCTGCCCCACCAGGGCCAGCTGCAGGGCCAGATCACGCCGCCTCCAGCGGGACAGCGCCTTTCCGCCCAGGGCCACCTCGCCGCCGGAAGGGGTGAGGATGGCGGCCATGTTTTTGAGAAGGGTGGATTTACCGCTGCCGTTGGGGCCGATGATGCCGGTAAAATCGCCCTGTTCCAGGGTCATGCTGACGCCGTCAAGGACCCTCTCGGGGCCGTAGCTGAATGTGAGCCCTTTGACTTCTATCTGCAATGTCATTCTCATCACCTAGAAGCGGTATTTTTCACGGTGGCGCCGCAGCAGGTACACGAAGAAGGGCGCCCCCAGAAAGGCGGTGACAATGCCCACCGGTATCTCCGCCGGGGCGATAACGGTGCGGGCAAAGGTATCGGTGGCCACGAGAAAGATGCCCCCGCCGAAGAGCGCCGCCGGAAAAAGGTAGCGGTGATCGGCGCCGATGAGGATGCGCATGGCGTGGGGCACGATGAGGCCGACAAAGCCGATCATGCCGCTGACGGAGACTGCTCCGGCGGTGATGAGCGAGGCGGCCACCAGGATCCATCTCTTGGTCCGCTCCACCTCCACGCCCAGGCTCAGGGCATCCTCTTCACCCATGAGGATAAGGTTCAGATCGCGGGAAAAGTAGAAGAGGACGGCCAGGCCGGCGGTGAAATAGGGGATGATCAGAAGCAGGAAAGGCCATCCCCTCTGGCTCAGGCCGCCGGCCAGCCAGAAGAAAAGGTTGCGCATCTGCTCGCCGGCCAGGAGCATGCCCAGGGAGATGACGGCCGAGAGGAAGGAGCTCACCACCACCCCGGCCAGGAGCACCGTGACCACGGGCAGGCGCCCCCCCACGCTGCCCAGGCGGTACACGGTGAAGAGGGCCAGCAGCGCCCCGGCAAAGCCGCAGAGGGGGATAATGAAGCCGGAGGCGGTTTCGGAAAGAAAGAGCATGGCCGCGGTGGCCCCGACGGCGGCGCCGCTGGAGACGCCGATGGTGTAGGGGTCGGCCAGGGGGTTCTGCAGCAGCCCCTGGAAGGCCGTCCCCGCCACCGAGAGCGATGCGCCGATGAGAAAGCCCATGAGGATGCGGGGCAGGCGAACCTGCAGGATGATCGTCTCCGCCGGTACGGCTGCGGCGGGGGAGGCGCCGCGCAGAGCCTCCCAGATGATTTTCGCTACCTCCAGGGGCGGCACCGCCACGGCGCCGATACCCACGGCAACGACAAGAACAACGGCGGCAATCAGAGGCAAAACCGCCAGCAGTACAAGACGCCTTCCCCGCATCGCCAATCGCTCCTCCCTGTTTCATCTGCTCCTCGAATCATTTTGCCTGCCTGGCTCTGTTCGAACCGGCCCTGTCTTCCCTTGCACCGGGGCTAGGGATGGAAGATGCCGTAAAGGAGCTCCAGACCCTGGACCAGGCGCGGCCCGGGGCGGTTCACCAGGTCTCCATCGATGTCGTAGACGGCCTCATCCTTCACTGATGCCAGATCTTTCCAGGCATCCTTTTCGGACAGAATCCGCTCACGCAGCGGGAATGTGCAGATGATGATATCGGGATCGGCCTCGATGAGCGCCTCTTCGCTGAGCTGGGCATAGCCCTCCGCTCCGGCTGCATTGATCCCGCCGGCGGCGGCGATGAGCTCATCCTCCAGTGTCCCGGCTCCCGCCACATAGAGGTAGTCCAGATCCAGAAGCATGAGCACCAGCGGCTTCTCCTCAATCTGCGACGCTT